>DYES01000076.1 GCA_020725585.1 Desulfovirgula sp.
TCATCATCATCATAATCATCTTCCCGTGGTTCTGGTGTTGGCCCTGGAGTGCGCCGCAAAAATAACATTTTCCGTGTAGAAATTTGCTGATAGAAAGGGGGTTCCTTTATGTCTGATGATCTCAAATTACAGTGGGATGGCGGCTGGAGCTTCGCTTTTCTGGTATTCCTGATTTTGATTCTGCTCGTCGTCGGCTTTGGTGTCTGGTTCCCGAGCATCTGGGGGGCATAAAGCTTTCAAAAGTAATGCAAAAAGGGGCGTCGGAGTTTTTAGGCGGCGCCCTTATATGTTATATGCAGTAATAATTAAAGGAACAATAGATAATGGTAACGCTAAAAACGGGCGGGGATAGCGCTGACTGGGAACGCGGCAGAGAAAACGGTGAACGTCGCCGGGAGAAAAGTAAAATTAACCAATCTGGAAAAAATTTATTGGCCGGAGGGCTTAACCAAAGCCCACCTGATTAAGTACTATACGGACATAGCGCCCGTCTTGCTCCCCTACCTGCGCAACCGGCCGCTGGTTCTGAAGCGTTACCCCGACGGAATTGACGGGGAGGCTTTTTATCAAAAAGAATGTCCGGATTATGCCCCGTCCTGGATTAAGACTTACCCCGTTGTTCATACGGAGAAAACCATCAACTACATCATCTGCAATGATCTGGCCACCCTGGTCTGGCTGGCCAACCAGGGTTGCATCGAAATCCACGCCTTTTTGTCCACTGCCCCAAAGATAGATTATCCCGACATTGCCGTTCTAGATCTTGACCCGGCTCCCGGGGGTGCTTTTGCGCAGGTGCTGGAAGTTGCCCTCCTTATTCGGCAGACACTGGCCTGGTTTAATTTACGGGCTTTCGTGAAGACCTCGGGCGCCAGCGGGCTGCACCTTTTTATCCCCCTTCTGCCCCGGTACGATTTTAAGACAGTAGTTCCTTTGATGCGCTACATCGCCGAGGCGGTTGCGCGAAGCTGTCCGGCGGCAGCTACCGTTGAGCGCAAGGTGGAAAAAAGAAAAGGGAAGGTGTACATAGATTACCTGCAAAACGGCCGCGGCAAAACGATCGCTTTTCCGTACAGCTTGAGACCCCTGCCGGGAGCCCCCGTTTCCACACCCTTAACGTGGCAGGAAGTGGAAGCAAGGAATGTTCTCCCGGCTTCTTTTAATCTGCACACCATTTTTGAGCGCTTAAAAGAGTTTGGCGATTTGTTCCGGGATATGCTCATCTCCATCCAGTCATTAGATTTTATGATCGAAAAACTTTGGCGGCAAAAAAATCTGTGAAAAAGTTACTAAGGCAGGCAGGAAATTCGGTCGTTTCTCCCGAATGCCCTTGACAATTGAGGTTAGGGGTGTGCATAATGCAGGAAAAGGTATACTGGCTGGGGTGGCAGGTTCTTCTTTCCGGCATGGCCAAGCGCATTTGGAGTTTGGTGGAGCGTTTTGGTTCCGCGCGGGCAGCCTGGCTGGCTTCCGAACGTGATTTGGTGGAAATCGGGGGCTTTTCCAGGGAAGCTGCCGTTTCCATATCTCAACGCAGGGCGCGGGTTGACCTTGGAGAGGAGCTCAAGCGGCTGGAAAACGGAAAGATAGATTACGTTCTTTATGACGAACCTGCCTACCCCGAAATGCTGCGCGGCATTTTCGACCCGCCGCCAGGTCTGTTTGTTAAGGGAACGTTGCCGCCGGCGGATGCCCTGGCGGTGGCGATTGTGGGTTCCCGCCGTCCTACGCCGTACGGGCTTGCCGTCGCGGAAAAGATGGCCGGCGAGCTAGCGCGCGCCGGCGTTGTCGTGGTCAGCGGCATGGCCAGGGGAATTGATAGCAGCGCCCACGTAGGGGCTCTGTCCGCTGGAGGGCCCACCGTTGCCGTCTTGGGTTGCGGCGTGGACGTTGTCTACCCCCGAGAAAACCAGCGCCTGATGGAGAAAATTATGGCCGGGGGTGCTGTGCTCAGTGAGTTTGCGCCGGGATCGCCCCCGGAGGCCTGGCACTTCCCCGTCCGGAACCGGATTATCAGCGGCCTTTGTAAGGCTACGCTGGTGGTGGAAGCGGGCGAGCGCAGCGGGGCGTTGATTACCGCCGATTGCGCTTTGGAGCAGGGCCGGGATGTGCTGGCCGTTCCGGGAAATATCGGCAGTCCCTTGAGCAAAGGACCGAACCGGTTAATCAAGCAGGGCGCCCGTCTGGTGGAAGGCGTTGAAGATATTCTGGAAGAAATCGGCGTGAGCTCTTTATTTAAAGCTGGCGCTGGAAAAGCGCCGCTGCTTCACCAGCTAACGAAGGAAGAAAAAACTGTTTTCCAGTTGCTTTCTCACGAGCCGGCGCATCTTGATGAATTGGTGGCCCGCTCTCGTCTGCCGGTCCAGGAAATCCTGGCCTGCCTCATGTTTCTGGAAATTAAAGGATTGGCCAGGCAATTGCCGGGCAAGTTTTATGTGCTGCGTACATTGCTCTAGTTATAGTTATATATTGCATAGTTATATTGCGCATTCTTTCGGGATAAATTTTTTTATGAACGGCCTTTAGTAATATAGTTGTACCGGCTAAAAATTTGCGGTTAGTTTTTTAGCAAAGGGAGTGGTTGTGCTTGGCAAAGACGCTCGTGATTGTGGAATCCCCGGCCAAGGCAAGGAGTTTAGGGAAGTTTTTAGGCAAAAAATACACGGTCAAGGCTTCTATGGGCCATGTTCGCGATTTGCCCAAGAGCGAGTTAGGGGTTCAGGTGGAAGAAAATTTTCGTCCCAGATATATAACTATTCGCGGCAAAGGAGAGATTATCAGAGAATTAAAAAATGCTGCGAAAAAGGTTGATCGGGTTTACCTGGCTCCCGACCCCGACCGTGAAGGAGAGGCAATTGCCTGGCATTTGTTGGATTTGCTGCAAATTAACCGGGATCAGCCCTGCCGGATTGAATTTAACGAAATAACCAGGCAGGCCGTGCAAAATGCCATTAAAAACCCGCGCCCCATCGATTATAACCGGGTGAACTCCCAGCAGGCGCGGCGGATTCTGGATCGCCTGGTTGGGTATAGTCTGAGCCCGCTTTTGTGGCAGAAGGTAAAAAAGGGTTTGAGCGCCGGGCGTGTTCAGTCCGTGGCCGTCCGGCTGATCTGCGACCGCGAGGAAGAAATCAACGCCTTCGTGCCGGAGGAGTACTGGACGCTGACGGCGGTTTTAGGCGTCAGAAAGAATAAATCCTTTGGAGCGCGCCTGTTCAAAATTGATGAAGAAAAGGCGCACATTCCGGACCGCGCACGCCTGGAGGAAATTTTAAAAGATCTGGACGGCGCGGCTTACCGGGTGGAAAAAATCAGTCGGCAGCTGAAAGCCCGCCAGCCGGCCCCTCCTTTTACCACCAGCACCTTACAGCAAGAGGCGTACCGCAAATTAAATTTTACCGCCCGCCGCACCATGATGGTGGCGCAGCAGTTATACGAAGGGCTGGATCTGGGGGAAGAGGGACCCGTGGGGCTGGTTACCTATATCCGCACCGATTCCGCCAGAGTGGCGGATTCCGCCCAGGCCGAGGCGCGTTCCTACATCCAGGAAAGATTTGGTCCCGAATATGTCCCCGCGGAGCCGCGGAAAGCCGTCACGAAGGGAAGGATCCAGGACGCCCACGAGGCCATCCGCCCCACCTCAATTTATCGGGAGCCCGAGGCGGTAAAAAAATACTTGACCCAGGACCAGTATAGGTTGTATAAACTTATTTGGTCTCGTTTTTTGGCCAGCCAGATGAGCCCTGCCCTTCTGGAAACCACCAGCGTGGATATCGCCGCCAAAAAATATCTATTTCGGGCGACCGGATCGATTATTAAATTTCCCGGTTTCATGCGCGTTTATATTGAGTCCCGGGACGACCCCGAACAAGAAGAAGATGAGCGCCTGCTTCCCAAGCTGAAGGAAGGCGATCAACTGGAATTGCTTTCTTTGGAGCCCAAGCAGCATTTCACCCAGCCCCCTCCTCGCTACACAGACGCCACCCTGGTGAGAACCCTCGAGGAAAAAGGCATCGGCCGGCCCAGCACTTATGCGCCGATCGTGGAAACCATTCAAAAAAGAGGCTACGTGATCAGAGAAAACAAGCAATTCATCCCCACGGAACTCGGGATGATCGTCGTGGATTTACTGAAGAAGTACTTTCCGGAAATAATTGACGTGGAATTCACGGCAACCGTGGAAGAAAAGCTGGACCTGATTGAGGAAGGGGAACTGGACTGGATTAAGATGCTGGAAGAATTTTATTACCCCTTTCAAAAGACGGTGGAAAAAGCCAGCGAAGAGATCGGTAAAATTGAGCTTGCCGATGAAGTTACCAGGGAAGTTTGCGAAGAATGCGGCCGGAATATGGTAATCAAGGTAGGGCGGTACGGGAAGTTTCTGGCCTGCCCGGGTTTTCCTGGGTGCCGCCAGACAAAGCCGCTAGTCACTTCTATCGGGATACCCTGCCCGCACTGCGCGGGCGAGCTGGTTGAACGGCGCAGCAAAAAGGGCCGGCGTTTCTACGGCTGCTCCCGCTACCCGGAATGCGACTTTGTCGTCTTCAACGCACCCAGCAGGGAAAAGTGCCCGGAATGCGGGGGCCTGATGGTGGTAAAAGGCCGCCGCGAGGGGGTTGAGCGGCTAAAGTGCGTCAGCGAGGAGTGCGGCTTCCAGATGGAAAAAGAAGCCCGCGATAACGGAGAGGCCCGGGACGGTTCGTTGGCCGACGACCGAAGGAAGTCGAAAACAGCGCCAGAAGACGTCTTTTTCGAAAAGAACGGGCCGCTTGCGCCTGTTGAGAAGCCCCAACAGTGTCGGGCCAGGCAGCCCGCGGGTTAGAAAAAGGAGATCTTGCATGTACTCGCATATCGATAGTTTTGTTAACTACTTGCAGGTTGAAAAAAACGCCTCCGCGCACACCTTCAAAAACTATCAAAACGACCTCTGGCAGGGCTTAGAGTTTTTTGCGCGCTTGCTTAATAAAGAAGAAACAAACCTTCAGCCCTTCGATATAGACCATGCCGCGGCGCGCGCTTACCTGGCTGGCTTGAGAAGCCAGGGGCTGGCCCGGGCCACCATTAACCGCAAACTGGCCGCCTGGCGCTCCTTCTTCCGGTTTTTAAGCCGGGAAGGTGTGGTTCCCGACAACCCCTGGACCAGGGTAAGCCATCTGCGCCTGCAAAAACGCCTTCCTTCCTTTCTTTTTGAAGATGATTGCCGGTTGTTGGTGGAAGCGCCCAGGGAGTTGAGTGCCCTGGCCTGGCGGGACCGCGCTTTGCTGGAAACTTTTTATGCGGCGGGAGTGCGGGTAAGTGAGCTGGTGGGCCTTAATCTGGATGACGTGGATTTGGCGGCCCGGTTTCTCAGGGTGCTCGGGAAGGGAAAAAAGGAGCGCATGGTTCCTTTTGGCGTGCCCGCAAAAGACGCTTTGCAGAATTATCTGAGCAAGGGCAGGCCCGTTTTGGCCGGGCGGGGCAACCCCGGCCCGGCGCTGTTTTTAAATTGCTTTGGCAGCCGCCTGTCCGCCCGCGGGGTGTACAAAATCGTTGCTAAATATATTCAGCGGAGCGGGCTGGAACGCCGGGTGAGCCCCCATACGCTAAGACATTCATTTGCCACGCATCTTCTGGACAGGGGGGCGGATATCCGGTCCGTCCAGGAACTGCTCGGCCACGCCCGCCTGTCCACCACCCAGGTTTACACGCACGTAACGACAGAAAGGCTCAAGCAGGTCTACCGGAAAAGCCACCCGAGAGCATAAGGGAGCGGCGTCTGAATTCGAAGGAGGTTGTGAGGAATGTTTCATGCCACGACAATTGTCGCCGTCAAGAAAGGAAATCAGGTAGCCTTAGCTGGTGACGGCCAGGTAACGCTGGGGCAGAGTACCATCTTGAAACACCGGGCCAAAAAAATCAGGCGCCTGTATAATAACCGGGTGTTGGCGGGCTTCGCCGGCTCGGTAGCCGATGCCTTCACCCTGTTTGAAAAGTTCGAGGGTAAACTGGAGTCCTATCACGGCAATATCCTGCGGGCCGCCGTGGAACTGGCTAAAGACTGGCGAACGGACCGCATCCTGCGGCGGCTGGAGGCGTTGTTGGTTGTTGCTGATCGTGAGCATTTACTCGTTCTTTCCGGCTCGGGGGAGGTCATCGAGCCCGACGACGGGGTGGTGGCCGTCGGCTCGGGCGGCCCTTTCGCGCTGGCGGCGGCCCGTGCGCTCCTTATGCACAGCGAGCTAACGGCGGCGCAAATAGCCCGGGAGGCGCTGTCCATCGCCGCGGGCATATGTGTTTATACGAACGAACAAATTACTGTAGAAGAACTGGATGGTGGAGGTAGTTAATCATGGAAGAGCTCACTCCAAAGGAAATCGTCCAGGAACTGGACAAATATATCGTCGGTCAAAACAAGGCCAAAAAGGCGGTGGCTATCGCCTTGCGCAACCGGTACCGGCGCAGCAAATTACCGCCAGAGCTTCGCGACGAAGTCATGCCCAAAAACATCTTGATGATCGGTCCTACCGGAGTGGGCAAAACGGAAATTGCCCGCCGGCTGGCCAAACTGGTCAGGGCCCCCTTTGTGAAGGTGGAGGCGACCAAATTTACGGAAGTCGGCTACGTGGGGCGGGACGTGGACAGCATGATCCGCGACCTCGTCGAGACCTCCGTCCGCATGGTCAAGCAGGAAAAAATGGCCCAGGTGGAGGAGAAGGCGCGGCGCATGGCCGAAGAGAGAATTATTGAACTGCTTGCTCCGCTCCCCAGGCAGGAGGTCTCTTCCCGCAACCCGCTGGAACTGCTCTTTGGCGGGGCCAGGCAGGCAGAACCGGCGGACCATCTGCAGGAACAAAGGATCCGGAGGATCCAGTTCGAGCGGGAAACCTTGCGGGAGAAGCTGGCGCGCGGTGAGCTGGAAAAGGAATACGTAGAAATCGAAGTGGAAGATTCCACCCCGCCCATGCTGGAAGTTTTTACCGCTTCAGGCGTCGAAGAGATGGGGATTAATCTGCAGGACATGCTTGGCAACCTTCTCCCCAAGAAAAAGCGGAAAAGAAAAGTAACCGTTGAAGAAGCCCGGAAAATTTTAACCCACCAGGAGGCGCAGAAATTAATTGACTTAGACGAAGTCCACTCTCTGGCGGTGAAAAGGGCGGAAGAACACGGGATCGTGTTCTTGGATGAAATAGACAAGATTGCCGGGCGGGAAAGCGGCCCGGGCCCCGATGTTTCCCGGGGAGGGGTGCAGCGGGACATTTTGCCCATTGTTGAGGGCTCTACCGTGATGACCAAGTACGGGCCGGTAAAAACAGACCACATTTTGTTCATTGCCGCCGGGGCCTTTCACGTCACCAAGCCTTCTGACTTAATTCCTGAGTTGCAGGGGCGTTTTCCCATCCGGGTGGAACTGGAAAGCTTGACCCAGGAACATTTTTTACAGATTCTCACCGAACCGGCCAACTCCCTGATCAGGCAATACACTTCGCTTTTAGCCACGGAAGGAGTGGAAATAAAATTTTCGCAAAATTCTCTTGTCGAAATCGCAAAAATAGCTTATACTGTTAATGAGCAAACCGAAAACATTGGCGCCCGGCGGTTGCATACCATTATGGAAAGACTTCTTGAAGACATTTCCTTCGAAGCTTCAGATTTATCTGGAAAAGCCTTCACGATTACGGAAGAATACGTCCGTCAAAAGCTCGAGGAAATAGTCAAAAATGAAGACTTAAGCCGTTACATTTTATAATTTAAAAAAGAAGGGGGTGCGATTTTTTAAAATGCGCAACTTGTTAGAAAAGACACGTTCTTTGAACAAGCTATTGCAAAAATCAGCTGGTTATCCAGTGGATTTCCGGGAGATTGCGGCTATTTTAAGCGACAATATCGGCTGCAGCGTTTACATTATTGACCGTCGGGGCAAAGCGCTGGGTTACGCTTACTTAAAGGGGTTCTACTGCGACATTATGCGTGATTACGTCGAGTCCCCGGATGGGTTCCCCCAGCAGTATAACGACACTTTACTGCGGATGGACGAAACCCACGCGAATTTTTGTCAGACAGATAACGCCTGTGTTTTCAACCCGGAAATTCGCTGTAAATTCAATAACAAGATAACCACTGTGGTGCCCATCGTGGGCGCCGGATCGCGTTTAGGGACACTGGTGCTGGCCAAATTCGACACGCATTTCACCGATGAGGACCTCATCCTGGCCGAATACGGCGCAACCGTCATCGGCATGGAAATCTTGCGGGCCCGGGCGGGGCGCATGGAAGAGGAGGCCCGCAAAAGGGCCGCCGTCCAGATTGCCATCGGCACCCTGTCTTATTCCGAGTTAGATGCTGTGCAGCATATTTTTGAAGAGCTGGATGGCGAAGAGGGCCTGCTGGTGGCCAGTAAAATTGCCGACCGCGTGGGGATCACCAGGTCGGTGATCGTCAACGCCCTGCGTAAATTTGAGAGCGCGGGAGTGATCGAGTCCAAGTCCCTGGGGATGAAGGGCACGTATATTCGCGTACTGAATGATCGATTGCTTGAAGAACTGGAAAGGCTCAAGCACCATTAAGTTTTCAAAACGAGTACAATAAGCCAGGTGAAAAACCACAGTTCAGGCCGGACTGTGGTTTTTTGCATGAAAAGTTGCTTAGTTTGTCCCTCCGGTGATATAATAAGGGGCGTAAGACCCGTAAGGAGGGAATTGCTTATTTGTTGAGAAGCATAAAAAAGGAAATTCAAGCCGTTTTCGACCGTGACCCGGCGGCAAAGAATTTGCTGGAGGTGCTGGTCTGCTATCCTGGTTTGCACGCTATTATTTTCCACCGGATAGCGCACTTTTTTTACCGCCGCCGGTTGTTTTTTATCGCCCGGTTTATTTCCCACATTTCACGTTTTCTAACCCAGATTGAAATTCATCCCGGAGCCAAAATCGGAGAAGGCCTCTTTATCGACCACGGTGCCGGGGTGGTGATCGGTGAAACGACGGAGATAGGGAATAACGTTACCATTTACCAGGGAGTAACTCTGGGCGGCACCGGCAAGGAAAAGGGCAAACGCCACCCGACCATTGGAAATAACGTTGTGATCAGCACCGGCGCAAAAATCCTGGGTTCGATTACCGTTGGCGACAACTCGAAAATAGGTGCCGGGTCTGTAGTTTTAAAGGACGTTCCGCCCAACAGCACCGTTGTCGGTGTACCGGGAAGAGTGGTCGTGCGCGACGGCCAGAAAGTGAACGGCGCCGTTGACCTGCGGCATGACCTTTTGCCCGACCCCATTGCCGAAATAATCAACAACCTGTACGGGGAAATTGACCACTTGAAAAAAAGGATCACCGAGCTGGAAGAGAGTGTTGCCGGGCGAGCGCACAATGCGCCCGAAAAACTTCAAAAGAGCGCTTCCTAGACCAGTCTTTGCAAAATCGTGGCTATAACCTTTGCTTTAGATCAGCGAAACCTGGCGTTCGTCCATAAGGGGCATCACCAAGCGCGTGGGACGAACGCCAGGTGAGGTTTACTGAAATAAGACGTAAAATTGATACCAGGGAGTGTCTTTCAAAATCTATGGAAATATACAACACCCTGACGCATCGAAAAGAAAAATTTATCCCGCGAGAGCCGGGAAAAGTCTATATCTACGTATGCGGTCCGACCACTTACAATTACATTCACATCGGTAACGCCCGTCCGCTGGTTTTTTTTGACACGGTCCGCCGCTATTTCCAGTATAAAGGTTTTCAGGTCAAGTATGTCCAAAATTTCACGGATATCGACGATAAAATCATCAACCGCGCCATCGAAGAAGGAGAAGATCCCTTAAAACTTTCCCAAAGATACGTGGCCGAATATTTCCAGGACGCCGACGCCTTGAACGTCAAACGCGCTGACATCCACCCGAAAGTTACCGAGCACATCGAGGATATTATCCGGTTAATTGAGACGTTGATCAATAAAGGAGCGGCCTACGTTAGAGAGGGGGACGTTTTTTTTGATGTCCAATCTTTCCCCGGGTACGGCAAGCTTTCCGGGAGATCTTTGGATGAAATGCTGGCCGGGGCGCGGGTGGAGGTCGATCCCCGGAAAAAAAGCCCGATGGATTTTGCTCTCTGGAAAGCGGCCAAACCGGGTGAGCCTTCCTGGCCAAGCCCCTGGGGTCCGGGGCGGCCGGGCTGGCATATCGAATGCTCGGCCATGTCCTTAAAGTACCTGGGTGCAAATTTTGATCTCCACGGCGGCGGAATGGATCTCGTCTTCCCGCACCACGAGAACGAGATTGCCCAGTCCGAAGCGGCCACTGGGGAGCCCTTTGCGCGTTACTGGATGCATAACGGCTTTATTACCGTTAATCAGGAAAAAATGTCTAAATCCCTGGGCAACTTTTTCCTGGTGCGGGAGGTGCGGCAAAAATTCTCGCCGCTGGTGGTGCGGTTCTTTCTGCTGTCAACCCATTACCGCAGCCCGCTGGATTTCGACGACGAAAAAGTTGCGGCCGCCGGCCGGGGTTGGGAACGCCTGAAAAACAGCTTCCGGACGCTGAGTGGAGCCCTCCACGGAGAGCTGCGCGCTGAAGTAACCAGCCGTGATCGGAAATACCTGGCCAGGCTAGAAAACATACGCGGGCAATTTGAGGAAGCCATGGACGACGATTTCAACACCGCTTTGGCGATCGGCTTTTATTTTGACCTGGCCCGGGAAGCAAACACCTACCTCCAGGAAGAAGCTGTTCCCTGTAAAGAGGCGCTGGTCAAAACTCTCGAGGTGTTTACGGGCTTTAACCAGGTTCTAGGAATATTTCATACGGATGCCCAGGGCAATATAATTCTTGACGAACAGCCGGCACCGGAAGGAGAACTGGCGCAGTCCTTGATTGAACTTCTCCTGCAGGTCAGGCAGGAAGCGCGGTCTAAAAAAGACTGGGCCACCGCCGACCGGATCAGAGACGGCTTAAAGGAGCTGGGCATAATAATAGAAGACACTCCCCAGGGAACGCGCTGGAAGAAGGGGCGCGCAGGCTAATCGCTGACAAGAAGATGATTGCACGGGGGTTTGCTGTTTCGTTTCGTTTAAAACCGGAAGAGATGCCGGTGCTGGTTTTAGCTTACCTCGGGGATGCCGTTTACGAGCTGGCCATCCGCCGGCATCTGATCGCGCTCGGGATAACCAGGATTGATAAACTGCACCGGGAAGCGGTGAAATACGTCCGGGCGGATTTTCAGGCCGGAGCGATGCGCCGGCTGGAACCCGGCCTGAGCGAAGAGGAGAGGGCAATCGCCAGGCGGGGGAGAAACGCCAAGAGCGCGCACCCGCCCAGAGGACTGACGCCGGAAAATTACCATTACAGTACGGCGCTGGAAGCGCTAATTGGTTTTTTGTATCTAAAAGGGGAACATAAACGTCTTTGTGAAATTATAGATATGATTATAAAGGGACAGGGCGAGGGAAGTTCTTCTTGAAGGCAAAGAACGTGCTGGCCGGCCGGAACCCCGTGCGGGAAGCCTTGCGGGGAGGCCGCCCCATCAATAAGCTCCTGCTGGCGAAGGGAGTAACCGGGGGGGTAATCAATGAAATATACCGGATGGCCCGGGAAAGGTGCATTCCTGTCCAGCAGGTGGAACGTATTTATCTGGATAGAGTGGCTCCCCAAACGGTTCATCAGGGTGTAGTCGCTTTCGCCGCGGAAAAAGAATATGTTTCGGTTGAGGAAATTTTGGCTTTGGCCAAGGGGGAAGACCCTTTTTTAATCCTGTTAAACGAAATAACCGATCCCCATAACCTGGGCGCCATCATCCGCACCGCCGAAGCCGCAGGTGCTCACGGAATTATCATTCCCGCCCGCCGCTCGGCAGCGCTTACGCCAGCAGCCTTCAAGGCCGCCGCGGGGGCGGCGGAATACCTGCCGGTAGCGCGGGTAACCAATCTGGTCCAGACCATCCGGTACCTCCAGCAGAGAAATATCTGGGTCGTCGGGGCGGATCTTTCTGCCCGGGACATTTTTTGGAACGTTCGCCTGGACGGCCCGGTTGCCCTGGTGATCGGCGGGGAAGGGAAGGGGCTTGGCCTGCAAGTTCGGAAAAGTTGCGATTTGCTGGTGCGTTTACCAATGGCCGGGTGCATCGCTTCTTTAAATGCTTCCGTAGCGGCAGCCGTGCTTGCTTACGAGGTTTTCCGGCAAAGGAGAATGGCTGCTCATGAGAGAGTACCTGATCGTTGACGGCTACAATATAATTTTTGCCTGGCCGCAGTTTCACGAGTTGAGAAAGTTGGGTCTGGAAGTCGCCCGGTCCAGGTTGGTTGATCTGCTGGTCAACCACGCTGCTTTCACCGGGATGCAGATCATTTTAGTTTTTGACGCCCACAGGGTTAAAGACTCTTTTGCCCGCACGGTAGAGACGCAGGGCCTGCAAATTATTTACACGACTTTCGGGGAGACGGCCGATTCCTTAATTGAGAAGCTGGCGGGCGAGCTGTCTAAGGAGAACACCGTGTACGTCGTCACCTCCGATTGGGCAGAACAGCGCATAATCCTGGGGGAGGGGGCCTACCGCGTAACCCCTAAAGAGTTGCTGGAAAGCATCATTCAGAAAACGAAAGAAGGGGAACGTCATTACACCACAGAACTGCCTGCGCAAGCATATCTGGAAAACCGTTTAAAAGAAAAAATACGCGCTGTTTTAGAAAACTGGCGGCGGAAAAAAACCTGAAGCATTTTCTTGACGTAATTTTTACCCTAAGTTATAATAGGCATGGATTGTTTCGGGGATTATGAAGAAGTTGGCACCTTTCCCGTTAAACGAATAATGATTTGTTGGTAAGTATTAGAATATAGATTTTTAGGATAAGCGGGAGGGATAACGTGAACCTGAATATTCAAATGGAGGTTCCGGGTTGTTATCAGTTAATGGCCGATGAGGAGGTAGTGGAGTTTGCCCGGGAAGGTGATGATGCCGCTCTTGAATATTTAATCAACAAATATAAAAATTTTGTTCGTTCCAAAGCCCGTTCGTATTTTTTAATCGGGGCAGACCGCGAAGACATCATTCAGGAAGGCATGATCGGATTATACAAGGCTATTCGTGATTTTCGATTGGACAAGTTGTCCTCCTTTCGGGCGTTTGCTGAACTGTGCATAACCCGGCAAATCATCACGGCCATTAAAACAGCCACACGGCAAAAACACATCCCGCTCAATTCCTACATCTCTCTTAATAAGCCCATTTACGATGAAGAATCAGACCGCACCCTCATGGATATTATTTCCGGCGCGAAGGTAACCGATCCAGAAGAATTGATTATCAGCAGAGAAGAGTTTTTTGACATTGAAGAAAAAATGGGTGAAATTTTAAGCTCCCTGGAATGGAAGGTGCTTATGTCCTACTTGGAAGGAAAATCCTACCAGGAAATTGCCGAAGACTTAAAGCGCCACGTCAAATCCATTGACAACGCGCTCCAAAGGGTCAAAAGGAAACTGGAAAGGTACCTGGAAAAACGCGAAGAAAGCTGACTGGAATTGATTAACCAGTTGACATTAAATACAGTTATATGCTATTATTTAGCCAGTAAAAATTTCACAGTTGATGAGCTTAGTTTAGCTTAGGTAGTTTTAGGCGAGTTGAGATGAGCGAGAGGTTTACTTTCGGTTTGCTTTGTCAGGTAACCGGCGTTCGTCTGCAGCGCCGGATTTTTTATTTTAGAAATCAGGCTTAAAATCGGGAAATGGGAAATAGGAAACAAAGAGCTTATGGAGCCGCAATTTTCGTTTGGAGAGGAAGTGTTTGCTTGTACAGTCCATCGCTGGGTGAATACCTGAAGTTAAGCAGTCGATACAACTTGATTCCGGTTTATCACGAATTTGTTGCCGATACGCTGACGCCCATTACCGTATTCTGGAAGGTTTTTTCGGGCCAGCCCGCTTTTTTGTTGGAAAGCGTAGAGGGGGGAGAAAGGTTGGCCCGCTACTCCTTTATCGGCATTGATCCCTACCTCGTTTACGGCCATCACGGGAAAGCAGGCTGGGTGTACAATCGCGCCAGTGGCGTTGTGCAAAAAGTGGCCGGCAATCCTTTTGATCTTCTCGAAAAGCTCGTGGCATCTTATCAGGCGCCGGTTTTTGCCGACTTGCCAAGATTTTTTGGAGGCGCTGCAGGGTATTTCGGTTACGATCTGGTGCGCTGGCTGGAAAAACTTCCCTCGGCAAGCAAAAATGATTTGGAGTTGCCTGATTGCTATTTCCTTTTTTGCGGCACGGTGCTTATTTTTGACCACGTGCGGCGGACGTTGCGCGTAGTCGTCAACAGTTTTCCGGGAAATTCTCCGGAACTCTCCTACGCCCGGGCACTCCAAAAAATCGACGAAGTTTTCGCTGCTCTCGATGGTTCCGAAAGAAACCTTACCCGGCTGCTTGCCGACGGCGTAAACTGCCGGGACGGAAACGGAGCAGGCGGGCTTTTATCCAGGGCGGAAACCAACCTCACGCGGGAAAATTTTTTGGCGGGCGTAAAAAAAGCAAAAGAATACATCCGGCGGGGGGACATTTTGCAGGTGGTGCTTTCCCAGCGCTTTCGCCAGCCCTTTCGCGGAGACCCCTTTACGGTCTACCGGCGTCTGCGTGCCTTAAACCCCTCTCCTTACTTATATTTCTTTAACTTTGGCGATCTGGCGGTGGCGGGCTCTTCGCCGGAAATGCTGGTGAAGGTGGAGGGAAAGCTCGTGGAAACCAGGCCGATCGCCGGCACCCGGCCGCGGGGCGGCAGCCCCGAAGACGATCTGCGGCTGGCCGAAGAATTGCAGAACGACCCTAAAGAAAGGGCCGAGCACATCATGCTCGTTGACCTGGGGCGCAACGACCTGGGGCGGGTCTGCGAAGCGGGCAGCGTATCTGTGCCGCAGTTTTTAACGATAGAAAGGTATTCCCACGTGATGCACCTGGTGTCGTCGGTGAAAGGGCTGCTGGCTCCCGGCCGCCGAGCCTTTGACGCCTTAAAGGCCTGCTTTCCGGCGGGGACCGTTTCCGGCGCGCCCAAAGTGCGGGCGATGGAAATTATTGAAGAGCTGGAGCCCACCGTGCGGGGTCCGTATGCCGGGGCCGTTGGCTACATCGGCTTTAACGGCAATCTGGATACCGCCATCACCATCCGAACCATTATTTTCCATCGGGGTTACGCCTATGTGCAGGCCGGCGCGGGGATTGTAGCGGATTCCGATCCGGCCAGGGAATACGAGGAAACGGTAAATAAGGCGCGGGCCCTGCTGGAAACCCTGGAAGTATGCGCGCACGAAACTGCTGAACAAATTAGATCCACGAGCAATTAATAAGGGCAGTGAAGTTGAAATTATGGTGAAGTTAATTAGAAGAGGGTGGTTCACCTGCTGGTAATGATCGATAACTACGATTCCTTCACCTATAATCTTGTCCAGTATTTGGGCCAGCTCAAGGCCCAGGTCAGGGTCTGGCGCAACGACCAGATCAGCGTGCCGGAACTTATCCAATTAAATCCCTCGCACGTGGTCATTTCGCCCGGGCCGGGGGCGCCGGAGGGTGCGGGGATTACTCTGGAGGTAATCCGGCGGCTGGGCGGGGTGGTTCCCATCCTGGGAGTTTGTTTAGGGCACCAGGCCATCGGGCAGAGCTTTGGCGGGCGGGTCGTTCAGGCAGGGCGTCTGATGCACGGGAAGACCTCGTTGATCTTTCACGATGGCCGGGGCGTTTTCAAGGGAATACCGTCCCCCTTTACCGCCACCCGCTACCATTCTCTGATCGTCGAAAGGGAAAGTTTGCCCTCCTGCCTGGAGGTTTCCGCCTGGACGCAGGAAGGGGAAATCATGGGCTTGCGGCACCGCGAACTGGTCGTGGAAGGGGTTCAGTTTCACCCCGAGTCCATTTTGACGGAACACGGTTTAAAGCTGTTGGAGAATTTTTTAGAGTATAACAGCGGGCGCTGGTGAAGAAAGAGAAAGAGCTTTTCGGAGCGGGGCTGACCTTAAAAAGGAAGCTTTGTCGCGGCGCCTTGGATGCGACATAGAAAGCAAAACTTTTTCGGGGAGGAAAGTTAATGGGTTGCAGTACGGAAATAATCAAGCAGGCAATTGCTCAGGTGGTTGGCGGGAAAGATTTGACGGAGGACGAAGCCGGGCGGGTCATGGAGTTGATTATGGAAGGCCAGGCGAGCTCCGCTCAGATCGCCGCTTTACTCACCGCCCTGCGCTTAAAAGGGGAAACCGTGGAAGAAATCACCGGTTTTGTCCGGACGATGCGCCGCAAGTCCGTTGCCTTACGCTGCAGCCGGCCCGTGGTGGTGGATACCTGCGGCACAGGCGGGGACGGCGCGCAGACGTTTAATATTTCCACTACGGTTGCTTTTGTGGTCGCCGGAGCGGGGGCGGCGGTGGCCAAACACGGAAACCGTTCCGTGTCCAGCCGGTGCGGTTCGGCCGATCTGCTGGAAGCCCTGCAGGTAAACGTGGAATTAGAACCTGTTCAGGTGGAAGCCTGCCTGGAGGAACTGGGCATCGCGTTCTTGTTTGCGCCTATTTTTCACGGGGCGATGAAATATGCAGCAGGGCCGCGACGTGAGATCGGCATCCGCACCGTTTTTAATATTTTAGGTCCGCTAACCAATCCTGCCGGCGCTACGGCGCAGGTGGTGGGGGTTTACCATGAGGGGCTGGCGGCAAAGCTGGGGAAGGTGCTGGCCAGGCTGGGCACGTGCCGTTCGTTTGTGGTTCACGGGGATGGCGGCCTGGATGAAATTTCTTTGTCCGGCCCGGCGGTTGTCTGCGAAGTTGACCACACGGGGGTAAAAAAATATAACGTCGATCCAGCGGACTACGGGCTCCCCAGGGCGCCGGTTGCCGCGTTAAAAGGCGGCTTGCCGGAGGAAAACGCCGCCATTACGCTGGAGGTTTTAAAAGGCGCCCGCGGCCCGCGCAGGGACGTGGTTTTAATCAACGCCGCTTTTGCCCTGCTGGCGGCCGGGATTGTTCAGGACCTTGGCGAGGGCTTAAAAAAAGCCGCGCAGAGCATTGATGAAGGAGCGGCCCTGGCCAAGCTGGAGCAGTTGCGGGAGTTTACCCAAAAGAAGAAAAAGCGGGTGGTCGTCCTGTGATCCTGGAAGAAATTGTAGCGCACAAGCGGCAAGAAGTGGCCCGGCGCAAAGATGGCCTTTCGTTGGCGGAGATGGAAAGGGAAATAGCGAAAATGCCCCCCTGCCGGGCGCTGGCCGGGGCGCTCAGGCGCGCCAATGGAAGCGGAATCGCCTTAATTGCCGAAATTAAGCGCGCCTCTCCTTCCAGGGGAGTCATCCGGGAAGCTTTTGATCCGGTGGATCTGGCCTGCCGGTACACACAAGCCGGCGCGGCGGCCATTTCCGTGCTCACGGACGAAAAATTTTTCGGCGGCAAGCTGGAGTTTGTGGCCGCGGTGAGGAAGGCAACCACTCTGCCTGTCTTGCGTAAGGATTTTATCGTTGACCCCTACCAGATATACGAGAGCCGTTTTTGCGGGAGCGACGCCATTTTATTAATTGTGGCTGTGTTAAGCGACCGCGAGCTGAGGAGGTATCAAGAGCTGGCCCGGGAGCTGGGCTTAAGCTGCCTGGTGGAGGTACATACGAGGGAAGAGATTGCGCGCGCCCTGGATTCCGGCGCGGACATCATCGGCATCAATAACCGCGACCTGCGCACTTTTCAAACCGATTTGAAAACTACCTTTTCTTTGCGGCTGTACATTACCGACCCGCGGGTGGCCGTGGTGAGCGAAAGCGGCATCAGTCAGCGCTCCCACATGCTGGCCCTGCAGAAGCAGGGAGTAGACGGCGCCCTGGTCGGGGAAGCCATCATGCGCAGCGCGGACGTGGCGAAAAAGATTAGGGAACTGCTGGGCAAGGAGCACTAAGGCGGGGGGCAAATAGGCATAAAGGGCGCAAGAAGGGGAAGTAAATGGGCAACGGCATAACGAGGATCAATAACCGGTGTGAAAACATTTGAAGCGACGTTTTAGAACGAATAGCAGGTGAGTGGGGGAAAAATGTGGTCTGGGTGAAAATTTGCGGCATACAGGATACAGAAACCGCCCTTTGGGCAGTTCATGCCGGGGCGGACGCGCTGGGGTTCGTTTTTGCCGACAGCCGGCGGCGGGTTACGCCGGAGCAAGCCGCGCAAATAATCAGTGTGGTGCCCCCGGAAGTTAAAAAGGTAGGCGTTTTTGTCGATGCGCCGCTTGCCCGGGTACGGGAAATAGCCGGCTTTTGCCGGCTGGACGCCGTTCAGCTGCACGGGTCAGAGTCTCCCGAATACTGCCGGCTGGTCGGCTTTCCCGTAATCAAGGCCTTTCCCGTAGGGAAAGGAGATTTCCGGCAAACGATGAAGAGCTATGACGTGGCCGCCGTTCTGCTGGACACCTACGTTCCTGGTCAGGCGGGAGGCACCGGCAAATGTTTTGACTGGCGCCTGGTCAAGGATTTAAGATGCGCGCCGAGGATCATCCTGGCCGGGGGGCTTAACCCGGAAAATGTACAAAAAGCCGTTCGGATCGCCCGGCCTTACGGCGTGGATGTGAGCAGCGGGGTAGAAACAAACGGGCGAAAGGATAAGGAAAAGATAAGAGCATTTATAAGAAAGGCAAAAGAGGGATGAATATGAAAATGGATCTGCAATTGCCGGATGAACGCGGATATTTTGGGCGTTTTGGCGGACGCTATGTGCCGGAAACATTGATGAGCGCCTTGGAAGAGCTGGAGGAAGCCTACCTGGCCGTCCGGGAGGACCCGGAGTTTCGCCGGGAGCTGGACTATTACCTGAAAAATTACGTCGGGCGCCCTACGCCGTTATATTTTGCCGAACGGCTGACGAAAGAGCTCGGTGGGGCGCGGATATTTTTGAAGCGTGAAGATCTCAACCATACGGGGGCGCACAAAATTAACAATACCATCGGGCAAATTTTGCTTGCCCGGCGGATGGGAAAAAAACGGATCATCGCCGAAACGGGAGCCGGGCAGCACGGCGTGGCCACCGCCACGGCGGCGGCCCTTTTCGGTCTGGAGTGCGTCGTTTACATGGGAGAAGAGGATATGGCCCGGCAGGCATTAAACGTTTTCCGGATGCGCCTGCTGGGCGCGGAAGTGGCCTCAGTTACCACCGGCAGCAAAACGCTCAAAGACGCCATGAACGAAGCCCTGCGCGATTGGGTGACCAATGTGCAAACTACTTATTACCTGATTGGGTCGGTAGCCGGCCCGCACCCTTATCCCATGATGGTTAGAGATTTTCAAAAGATCATCGGCGAGGAGACCAAGGAGCAGATCATGGCCTGCACCGCCGGCCGCTTGCCCGATTATGTCCTGGCCTGCGTGGGCGGGGGGAGCAACTCGCTGGGGATATTTTACTCCTTTTTAAACGATGAAGAAGTCCGGCTTATTGGCGTTGAGGCGGCCGGCCGGGGCCTTGCTACCGGCCTGCACGCGGCTACCTTAAGCTGCGGCCGGCCGGGAGTGCTCCACGGATCGTTCAGTTATGTTTTGCAGGATGAGGATGGTCAAATAAACCTGGCCCATTCCATTTCTGCCGGCCTGGACTATCCTGGAGTGGGCCCCGAGCATAGCTTTTTAAAAGAAAGCGGCAGGGTTGTTTATACGGCGGTGACCGATGAAGAAGCTCTAGAGGCCTTTTGTTTGTTAACGCGCACGGAAGGCATTCTTCCTGCTTTGGAAAGCGCCCACGCGCTTGCCCAGGCCGTTAAAATGGCACCTGATTTGCCACCTGAGCAGGTGATCGTGGTAAACCTCTCCGGCCGGGGGGATAAAGATGTGGAGACGGTAAGTAAAATTTTGGAGGGTAAAGCTCGTGTCGGCTGAGAACCGGATGAAAAGAAAATTTGACCAACTTGCCGCCGGGAAGAAAAAAGGGCTGATCACTTACGTGATGGCCGGCGACCCCGATCTGGAAACAACCGTTCGCCTGGCCCAAACAATGGAGCAGGCAGGAGCCGATTTCATTGAGCTGGGCATCCCTTTTTCCGACCCCGTTGCCGACGGCGCCGCGATTCAAAAAGCTGCCCAGCGGGCCTTAGAAAGAGGTGTGCGCATGGCCCAGATCATCCAGGCGGCTTCGCAAATTCGCGTGCGCACGCAAATACCGCTTATTTTGATGACTTATTATAATCCTGTCGTCCAATACGGCAGGGAGGAGTTTGTCCGGGATGCCGTCGGGGCCGGCGTGGATGGCTTGATTGTTCCCGATCTTCCTTGCGAAGAAGCCGGACCTCTTTTGGAGGTAGCGGATTCTTGCGGACTGGCGCTGATCCCTCTGGTGGCTCCCACCACGAACGAGCGGCGTCTTAAGAAAATCGGGTTGTGCGCCCGTGGCTTCGTTTACTGCGTTTCCGTTACCGGCGTTACCGGCGCGCGCGAACACATCAGCACCGATCTGGGGGAGTTTACCGCCAGGGTGCGCGCGCAGATAAATTTGCCCCTCGCCATTGGTTTTGGCATCGCCGGGCCGCGCCAGGCGGCGCAGGCGGCGCCTTTTTGCGACGCTGTGGTGGTGGGGAGCGCAATTGTGAACGTCGTTGCCGAACACGGTTCTTTAGCTGATTTTGCCGTGGCTAAATTAATAAGGGACATAAAATCAGCCCTCGGTTAAAAAAATAAAGAATAATTTTTTAAATGAAGGGTAATAGGGGATTGCCCTCAAAAGAACGTTATGTTAACATATAAAACGTGCAGGATGGCTGATTTTTGTTCACCGGCAAAGGTTAGAGGCGGAACAGGAAGAACGGTAAGGACGGCAGGGAGGCGGTAGTAATGTGCTTTTCACCGTAGAGGCACTCCCCTGTGGGTGCTTTTTGTTTTTACCTGCATATATTCCTGCATTTATTATGGTTTAAGTTTTAGACCTTTTGGAGCGCAGGACATTTCTTAAAGAAGGGAGCAGGACCTGATGGTGATTGTAATGGTTCATAACGCTAATGAAGAGCAGATTAATGCCGTAATCCGGCGTCTGGAGAAGGCCGGCTTTCAAATACACCTCTCCCGGGGCGTGGAAAGAACGATCATCGGCGCCATTGGGGACCGGACGCGCGCAGGCGATCTCGGCCTGGAAGCCATGGACGGGGTAGAAAAAGTTGTGCCGATCCTTCAACCTTACAAACTGGCCAGCCGAATATTTAAACAGGAAGATACGATCGTTAAAGTAGGAGATCTGGAAATTGGCGGCGAAGTAATTCATGTTATGGCTGGACCCTGCGCGGTGGAAAGCCGGGAGCAATTGCTGGAAGTGGCGCAGCGGGTAAAAGAGGCAGGGGCCACTATCTTACGTGGAGGCGCTTACAAGCCGCGCACTTCCCCTTACTCGTTCCAGGGTTTGGAAAAAGAAGGGTTGGAGTACCTCGCCGAGGCGCGCGAGGCGACCGGTTTGTATATTGTCACCGAGGTAATGGACACCCGGGCCGTCCCTCTCGTTGCCGAATACGCAGACATTTTGCAAATCGGTGCGCGCAACATGCAAAACTTTACCCTGTTAAAAGAAGTCGCCTCCGTGAACAAGCCGATTCTCTTAAAGCGAGGACTTTCCGCCACCATCGAGGAGTGGTTGATGGCGGCCGAGTACATCATGGCGGGAGGAAATCACCAGGTAATTTTGTGCGAAAGAGGCATTCGCAGTTTTGAAACGTACACGCGGAACGTTTTAGACATCTGCGCCGTTCCGGTGATTAAGCATTTAAGCCACCTCCCGGTAGTTGTGGACCCCAGCCATGCCATCGGCAAATGGCGCTACGTTCCGGCAATGGCCCGCGCCGCCGTGGTCGCCGGGGCGGACGGTTTGCTCATCGAGGTCCACCCAAACCCGCAGGAGGCGCTCTGCGACGGGCCGCAATCGCTTACTCCGGAAAATTTCTTTGCCATGATGGCCGACCTGCACAAAATAGCCGCGCTTTCCGGCAGAAAACTTCAGGCGCCGCAAGCCAGGCAATGAGCTGGAAAAGGTTTGATTCAATAATTAAGGCGGCAGTATCAGGTCGGCCGGAAAGTCTTGGAGCGAAAGACAAACGGGCAGCGGGTCCAAGGAGCTTTTCAAGGTAAGCAAAAACACAAAAATGCGGCGAGAGGAGGAACGCAAGAGCCATGAACAAAGAAGGGCAACTGGTCATTTTCCAGTTAAACGACCAGCAATACGCTTTACCTATTCACCAGACCCAGGAAATCGTGAAGATGACCAGCATTACACGGGTGCCCAACACCAGGCACTACGTAGAGGGAATTATCAATTTAAGGGGAAACATTATTCCCGTAATTAACATGAACAAGCGCCTTAATCTGCCCGTCAGCGAATACAACGACTCAACGCGGATCATCGTGGTGGAATATAAGGGTCAAAAAGTAGGCATCATTGTAGATAATGTAACCGAAGTGGGTCGTTATCAGGAAAACGAAGTAGAGCCGCCGTCCGTTGTCGGCGATGACGTAGATTACTTAAGCGGTGTGGTTAAAAAAGACAACAGTTTATGGTTATTGTTAAACCTGGAAAAAGCTTTATAGCGGTTCCTTTTTATACATTTTTATACATTTGAAAACAAAAAAGGAGGCGCGATCCCTCACCGTATTTAAGCGCCTCCTTCGTTGTTTCTTCGCCGGATGTGCTATATAATTTATACAATAATTAAAAACTGCAGTACAGTCTGCACTTGAGGGGAAAAGCGCTCATGGGCAATCAAAACGTTGAGGCGAAGGATAAGCGCACGAGGAAATATATGACGATCACCTACGGCTGTCAAATGAATGAGCACGATTCCGAGGTGATGGCTGGCATCCTGGAAGAAATGGGCTACCAGCCTGCCGAAACAAAAGAAGAGGCGGATGTTATCCTGATTAATACCTGCTGCGTGAGAGAAACGGCGGAAAATAAAGTTTATGGCTTGCTTGGCAATTTACGCAAGCTAAAAATGAACAAACCCGGTTTGATCATTGGTGTTGGCGGCTGCATGACTCAGCGGGAGGAAGTGGCGAAAAAGATAATCGATCGTTTTCCGTACGTGGACCTGGTTTTTGGCACCCAAAACCTGCCCCGCCTGAAGGAGCTGATCGGAAGGGCTCAGGAGAGCCAGCAGGCCGTCGTGGAATTGATTCAACGTTTTAGCCCGGCGCCGGAGGGTCTCCCCATCAGGCGGGCCAGCGGCGTGAAGGCCTGGGTGGTAATTACATACGGATGCAATAATTTTTGCACTTATTGCATTGTTCCTTATGTGCGGGGCAGGGAGTGCAGCCGGCGTCCCGAAAATATTTTGGCCGAAATAAAGGATCTGGCCGCCCTTGGCTACAAAGAGGTGACGCTGCTTGGCCAAAACGTCAATTCCTACGGGCGGGGCCTGCCGGATGAAATAGACTTTGCCGGTCTTCTGGAAGCAATCGAGAAAATAGAAGGTATCGAGCGGATTCGTTTTACCACTTCCCACCCCCGGGATTTTACCACCCGCCTTATGGAAGTGATTTCTCGCTGCACGAAGGTCTGCGAGCACATTCACCTTCCCGTTCAGGCAGGCAGCAATCGTGTCTTGCGGATGATGAACAGGGGCTACACCCGCGAAGAATATCTTGAACTGGTGAACAAGATCCGGCAGTACATCCCGGGGGTGGCCATTACCACCGATATTATGGTCGGCTTCCCTGGCGAAACCGCTATAGATTTTGCGCAAACCTTAGATTTGGTGGAAAAGGTTCGCTTTGACAGCGCCTTTATGTTTATATACAACGTCCGTCCGGGAACGCCGGCCGCGCGCATGCCCGGGCAGGTGGAAGAAGAAGTGAAAAGAGAAAGAATTAAGGTCCTCATCGAAGAGCAGAACAGGATCACCAAAGAGATCAATAGAAGAGAAGAAGGAAAAATCCACCACGTCCTGGTTGACGGAGTAAGCAAGACTAACCCCCAGATGCTGAGCGGGAGAACCCGTACGAACAAACTCGTGGTTTTCCCGGGCACTCGTGAGCTGGTGGGAAGATTTATTGATGTCGAGATCATGCGGGGCAAACTTACCCATCTGGAAGGAAGAGTTTTAGAGAACACGCAGTGAATTAAAATTTTATTCCTGAAAATACCAGATGTAAACTTTAAGAAATATTTTGCTTATCAGAAGGATTTAAGCTCCTTATTGGAGAATTCCATTTTTCAAAAACATGATCGCAAGAAGCGAATGGGTCCGGTTGAACTGCCTTTGGGGGTGGGTGTTTTGTATGTAGGGGTTGATGTGGGGGGCACCTTTACGGACGCTGTGCTTTTGGAAAAGGGTTTTGTGCGCGCGATGGCCAAAGTGCCCACGAAAGAAGACCTGCTTTCTTCTCTTCTGGAAGCTTTTGACAGGATTATCCGGCAAGGGGTCCCTGTTGAACTGATTAAAAGAGTAGTTTTCAGTACAACGATGATCACCAATCTCATCGTCGAAAAGAAATACGATCGCGTCGGCCTTTTGATTATGCCCGGCCCTGGATTAAGCTATAAAACGTATAATTTTCCCACGGATACATATATCATTCCCGGCGCCATAGACTACCGGGGGAGAGAAATTATCCCGGTCGATTTATCAGAGGTAGATAAGGCGCTTGCTCTCTTTGCCGCGAAGAATTACCGGAAAATAGCGGTAGTCGGGAAGTTCTCCTCGCGAAACAACGCCCACGAGGTAAAAGTAGAAAGACATCTGCGGGGAAAATTTCCTGACTGGCATTGTGAACTTGGCCACAAGGTTTCCGGGCAGCTGAATTTTCCCCGCCGGGTAGTCTCCACTTTTCTTGCCTGCGCGACCAGGGAAAAATACCGCGGTTTTATTCGTTCGGTGCAGGAGGCGCTGGCTCAGCGGAATATTTACGCACCGGTATTCATTTTAAAAGCTGACGGAGGAACCCTTCCTCTTTCTTATTCCCCGGAGGCGGCAATAGAGACTATTTTTAGCGGTCCTGCCGCCAGCACGCTGGGTGTCCAGGCTTTGACGCCCGAGGGGGAAACATCCGTGGTGGTTGACATCGGGGGGACTACCACAGACCTGGCTCTGATTTTGGGCGGGCAGCCTTTGTTATCTTCCAAAGGAGCGAGGATCAACGATTACCTTACGCACGTGCGTACCCTCGCGGTGAAATCAGTCCCCATGGGCGGAGACAGCGTGTGTGAGCGCGTAGGAAAGGAGATCATTGTTTATTCTGAGCGGATGGGCGAGCCTTATTGTTTGGGGGGGCCCATGCCCACCCCCACTGATGCGCTCAGGGTGTTGGGCCTCACCATGCTGGGGGACGAGGAACGCGCCCGCGAGGCGATGAACATGCTAGGGGGGCCGCTAGGCCTGACCAACGAAGAAGTAGCCAGGCGCATCGTCTCTTTTGTTTGTGATTTTATCGCCAGGGAAGTTATGTTGATGTTTACCCAGTGGGAGCAGGAGCCTGCTTACCGGGTGTGGGAAGTCCTCCAAAAAAAGAAGGTGCGCCCCAGCACGGTAGTGGGCGTGGGCGGGGGAGCCGCCGGTTTCATCACCCAAATCGCGGCCCGACTGGGCTGCTCCCCGATCATTCCGCCTTACGCTCCCGTGGCCAACGCCATCGGAGCCGCCGTGGCCCGGCCTACTTTGCAGGTGAGCCTTCGGGTCGATACGGAACAGGCGATTTACACCATTTTGGAAGAAGGTTACCAGGACCAGCTCAAAGAAAGTCATTTTGACGAAAACAAAGCCGTCGAACTGGCAAAAATGTGGCTTTTCAAGCGGATTGCCAAATACGGCCTGGAAAAAGACTTAAAGGAAGTAGAGGTGACCAGGCGCGAGGTTTTTAATCTGGTGCGCAACTGGGTTACTGTCGGGCGTCTTTATGATGTAGTCGTCCAGTCCCAGCGGGGGATCACGCATCACGTCGGGTTCGAGGTGAGTAATGATGGGGCTTAAAAAAACCGGCATCGTCTTCTTTCCAGCTTTTGACTGGGCCATTTCTCCCACCCATCCGGAAAGGGAAGAAAGGTTGCTCTATACCAGGGATCAAATTTTTGAGGAGGGGGTTCTGGACTTACCGCAGATCCTGGAATATCCTCCCCGCCTGGCCACCATGCACGACATCAGCCGCGTACACTTTTGTGTTCCCCGGGTGCAGAGCAGGGTGACCGAGGCCCATCTAATCGCCGCCGGGGCGACGATGTTGCTGGGTGACCGCATTATCACAGGGGAGATCAGAAACGGTTTTGCCCTTGTGCGGCCTCCCGGTCATCACGCCATGCGGGTTGTCCACGGCAACCGGGGATTTTGCAACATTAACAACGAAGCCATTCTGGTTGATTATTTACGCCGCCGCCACGGCATCAAGAGGGTGGCGATTGTGGATTCGGACGTTCATCACGGCGATGGGACGCAGGACATCTTTTATCATGACCCGGATGTGCTGTTTATTTCCTTTCACCAGGACGGCCGGACCATTTACCCGGGAACGGGATTTCCCAACGAATTGGGAGGCCCTAAAGCCTTTGCCCGAACGTTGAACATACCGCTTCCGCCCGGCATGACGGACGAAACATTTCACTATGTGGTCGATAACCTGGTCCTGCCTGTATTAAATGATTTTCAGCCGGATTTTGTGATTAATTCCGCGGGACAGGATAATCATTACTCCGACCCGTTGGGAAGCATGCGTTTTACAGCGCAAGGATACGCCGATTTCACCAAAAAACTCAACCCCCACCTGGCGGTGCTGGAAGGGGGGTACGCCATTGAAAGCGCCCTGCCCTACGTTAATTTAGCCATTTTGCTGGCCCTGGCCGGCGAGGATTACTCCAACGTACGCGAGCCGGATTACTGGCCGGGCCGGCTTCAGGAGAACCCGGAGCGATCCGCCAAAGTACGCCAGATGGTCGACCAGCTAAGGGAATTATGGCAGAAGAGGAACGCTGTGGATGTGGAAAAGTTATTTGGCGGCGGCCGTTTTTACCAGCGCAAAAAGCGGATTTATTACGATACTGATTACATTGATGAAGAGCAGGTGGAAAAGTTAAGGCTTTGCCCCTCCTGCCCGGGTTACTTAATTATCGATTCGAGGGCCGATCATGGTTTTGGCCATCCCACGCGCGCCTATTGCGTTTCTGTTCCTTTCAGCGCCTGCGCCGCCTGTCATCAAGAAGCTTACGACGCGTACGAAGAAGGAAAGCAGATGTCCGGCTACCATTATGTTTATTTACAGGACAAAGCAACGGACGTTTATTATAGTTACGATCGCGAAAAAAGGCAGGAGTGGATTTCCGAAGGACCAAAAATGGACGGGTAAGGTGGGATGAATAAACACCACCGGGTATGGGAAATACTGCCTTTATGGATATTCTGCCCCCTTTGCTGGCCATTGTCGGTCCTACGGCTACCGGAAAGACCGCCGTAGGTGTGGAAGTGGCTAAGCAGTTAAATGGAGAAGTTGTTTCCGCCGATTCCATGCTCGTTTACCGCTACATGGACATTGGGACGGCGAAGCCCTCGCTTGAAGAGCGCCAGGGCGTGCCCCATTACATGATCGATATCGTTGACCCCGATGAACCATACAGCGTCGCCCTGTACCAGGAACAGGCTGAAAGACATATTCTGGAAATAGCCGGCCGGGGAAAGATTCCTTTGCTGGTCGGCGGCACCGGCCTGTACGTGCGGGCGGTAATTGACCGTTATGATTTTCCCCGTCCGGGATTCGATGCCGAGTTGCGCCGCCGGTTAGAGGAAGAGGCGAAAAGTTTGGGGGGTGACCAGATGTACCGGCGGTTGTGCGCGGTAGACCCGGCCGCTGCCCGCAAAATTCATCCGCACAACCTAAAAAGGGTGATCCGCGCACTGGAGGTTTACTATTTAACCGGCCAACCCGTTTCCCGGCAGCAAAATAAAAAGGCCGGGCCAAAATATAACCTGGCCGTGTTTGGTTTAACCATGGAAAGAGCCCTGCTCTACCGCCGGATCGAGGAAAGGGTAGAGAAAATGCTGGCGGCAGGGCTGGTGGAAGAGGTCCGGCGGCTGCTCGCAAGGGGATACGGTCCCGATTTGATTTCCATGCAGGGATTGGGTTACAAGGAAATAGCTCAATATTTGTTGGGCAAACTTACCCTGTCGGAAGCAATTTATCTATTGAAACGCAATACCCGCCGCTTTGCCAAACGCCAAATGACCTGGTTCGGCAGGGACCCGCGCATTAGATGGCTGGATGTGGCAAGGTTCCCGGCGGTGAAAGATCTCGCCCGGGAAATTGTTCAACCCGCGGCAGGAGTATTTAAAAAGATGTAGAAGACTTGTTTAAGAAAAAAATTCCAACGGAGGGGCCATTGCATGACAAAAACACAGTTAAATTTACAGGACGCTTTTCTTAACCAAGTGCGCAAGGAAAACTTGCCGGTAACAATTTTTTTAGTGAACGGGTTTCAATTGAAGGGAATCATTAAAGGTTTCGATAATTTTACCGTCATCATGGAAAGCGACGGCAAACAGATGATGGTTTACAAGCACGCCATTTCTACCGTCAGCCCCATCAAGCCCGTTAGTTTCAACCTGGCGGAAACCAAGCCGGCGTAAAGACTTTTTAAAGCGGCCTCTTGTCTTGACGAGGGGTCTTCTTATTTTATTTCCAGGTCACGCGGGTTATCATCGGGCGTATAATTTTTAGTAAAATGGTAACCCAGGGGTGACTGGCGTTTGGTCAAAGTGAAAATGTGGCACAACGACGGCGCCAAAGTGCCTGCGAAGCCGCAGTCCGAACACAAACCAGAGGTTGTTGGCTGCGTGAGCGCGCAGGAGATTTTAAGTGAGTTAAACTCCCTGATCGGGTTACGGGAAATAAAAAGGCTGATTGAGGAAATCTATGCTTTTGTAGAGATTCAAAAAAAGCGCCAGAAGGAAAAGCTGCCGGTGGAACCCCAGGTGCTCCACATGGTTTTTAAGGGCAACCCGGGCACGGGAAAAACTACGGTGGCCAGGATTATCGGAAAGCTTTTTAAAGAAATCGGTGTGCTGCCGAAAGGGCACCTGGTGGAAGTGGAAAGGGCGGATTTGGTCGGCGAATATATCGGCCACACGGCCCAGAAAACACGTGAGCAATTAAAAAAGGCCCTGGGGGGCGTTTTGTTTATTGATGAAGCTTACTCTTTAGCGCGCGGCGGAGCGAAGGACTTCGGGAAGGAAGCAATCGATGTTCTGGTGAAGGGGATGGAGGACAATAAAGACAATCTCATTTTGATTCTTGCCGGCTATCGCGAGGAGATGGACTGGTTTATCGGAGCCAACCCCGGGCTGCGCTCCCGCTTCCCCATTCACCTAAATTTTCCCGATTACACCATTGACGAATTGCTGGCCATCGCGGATTTGATGCTGTCCAAAAGACAGTATGTTTTGTCGGCTGGAGCCAGGGAAGAACTGCGCCTGGTTTTGGAAAAAGAGGCCCTTGCCCACCGCCACAACGGCAATGCCCGGCTGGTGCGCAATTTTATCGAAAGGTCGATCAGGCAGCAGGCGGTTCGCCTGGTCAGAAAAACAGGAGTGACCCGCGATGAGTTGATGACCATTACGCGGGAAGATATTTTAAAGGCCCGGAACAGTTATTGACTTGAATATTACCTTACCTGAACCAAAGCAAAGGTTATAGCCATAATTATTGAAATAGTTATCGCCCATGAAAAGGCTGGACAGTTTGAGGTGAGTGCTGGTTTGGCAGGTAAATACCTGATGGGCCTGGCTGCAGAGGTAGAAAGAGAAATTCTGCCGGTCTGCAAAAAAATCGAGCAAACTGCCTTTCTTAATCAGCGGCGGGTGCTGAATGCTTTTCGGCGCGCACGGGTAAGCGATTTTCACCTGAAAGGCTCCACGGGCTACGGTTATGGCGATCAGGGACGGGAAGCGTTGGAAAAAGTGTACGCGGAAGTTTTCGGCGCCGAGAGGGCGCTGGTGAGGGGTCAAATTGTCAGCGGCACGCACGCGCTTGCTCTCTGCCTCTTCGGGATTTTGCGCCCCGGCGATGAATTGCTGGCCGTTCAAGGCCTGCCGTACGATACACTCCAGGCCGTGATTGGAATTGCGGGAGACGCCCCGGGCAACCTTCAAGAGCTGGGAGTATTCTACCGCCAGGTGGAACTGCTCCCGGACGGTTCCCCCGATTGGCAGGGAATTGGCCGGGCCGTCAACGAACGGACGAAAGCGGTTTTTATTCAGAGATCGCGCGGCTATGCGGCGCGTCCTTCCCTTCCTTTAAGGGAAATGAAAAAATTGATTTCCTTTCTTAAAAAACACAAACCGGATCTTATCGTCTGCGTGGATAACTGTTACGGGGAATTTGTGGAAACCATTGAACCTCCGGCAATCGGCGCCGACCTGGCGGCGGGCTCTTTAATTAAAAACCCCGGGGGAGGGCTTGCCCCCAGCGGAGGCTACCTGGTGGGACGGGCCCGGTATGTGGAAATGGCCGCCAACCGCTGGACGGCTCCGGGGATCGGGGCGGAGGTAGGCCCCGCTCCGGAATTTCAAAGGCTCTTGTTTCAGGGGTTGTTTTGCGCCCCGCACGTCGTCGCCCAGGCCCTTCAAGGAGCGGTTTTTGCCGCCCGCTTCTTTGAGCGGCTGGGTTTTGCCGTTTCGCCGTCATATTCTGAAGAGCGTACGGATATTGTCCAAAGCATCACCCTGGGTACACGGGAACGCCTCCTGGCTTTTTGCCGGGGGATTCAAAAAACCTCCCCGGTGGATGCTCACGTCCGCCCGGAGCCGGCCTCTTTGCCGGGATACGGCGATCCTGTCATTATGGCGGCGGGTACGTTTGTCCAGGGCGCTTCGCTAGAACTAAGCGCCGATGCTCCCGTAAGGGAGCCCTATACGGTTTACTTGCAGGGCGGCCTGACTAAAGAGCACGTCAAGCTGGCCGTAATTTGTGCTGCCGAAGAAGTTATGAACGCAATGGACGGGTGACTTTAATGAATTTAAGGCAGTTAGAAGTTTTCCTCTGGGTGGCGGAACTGAAGAGTTTTACCCGGGCGGCCAAGCAGTTGTATATGAGCCAGCCGGCGGTCAGTTTTCAGATCCGCGCTCTGGAGGAGGAGCTGGGCGTCAAGCTTTTCTGGCGCGATGAGAAGAATGTGGCCCTTACCGAAGCAGGCCGTTTATTGTATCCGGAAGTTAAGCAAATGGTCAACCATTTCTACAAAATTAAGTCCGGGCTGGAGGATTTAAAAGGCTTAAGGAGGGGTCAGCTGGTAATCGGCGCCAGCACCATCCCCGGCGAATATTTGCTGCCTTTGCTCATCGGGGATTTCCGCCGCAGCTACCCGGGCATCCAGGTGAGCTTACGGATAGGCGGCAGCGGGGAGGTAGAAAAGTGGCTCGTTGATCGCGAAATAGATTTGGGCTTTACGGGGGTCTTCATTGCCGGAAAAGAAGTCCAGTGCCAGCCCTGGATAGATGATCGCCTCGTTCTGATCGTTCCTTCCGGCCACCCCTGGGGAGCCAGACAGGCGGTGAGTGTTTCTGAGTTGATGAAAGAGCCGCTGATTATAAGGGAGCCGGGTTCCGGAACCAGGCGAACGCTTGAGGACAGGCTGGCCAGCAGGGATATTTTGCTGGGGCAGTGCAATCTTGTCATGGAACTGGGGAGCACGAGAGCCATCATTACGGCGGTGCAGGCCGGCCTGGGGGTGAGCGTGGTTTCCTTCTGGGCCGCACAGGAACCTCTGCTTTTGGGGAGGGTGAAGGAAGTTCTAGTCGAAGACCTTAACCTGCAGAGAAAGCTGTACGTGGCCCGTTATCAAAACTGGATCAATAATTATGCCACGGACACCTTTTTGGATTTTGTAATGGAGAAAACTTTTGATCAGCTTTGATGATTTTTTTGTGCCAAGGGACGAACGCCGACCTTGTTCATCAGGAGGTTTTTCGACAAGGAAATTAAGAAGCTTCTTTTTATTTTGGGGTGAGGAGGTTTTCGGAAAGTTTTCGTCGAAATTTCTTGTTTAACTTTTTGGGAAGCGTAAAATTTCAGGAAAATAGCCCGCGGCGAAAAGGGCAACTATGTGATCTAGCAGGTGTTTTTATGTCCGGCGGCAAATTAAAATATTTTTCCCTGCGTCACAAACTGGCCGTTCTTTCCTTTATCTCCGTAGCCCTGGCCGTTGTCATTGGCGGGTTGATTACCGCCGTAAGGATATCCGAACTGCTGGAACAAGAAATGGGCAACCGCGCCCTCGCCATTGCCAGAACTTTGGCCCAAATGGAGACAATTCAAAATAATGTAGGCAGGCCGGGCGGAGAGAAGGCAATCCAGCCGGTTGCCGAAAAAACCCGGTTGGCTACGGGTGTTGATTATATAGTGATTGTCGATCTGCAAAAAATACGTTATTCGCATCCCGTGGCTGAGCGGATCGGAAAACCCTTTGAGGACGAAGACATTGCACCGGCCTTAAATGATGGTGAGTATATTTCTCACGCCACCGGGGTCATGGGCCCTTCGGTGCGTGCTTTTACACCCGTAAAAACCGATGAGGGAACGCGGCAGGTAGGAGTAGTGGTGGTCGGCGTGCTTACCCCTACGGCGCCCAAGCTGCTCAGGGTGATTCACCCGCAAATCTATCCTGCTCTAGCCGTGGGGCTTTTGGTGGGCTTGCTGGGCTCCCTGTTTTTAGCCAATCGGATCAAAGGAGCCATGTTTGGCCTGGAACCGGAAGAAATCAGCCGGCTCTTAGAGGAGCGCAACGCAACTTTTCAGGCCATGGGAGAAGGTATTATTGCTATCGACAGGCAGGAAAGGATAACTCTCCTCAACAGCGAAGCGAACCGTCTTTTAGGGGTTGGCCAAGAGGCAATCGGGCAGCCTGTACGCAAAGTAATCAATAAGGATTTTCTCTCCTGCGTTCTGAAAAATGGGCAGCCGGAGCTGAACCGGGAAGTGGTCATTAACGGTACGACGGTGATCAGCAACTGCGTGCCCATTAAAGTAAAGGGAATGGTTGTGGGGGCCGTCGCCACTTTGCGCGACAAGACGGAAGTAAACCGCCTGGCGGAAGAGTTGACCGGCGTAAAAACTTTTATTGAAGCCTTAAGAGTGCAGAACCACGAATATATGAATAAGCTCCATACCATTGCGGGGCTCATTCAGTTGGGTAAGTCCGACCAGGCGCTTGATTTTATCTTTCAGGTAACGGAAGAACAAGAGGAAATTACCAACTTCCTGACCAGCCGCATCCGGGAATATAGCGTCGCGGGGCTTTTACTTGGTAAGTACAGCAGGGCGAAAGAACTTCAAATCAACATGCGCATCGATCGCCAAAGCCGGCTTTTGTCCCTGCCACCTTTTCTGGATGCCTCCGATCTGGTGGTGATCCTGGGTAATTTATTGGAAAACGCCCTAGAGGCCGTGAAAGATTTGGAACCTTCTCAAAAGCAAATTTACTTTGGTATTTTTGACGGGTCAAATGAGTTACGGATTATCGTTCGGGATTCCGGGCCCGGCATTCCGGAGGAGCTGAGGGAGCGTATTTTTGAGCGGGGAGTTTCGACCAAAGCCGAGAAGGGGCGCGGCCTCGGCCTTTATCTGGTGAAGGTGCATCTTGACCGCCTGGGGGGCACTATGGAAATAAAGTCCGGGCAAAAGAAAGGGACGGAGATCGAAATGAGGATACCAAAAAATTTATAGCCGGCTTTTAGTATCCGTAAAACCTTCTTTACGTCCTTTTCTTTATTGACTGTACCCTAAAGCAAGCGGGGTGGGGCTTGGTGGATCTGATTGACGTGGTGATTGTGGAAGACGACCCCATGGTAATGGAGATAAACCGCAGCTTTGTTAATACCGTGGCCGGCTTTCAGGTGGTGGGAGTGGCGAAAACGGGCGGCGAAGCGCTGGCCATAATCAAGGAGCGGACTCCCTCACTTGCCCTTTTGGACGTTTATCTTCCCGATATGAGCGGTGTTTTTGCGCTGCGGGAAATCAGGAAGCAGGGCCTGCCCACCGATGTGATCCTGGTTACGGCGGCTCACGACGCCGAAACCATTCAGAATTCTTTTCGCTACGGGGCGATCGATTATATTATTAAGCCTTTTAAATTACAGCGGCTCCAGGCAGCCTTGGAAAATTATGCCTTATTGAGGAAGCGCTTAAGCAAAAAACCCTTTTTACAACAGGAGGATTTAGATGGCCTGACTTTAAACCGGGGAGCCACCGGCAATTTTGACGGCAATTTGTACGGTTTGCCCAAGGGGTTAAACGAGCTCACTTTAAGGCAGGTCTTCCTTTATCTCCTCAAACAAAAGCAGTCTTTATCGGCGGAGGAAATAGCCGGGGAAATGGGCCTGGCCAGGGTTACCGCCAGGCGCTACCTGGAGTATCTTTGCCGGCAGGGCAAAGTTGAGCTGGAGTTGCAGTACGGCTCCGTTGGCCGTCCCGTCAAAAAGTACAGGGTCCTTTAATTTCCTTTAATTTTAGAAGACCAAAAAGACCATAAATATAAATATGGACAGAATATTGTAATATCTGATTAAACTAATTAAAATATAATAGGTTTATTTTCTGAATTATTAATCAGGTCGTATGAACGGGGCGGTTGAAAGGAGCAACTTTTGAAAAGTGAGGCGCCTCTGGTTTTGCTGTCTGATTATTCTCGTGGCTTCGACCGCAGTTGCCGGCTGCGCAAAAAGAGGGCCCGATCGCGAACAGGTTAATCCCGGCGAGAAAATTGTGCTTAAGTTTTCTCACGTAGTTGCCGAAGATACGCCCAAGGGGCAGGCCGCCTTGCGCTTTGCCCGGCTGGTGGCGGAGCGTACCGGCGGCCGGGTGGAAGTGCAGGTTTTTCCTGATTCTGTTTTATATAAGGACGGAGAAGAACTGACTGCCCTGGAAGAAAATAAAGTCCAGCTGATTGCTCCCGCCAATTCCAAACTGGGGGAAATTTTTCCGGAATTGCAGATATTTGACTTACCTTACGCTTTTGCCAGCGTTGAACAGGCGCACCGGGCCTTAGACGGCGAAATAGGAAAAAAAATAGCCGCCACAATCGGCAAAAAAAATCTTCTGGTTTTGGCGTACTGGGATAACGGTTTTAAGCAGATGACCAACAGCAGGCGCCCGCTCATTTACCCTGCTGACTTTTACGGATTAACCTTTCGAGTCATGATGAACAGCAATGTGCTGGAAGAGCAGTTTCGCTCTTTTGGGGCAAAGGCTGTCCAGCTCCCTTTCAACGAAGTGTACAAAGCCCTCGCCAGCGGAATGCTGGACGGCCAGGAAAACACCGCCTCCAACATAAAGTCAAAAAAGTTTCACGAGGTGCAGCGTTATCTAACCATCAGCAACCATGGCTTTCTGGGCTACGTGGTTTTAACCAATGAAAAGTTCTGGCACTCCCTCCCTGAAGATACCCGAAAAATTTTAGAGGAAACAATGGCCGAGGTGACCGCCTGGGAAAGGAAAGAAGCCCAGGAGTTAAACGAGCGCGACCTTGCTGAAATTAAAGCTTCTGGAAAGGTGAAAATTCACGTCCAGACGGAAGAGGAAAGGCAGGTCTGGAAGAAGGTGTGGGAGCCGCTCTACGATCAGTTTATGCCCGTGATCGGGCCGGACTTAATCGAGGCGCTGCGGGCTCTTTGAGCGTAGTTCTGCGCAGGGAAAGATACGGATAAAAGAAAGGGCGTTCATCGTCCAAGGAAATAAAAATGAGCAAAAAAGAGCAAAAATCATCCCGGGAGGTGAAAAAAAGCGGATTTTTCAATATGATTCGCAAGAATAATTGTTTTTCGGCGGAGTTTTTGTAACAAAAAAAGGAGGAGGTTTGAAAAATGAGCAAAAACTGGTGGCGGATTCTTCTAGTGGCGGCCCTTGGCGCGGCATTAGTATTCGCAGCGGCGGCCTGCAGCGGGGGGCAGAAGCCTGCCGGCCAGCAGCCGGCGGAAGAAAAAAAGCAGATCGCGGTGAAGTTTTCCCACGTGGTGGCGGAAGGGACACCCAAAGGGCAGGCGGCTTTAAAGTTTAAAGAGCTGCTGGAAAGCAAATCCAACGGACAGTTCAAGGTAGAGGTTTATCCTTCCTCGCAGCTGTATGGAGACAAGGAAGAACTGGAAGCCCTGCAGGCCAACAACGTTCAGTTAATCGCCCCGTCGGTCACCAAGCTGGTCGGGTTTAACCCTGCCTTCCAGATTGTCGACTTGCCGTTTCTCTTTAAGGACGACCAGGCCGCCTACAAGTTCCATGATTCAGAAGCCGGCCAAAAGCTTTTGAAATCGCTGGAGTCCAAAGGGATCATCGGCCTCGCGTGGTGGCCCAACGGCAGCAAGCATTTCACAAACTCCAAGCGTCCGCTGAAGAAGCCGGAGGACTTTAAAGGGCTGAAGTTCCGCACGCAGAGCGGCGGGGTGCTGGACGACCAGTTCAAGGCCCTGGGCGCCGGTTCGCAGACCATGGCTTTTGGCGAAGTCTACCAGGCCCTTCAGAACAAAACAGTAGATGGTCAGGAAAACACCTTTAACAATATCGATACGCAAAAGTACGAAGAAGTCCAGAAATACATGACCGTTTCTTACCACGGCCGAATTGATTACGCCGTGCTCACCAACACGAAGTTCTGGAACAGCCTGACGCCGGAACAGCAAAAACTGTTCACCGAATGCATGAAGGAGGCCACCGAATACGAACGCAAGCTGGCGGACGAGCTGAACCAGAAGAGCTACGAGAAACTTAAGAATAGCGGCAAAATGGAAATTTACGTCCTTACCGACGCCGACCGCGAGGCCTTCGTGAAGGCCATGCAGCCGGTGTATGAAAAATACGCAGATAAAATCGGCAAAGACTTGCTCGAAGCCGCCAGAAAGTGCAACCAGTAGGAGAACTGTCGGGGGCGGGCCGCGGCTTAAAACGGGCTCGTCCCCGTTTTTTGTTGCCGGAGGCAAGCCGGGGAGCTTCCTTAAAAAAGGGGGTCGATTTTTTGGAAGCCTTTAAAAAATTTTACACCGCTTTTGAAGACTATTTCAGCGGCGGGATGCTTTTTCTTGGGCTGAGCCTGGTGATGACCAACGTGGTGCTTCGTTACGTCTTCGGGCGGCCGCAGTCGCTGCTGGATGAGTTCAGCATCTATTTTGTGATCTGGGGGACCTTATGCGGCATTGCCGTCGCCTTGCGCAACAACCACCACATCAAGGTGGAGATGTTTTTTCAGCTGCTCCCCCTTCCGATCAGGCGCTGGGTCAGTGTGGTCGCGCACCTGATCGGGATCGCCTTTGCGATTTTCTATACGTATTACGGCTACCTGCTCGTCGCCAATTACCTGCGGTCGGGACAGGCTTCCGCGGACAGCCAGTTTCCTTTGTGGATCGTTAACCTGGTCCTGCCGGTAAGCGGTATAATGTTCATTGTTCGCTACCTGGACAAGCTGCTCTTTCATTTTAAAAACGGCGGGCGCGATTGGGAAATAGCCCAGGGAAAGGGGTTGCATCTCGATGGAGACCGTGCTGCTTTTTAGCATCTTTGTTTTTCTTTTTTTGCTTAACGTTCCCATTGCGGTAAGCCTGGCAGTGGCCGCCCTGATTGTCCTGGGTACCACCACCGACTTCACCATGTACATGATCGTCCAGCGCATGTTTGCCGCCTTACTTTCGCCGCCGCTCATGGCCATTCCGGCCTTTGTTTTCGCGGGCGTCTTGATGTCGCACGGCGGCATCTCCAGATATCTAATCGCCGCCTTAAGGGCCTGGCTGGGCCATTTGCCGGGAGGACTCGCGGTGGTCACTATCGCCGCCTGTGCCATTTTTGCCGCCATATCCGGCTCCAGTCCGGCCACGGCCGCCGCCATCGGAGCCATCATGCTGCCGGCCATGCTGGAAGGCGGCTACGACAAGCGCTACGCGATGGGGCTGATTGCTGCTTCCGGCACCCTGGGCATTCTCATCCCCCCCAGCGTGACCATGGTCGTGTACGGCGTGGTGGCGGAAGAATCCGTCGGCAAGCTTTTCATGGGCGGGCTTTTGCCGGGCCTTTTTCTGGCCGGCCTGTTGATTGCCAGCGCAGTTATTTACGCGAAAATTAAGGGATACGGGAGGGGAGAACCGGCCAGCTGGAGGGAAAGGTGGACGACTACTGTAAAAGCGCTTCCGGGAGCATTTTTGCCTTTCTTTATTTTAGGAACCATTTATAAAGGAGTCGTTACGCCGACAGAGGCAGCGGTGCTTTCGGTCTTTTACACCATTATCGTTTCCGCGTTTATTTACCGCGAGTTAAAGCCAGGCCATATCCGGATCATTTTCCGGGAGGCCATTAACATATCTTCCATGATTTTTCTGATCATTGCCGCGGCGATGGTTTTTGCGCTGTTTTTAACGGCCGAACAGGTGCCGCACAAGATAGCCGACTGGATTGCGGAAAACCAGTTGCACAAGTACGCTTTCTTCTTTGCCACCAACCTCATGTTCTTTATTATGGGCACTTTTTTAGAGGCGGTATCCATTACCCTGATCACCCTGCCCTTGCTCTTGCCGATGATCAAGGCTTTAAATATCGATCTGATTCATTTTGCGGTCGTGATGACCGTCAATATGGAGCTGGCCATGATTACGCCGCCCGTAGGGCTCAATTTATTTGTCGTCAGCGCAATGGCCAAGGAAAGAGTGGAGGAGGTAGTGAAAGGCGTCCTTCCTTTTATTTTGATTCTCATCTTTGCGCTGGTGGTTTTTATTTTCTGGGAGGATATTTCCCTGTACATTCCAAGAGTATTGATGGATTAATAACGAAACGCCCGGCGGCAATAATTTATTCAGGAAATATCCTGAGGAATTATCTTGCCTAACAGGAATTTACTATGTTATAATTACTCCTGTTGATTGTGCGGTCTGCCTTAGACAATAAGATGGGAGAAAGGGGGGCTAAAGGTGGATCTCATCCAATCACTGGAGCAGGAACAGATGAAAACAGATCTTCCGGATTTCAGACCCGGAGACACGGTGCGTGTGCATTTTAAGGTAATTGAAGGCGGCCGGGAGCGGATTCAAGTTTTTGAAGGAACTGTTATCAGGCGCCGGGGCGGTGGGCTGGGGGAGACTTTTACCGTGCGGCGCGTATCATACGGAGTAGGAGTCGAGAGGACATTTCCCCTTCACTCCCCGAGAATTGGCCGGATCGAAGTGGTTCGCCAGGGCCGGGTGCGGCGCGCCAGGCTCTACTACCTGCGCGAGTTACGGGGGAAAGCCACCCGTATTCAGGAAAGAAGATAAGCGCTTATACTCCAAAAAGGGACTGCGGAGCAGTCCCTTTTTGCCGTGCGGAGGTGAGGTTTGTGCCGGAGGTTGAACAGGACCGCAACGCGGTGGGGTCTTTTTCTACGCCGGCAAAAGGCAAATCGGCAGCGGTGGAAATATTTGAATCGATCATCATTGCCGTGCTGCTGGCCGCGATCATCAGAATATTTGTTTTGGCGCCCTTTTATATACCTTCGGGCTCGATGGTTCCTACCCTTTTGGAAGGGGATCGGATTATTGTGAGCAAAATAGCCTACCGCTTCTGGGAGCCGAAAAGAGGGGATATTGTCGTTTTTAAATACCCGCGCGACCCCAGTCGCGACTACGTGAAAAGACTGGTCGGCCTGGGCGGGGAAACAGTGGCTTTAAAAAACAGCCGCCTTTATATCAACGGTCAGGAGGTGCCTGAAAAATACCTTCCTCCCGGCCTGCGTTTCGGCGACTACGGCCCCATCCGCGTACCGGAGGGGCATTACCTGATGCTTGGGGATAACCGCAACGTCAGCGAAGACAGCCGTTACTGGGGGCCCCTTCCGGAAAAAAACATCATTGGCAAGGCTTTAATGATTTACTGGCCGCTTCACCGGATCAGGCTTTTAAACTAGGTGCGTGAAGACAATGGAGATCCATTGGTTTGCCGGCCATATGTCCGGGGCAAAAAGGATCATCAAAGAGAAGCTAAAATTAATTGACCTGGTTTTCGAACTGGTCGACGCGCGCATCCCTCTGAGCAGCCGGTGTCCGTTAATTGCCGATATTCTGGGCGGCAAGACCAGCCTGCTCATTTTAAATAAGGCGGATCTCGCCGACCCTGTTCTGACCGGCTCCTGGGTAAAGTGGTTCCGGCAGCGAGGAGTGACGGCGATTCCCTGCGCATCGGTCAAAGGGGCCTGCGTGGAGGAGGTTGATCGCGAATTGCTCCGCCTGGAGCGGGCCGAAAGCACCCGGCGGAGCGCGGGGAAGTACAGGATAATCCGGTGCATGGTGGTGGGGATACCCAATGTGGGGAAATCCATGTTTATTAACCGCCTCGCCGGGAGGCGGGCGGCGCGCACCGGGCAGTTTCCCGGCTTGACCAGGGGAGAGCAGTGGATCAGGATTGGGAAAAGGATGGAGCTGCTGGATACTCCGGGGGTCCTCTGGCCCAGGCTCGAGGATCAGGAGGTGGCCGTCAAACTCGCCGCCACCGGAGCGATCAGAGAGAATTTATTCGACCCCGAGCCGGTGGCCGCCTGGATATTGGCCTGGATGACGGTGAACAAGGAGAAGGAATTAAGGGAATATTTCGGCCTGCCGGACGAGCTTCTGGAAATTGAGCCCCTGCTCGAATTCATTGGGAGAAAGAGGGGTTTTTTGGCCGGCGGCGGGGCGGTTAACCGGCAGAAAACGTCTTTGCACATCTTAAAAGAGTTCAGGACCGGCAAGCTGGGTAGGTGCACTCTGGAAAGCCCTCCTTGAGAAAACGGAAAAGAAAAATCATAAAACAAAATGAAGGATTTCCTCGCCGGCAACTCCTTAAGCTTAAGAAAAAATCTTTTTAGCCAGCAGGGATTTGAACGTTTAGCTCGAAAAAATACTTATAGTGGAGGATGCACCCCGCGATGCCGGATCTCTTTCATTATGAGAATGAGTTGAGGGGAAAAGGTTATACGTTAATCGCCGGGGTCGATGAGGCGGGGCGCGGCCCATTGGCCGGACCGGTAGTGGCGGCGGCGGTAATTTTGCCGGAAGGAAGAAAAGTAGCCGGGATAAACGATTCTAAAAAGCTTTCCGCCGGAGCTCGGGAAAGGCTGGCGGCAGAAATTAAGAGTGTCGCCGTTGATTGGTCGGTGGGCCTGGCCACCGTTAGTGAGATCACGTGGTTGAACATTCACAGCGCCACGCTTTTAGCCATGCGGCGAGCCGTGCAGGCGCTGTCGTCTGCTCCCCACTGCCTGCTGGTGGATGGCCGTTTTTCGATCCCCGGCCTGGCCTTTGTCCAGTATGCAATTACCGGGGGGGACGGCCGGAGCGCTTCCATTGCTGCCGCTTCCATTTTAGCCAAGGTTACCCGGGATCATTTAATGCGCCTTTTTCATCATCTTTACCCGGACTATGGCTTTGCCAGCCATAAAGGCTACGCTACGGCCCAGCACCTGGAAAAGCTGTCCCTTTTCGGCCCGTGCCCTTTGCACCGGCCAGGCTTTTACCCGGTGAGAAACCTTCTTCGGGAAGAAAAAGAAAGTTATGGGGAGGAGCTAAAGATTAAATCAGCCGGAACAAAAAGCATAGAGCGTTTAGACTGTTAGACCTGCAGGTGGAAGGCGAGTATAAAGGCAGGTTAGATATAAGATAACAGGTTATTTAATTCACATGGGAGAAAGGAGGGGAGAGGCGTGCTGTCTGATTGGGGAGCCGTACTTATTTTTCTGGTAGTCGGTCTGGGCGTCGGCATCGGTGGAGTGGTCGCGAACGTGCTCCTTTGCCCGCGGCGAAAGTTCGCTCAGAAGTACGAAACGTACGAATGCGGCGTGGAGACGATCGGGCCCACCTGGGTGCAGTTCAAGACCGGCTACTTTTTGTATGCCCTGCTTTTCGTGATCTTTGACGTGGAAACAATTTACCTGTACCCGTGGGCCGTTAAATTCCAAAGCCTGGGCCTGTTTGCTTTTATCGAGATGATCATTTTCATCTTTATTTTAATTATCGGCCTGTGGTACGCGTGGAAGGAAGGAGCGTTAGAATGGAAGTAAAAAAAGATGCTCATCCGGTGGAGTCGTTGACCAAAGATCCGGGCGTCGTCGGCGAAATTAAACGGCTGATCCACATTGCCCCCCTGGAAAAGCTGTTTAATCTCGCCCGCGCCCACTCTCTCTGGCCGCTGGGCTTCGGACTCGCCTGCTGCGCCATCGAGGGGCTGATGGCGCCGCAAATGTCGCGCTTTGACATATCCAGGTTCGGCTACGAGGTAATGCGCGCGACCCCGCGGCAGGCCGACGTGATGATCGTGGCGGGGACCGTTACGCACAAAGCGGCTCCTTTTGTCGTGCGCCTTTACGAACAGATGTCCGAGCCGAAGTGGGTTATTGCCGTGGGCAGCTGCGCCATTTCCGGCGGGCCTTTTGTTGATTCTTACCACGTCGTGCCGGGAGTAGATAAACTTATTCCCGTCGATGTTTACGTGCCGGGATGCCCCCCGCGGCCGGAGGCCGTGATCGAGGCTTTTTTAATGTTGAGGGACAAGGTTAAAAACCCGAAGGTGGTGGAACTGGCCCGTGGTTAATTACCAGCTACCTGAGGAACTGATTCAGCAGTTAAAAGAGAAATTTCCTTCCCTGGAGGTTGCGGAAGGCCGGGCAGTCATTGCTCCGGCGGAAGAGTTGCCTGCCCTCATGAAAGAGCTGAAGGAAAATCCTGATTATGATTTCAACTTCCTGACCAACGTTACGGCGGTAGACTACGCGGACCGTTTTGAAATTGTTTACAACCTGATTTCTCTAGAGCGCGGCTACACGTTGATGGTGAAGGTAAAGCTGACGGATAAAGAAAACCCCGCCGTTCCTTCCCTTTGTCCCTTGTTTGCGGGGGCCAACTGGCAGGAAAGGGAAGTCTACGATTTGATGGGGATTAACTTTACGGGTTATCCAGGCCACCCGACGCGGATTCTTTTAGACGACAATTTCCGAGGGCACCCCCTGCGCAAGGATTTTCAATGGGAAGGCGGCCGGGAGCCTTAATAAGGGCAAAAGCGGGGTAAAAGGGTTTTAAAATGCCTGGATGTAAGGGAGAGATGTAAACGGTGAAAACGCAGACCTATTTTCTTAATTTAGGCCCGCAGCATCCCAGCACGCACGGGGTTTTCCGGGTCATCCTGGAGCTGGACGGGGAAGTGGTGGTGAAGGCCACTCCGGTGCCGGGATACCTGCACCGCGGGGTGGAGAAGCTGGCCGAAGCACGCACCTATACCCAGGTTATTCCCTATACGGACCGGATGGACTACCTGGCCAACATGCTCATGAACTGGGGATATGTAGAGGCGGTGGAAAAACTCCTGGGCGTCGAGGTGCCGGAGAGGGCCCAGTACATCCGCGTCATTGTCGGGGAGCTTTCCCGCATCGCCAGCCACCTGATTGCCGTTGGCTCTTATGCCGCAGACATTGGTGGCTTGACCGGTTTTTTATATACCTTCCGGGACCGCGAGCGGATCGTGGACCTTTTTGAAATGCTGACCGGTTCCCGGATGACCGTCAGCTATTTTCGGATCGGCGGCGTAGCGGACGACCTGCCGGAAGGATTTATCCCCCTTCTCCAGAAGTTCCTTGCCGATTTGCCGGGGCTGTGCGACGAATACGACGGTCTAATAACGGGCAACGAAATTTTCCAGGCGCGCACCAAGTTCGTAGGTGTGATCCCGCCGGAAAAGGCGATCAATTACAGCTTAAGCGGCCCCAACTTACGGGCCAGCGGCGTGAATTTCGACTTGCGGAAAAACCGCCCGTACGGCGTTTACGACCGTTTGGATTTTGAAGTGCCCCTGGGGAAAAACGGCGACTGCTTTGACCGCTTCGTTTGCCGGATCAAGGAGATGCGCCAGTCGGGCCGGATCATCCAGCAGGCGCTGAAGAACCTGCCGGAAGGGCCGATTCAGGCGAAGGTGCCCAAAGTGATCAGGCCGCCGGCGGGCGAGGCGTACACAGAAATAGAGAGCTCGAAGGGTATCTTTGGCTGCTACATTGTGAGCGACGGCAGCAACAAGCCTTACCGCGTGCATTTCCGCCGCCCGTCGTTTATCAATCTGGGATGCCTGGCGGAGCTTTGCGTGGGCTGGAAGGTTGCCGACGTGATCGCCATCCTGGGCAGCCTGGATATCGTTCTGGGCGAAGTAGACTGCTAGCGGAAGGGGAGAAGAGGTATGGGTGAAAATGTTTTTCTTAATATAGCCTCCTGGATCAGGGGTTTTTTAGATTCCCTGGGCGCACCTCTGCTGCTTAACGACCTGATCATGATGATTATCAAGGCGTCGGCCGTCATCGTTTTTGTTTCCTTAAATGTCATCTGGCTAATTTTAATGGAGCGCAAAGTATGCGCTTACATCCAGTGCCGTCTGGGGCCCAACCGGGTCGGCCCGAAGGGGACGCTGCAGACCATTGCCGACGTAATCAAGCTGGTCACCAAGGAATTTCTCGTCCCCCGGACGGCGGACAAGGTGGTTTTCCTGCTGGCGCCGCTGATTGTTTTCGTGCCCCCGGCTCTGGCCCTGGCGGTGGTTCCGTGGGGGGACGGGATGGCCGCCGTCGACATGAACATCGGCGTGTTTTACCTGCTTGCCGTCACTTCCCTCTCCACCCTTATTTTCTGGATGGGTGCCTGGGGCTCCAACAATAAATATGCACTCATCGGCGGTATGCGCGTGGTGGCCCAGATGGTCAGCTACGAATTACCTTTGGTGCTGGCCCTGTTGGGCGTGATCATGATCACCGGCACGCTGAACATGTCGGAAATTGTGGAGGCGCAAAGAAACGTCTGGTTTATCTTTACCCAGCCGCTGGCCTTCTTGATTTACTTTATCGCCGGCATCTCGGAAACAAACCGCACGCCTTTTGACCTGGTGGAAGCGGAATCGGAAATTATCGCCGGGCCCTACACGGAGTACAGCGGCATGGGCTGGGCCATGTTCATGCTTACCGAATACGTCAGCGTCATGATCATTTCCATCATGTGCACCGTGATGTTTTTTGGCGGCTGGCTGGCCCCCTTCGGCTGGACCTTTTTGCCTTCCTGGTTCTGGTTCTTCTTCAAGGTCTACCTGTTCATCTTCCTCTTCATGTGGATCCGCTGGACATATCCGCGAATTCGCGTGGACCAGTTGATGGGCTTCGGCTGGAAGGTGCTGGTGCCTCTGTCCCTGGCCAATATTTTTGTGACCGGTATCGGCATGTACGTTTACCGGGCGATAGGGTGGTGAGAACGTGTTTGGAAGGGGATTAATTAAGGGTCTGCAGATTACCTGGAAGGAAATGCTGGCGCAAAAGGTCACGGTGCAGTACCCGGACGAAAAAATTGAGCTGCCCGATCGTTTTCACGGGCGCTTTGAGCTGGATGCGGACAAATGCATTGCCTGCATGCTCTGTGCCAACGCCTGCCCGAACAAGGTGATTCAGATGGAGCGGGCGAAAGTGGGGAAGAAGCAGTACCTGACGAAATACGTGATGCGCATTGAGTACTGCATGTTCTGCGGGCTTTGCGTGGAAGCGTGCAATCAGGACGCGCTTCATTTCAGCAAGGTTTTCAATATGAACCAGTATTTTCGGCAAAAGGTGCGCCTGATCCTGGTGGACCGCCCTGTTCCCCAGGAAGAGGAAGCCGGGGAGGCGGCGGACGTAAAACGCCCGGCGACGGAAGGGACTGCGGGCGCCAAGCGCGAGGTGGCGGCAGGCAGGTCCGCAGCGAAGGAGGGTGAATCATGATTGATTTAATCGGCCAGGAAATTATCGATGCGTTTTTAAATAATTTCTGGAGCGTCGGGGCTTTTTATACGCTGGCCCTGGTCATTGTGGTTTCCGGCCTCCTGGTGGTGCTGATGAAAAACATCGTGCACTCCGTACTCTGGCTGGCGGTTTGCTTTATCGGCATGGCGGGGTTGTTTTTGACCCTGGACGCCGATTTTCTGGCCGCGGTCCAGGTGCTAGTCTACGCCGGGGCGGTGTGCATCATGGTGGTTTTGGCCATCATGGTCATCCGCCGGGCAGACATGAAGCTTTCCAACCCGTTTAACACCCAGGTTTACGCCGCCGCCGGCGTGGTCGCGCTGGTGCTGGCCGTTTGCACCTTTCTGGCCGCTCGAACCCAGTGGCTGGTTTCCCGGGCGCGCGTTCCTGAAAATACCGTGGAGCCCATCGCGACCCTGCTCCTGAGCAAATACGTGATTCCTTTTGAAGTGGTGGCGGTCCTTTTGCTGGTTGCTTTAATCGGGGCGCTGCTGATTGCCAGGGAGGTGAAAGCTGATGCCGACACTGACGCCGGTCAAGCTGATTGATCCGGTGGCTTTACTGACCATTGGTCCGGCTCATTACGTGATCCTTTCGGCCGTTTTGTTCTGCATCGGTTTGTTTGGCGTGCTGGCGAAAAGAAACGCCGTTATGGTCTTGATCTGTATCGAACTAATGCTCAATGCCGTCAACATAAACCTGGTGGCCTTCAGCAAGTACGTAACGCCAACAGACTTTATTGGCCAGATTTTTGCCATCTTTGTCATTACCGTCGCGGCGGCCGAAGTCGGCCTGGGCCTGGCCATCATCATCGCCATCTACCGCAACAAGGTCTCTGTGAACCTGGACGATTTCGACCTGCTCAAGTGGTAATCATAAGGAGGTGTTCAATGTTCCATGGTGGAGTTTGCAATGTATAACGCCTGGCTGGTGCCGCTTCTGCCGACGCTGGCTTTTCTCGCCATAGTTTTGCTGACCAGGCCGTGGCCTTTATTCAGCGCTCTCATCGCGGTCGGTTCCATGCTTGCCTCCTGCTTTTTCGCCACTCTCGCCGCCGTCGGCGTTTTCACCAACCCGGAACTGGCGGAAAAGCCGCTGGTTTATTCCGTAAACTGGTTTAGTATGCCGGGCATGGAAATCAACGTGGGGATCATGCTCGACCCCGTTTCGGCCATGATGATGTTTATGGTCACCCTGGTGGGTTCGCTGATCTTTATCTACGCCATCGGCTACATGCAGGACGACCCGGGGTATTCCGTCTTCTTTTCCTACGTTTCGCTGTTTGCCGCCTTTATGCTTTTGCTGGTCGTTTCCAGCAACCTGGTGCAAATGTTTGTGGGCTGGGAAGGGGTAGGCCTGTGCTCTTACCTTTTAATCGGCTTTTACCAGCATAAGATCTCGGCCCGGGAGGCCGCCAAGAAGGCCTTTATCACCTGCCGGATCGCCGATTTCGGCCTGCTTTTGGGCATGCTTTCCCTCTTCCTTGTTTTCGGTACCCTGGATATCGTGGAGCTTTCCGAAAAAATCACCAACTTCCACCAGTATACTTCGCTGGCCACGCTTTCTCTGATCGCCTTTTTAGTGTTCTGCGGTCCGATTGGGAAGTCCGGCCAGTTTCCGTTGCATGTGTGGCTGCCGGACGCCATGGAGGGCCCGA
>DYES01000077.1 GCA_020725585.1 Desulfovirgula sp.
AATGGAGATATCTTTTTAGATGAAATAGGCGATTTAGCTTTAGCGGTTCAGCCAAAGTTACTCCGGGTCCTTCAGGAAAAAGAAGTTGTCCGGTTAGGGGGGGGCAAGCCAAGGAAAGTGGACGTTCGAGTAATTGCAGCTACCAACAAAGATCTTAAAGAATTGGTTAAGCAAAATCGTTTTCGGGAAGATTTATATTTTCGTTTAAATGTCGTCCCGATTACGATTCCCCCGCTAAGAGAAAGAAAAGATGATATTATTCCGCTCGCGTACTATTTCAAGGAACAATTTTCCAAGAAATACAAAGTAAAAAGAGAATTTTCCGGAGAAGTTCTCAACCGGCTTTACGCCTATAACTGGCCCGGTAATGTGCGCGAATTACAGAACGTAGTAGAAAGGTTATTGGTTATTTCTTCAGAAGATATTATTACTTTAAAAGATTTACCACCTGATTTGTTACCAAATTTAAGCGAGGGAGCAGGAAAGATTATCGTGAATGGATTACTCCCGCTGAAACAGGCAGTTTTAGAAGTTGAACGTCAGTTGATTGAGCAGGGTTTAGCCACATTTGGAAGCACATTAAAAGTTGCTGAAGTGTTGGGCGTTCACCAAACTACAGTCATCCGGAAGATGGCCAAAGTGAACAAAAATCGGCGGAGAAGGCGTAAAAATAAACTCAAAGAGTAATGTTAGAATATTTCCGCCAGGGCCGGACGACTTTCTTGTTTTCCAACACGTCCAGGGCGGCGTTAATGTACCGGCGGGTTTCGGAAGGCATAATTACGTCGTCTACATAGCCGCATTCGGCCGCGCGGTAAGGATTTTCATAGAGAGTACGGTACTCGTTAACACGTTTCGTCCAAACGGCGGCGGGGTCGGAAGCGGCGGCAATTTCTCTGGCAAAAATGATACTGGCGGCTGTTTCGGCGCTGACGCCGGTGACTCTGGCTATGGGCCAGGCAAAGACAAAATCCGCCCCGGTGTCTTTGCAACACATTCCTAAATACCCGCCGGCGTATGATTTGCGCACGATTACGGATATTTTTGGAACAGTTGCGTCCACGTAAGCGTAGAGCATTTTAGAGCCGTGTCTTAAAATTCCTTTCCATTCCTCTTGAGAACCGATCAGGTAACCCGGCGTGTCGTGCAGATTGACCAGGGGAATATTGAAAAGATCGCAGAAGCGGACGAACCGAGCTGCTTTGTCGGCGGCGTCCGAATCAATGACCCCTCCCATCCAAATCGGCTGGTTGGCGACAATGCCCGTCGTGCGCCCGGCAAACCGGGCAAAGCCGGTAATTATATTTTGAGCAAAATCTTTCTGCAGCTCAAAAAAATACCCGTCGTCGACGAGAAGCCGGATAACTTCCCGCATATCAAAGGGCAGGTGAGGTTCTTCGGGAACCAAATGATCAAGTTCCGGAATGTTTCTTTGGGGGTGATCTCCAAATTCCTTGCGCGGCGGCTTTTCCCGGTTATTGGACGGCAGAAAGGCTAGCAGTTCTTTCGCGCGATCAAGGCAGTCCTGATCATCCTCAACAACGAGGTGGGTCTGGCCGGTTTTGACGGCGTGGGCCTTAGCACCGCAAAGATTTTCCAGGTCGATTTCTTCACCCAGCTGGGTTTTTACAAAGGCCGGACCCGCTATGCCCATAAAGCCTGTTTTGCGGCATTGAAACACGAAGTCCTGCATAACGGGGTGGTATGCTTGTCCTCCCAGACAGGGACCCATCAGTAAGGCCAGCTGGGGGATAATGCCGGAGGCTAGAATTTGGGCGCGAAAAAGCCAGGCGTAGGCCTGGAGGGTATCGATCCCTTCCTGTAGCCGGGCCCCGCCGGAATCGTTCATCCCCACAAAGGGGATGCCCATGTCTTTGGCCAGATCAATAGCTCCGGCGAATTTTTTCCCGTGGTATTCTCCAAAAGTTCCGGCCATAGCGGTGTAATCTTCGGCGGCCACCATGACCAAGCGGCCGTTAACCTTGCCGTAGCCTACGACGACTCCTTCCGCCGGAATCTCCTTTTTCTCCATCCCGAAGGCGGTGGTGCGATGTTTTACAAACATACCAATTTCGGTGAAGGTACCCGGGTCGAAGAAATAGGCAATACGTTCCCGCGCCGTCCACTTGCCGCTCTGGTGCTGTCGCGCTACTGCTTCAGGACCGCCCATCTGGTAGATTTTATCCTTTTTACGGAACAGTTCTTCATAATAATGCCCCATTCGTTTTTCCTCCGTAGTTTTCAGTAGCCCAATTGGTCTTGTTTCTGGCGTTATCACAAGCCTGCTTAATTAGCTGGCTTGCAATCATCGTGCCAGCACAAAAATTTTTCTCTAATCTAAAATTATTATAAAGGCCTTGCCGGCTTTGTTTTTAGTGCTATTTTTGCAACCGGTTTTATTGAAAAATTTCGTTTCTGGCTGGTAACGTGCCGGCTTTGTCTGGACTTTTAGCGCATTTGCAACAATTTTTGCAAATTTGCTAAAGCGCTTTTTAAGACATCTTGAGCGGGTAAAAAATATTCCGAAAAATACCCGGAGAAAGGTAATCAGGAACGGGAAAATTTCTTCTTGGAAAATAGCCATTACTGGTACGGTTTTTGCAGTTTCAATGATTAAGAGCCAAAGGTTTTCCAAAAAGATCCGGCACCAATCCGTAACCGAGCTTAACGTAATTGTCTGCGCAGTTTTATCTAGTGCAGAAAATTACATGGATTTGGGTCGCTGGGCAGTCGGTCTACCCCGGAGTACTTTAAGGCATTTAGTACTCATAGAGATGGGAGGTTTTAAAAATAATGGAACTGTTTCGCCCCGTGGTTACCGACGCGACGGTGAAAACAGCCTGTGGCCTCTGCCACATGGCCTGCGGGATGGAAGTGATGATGGAAAATGGGCGCCTGGCCAAGGTCAGGGGGATGCGCGAACACCCTTACAAGGGTTTTCTGTGTCCAAAAGGAAGGGCGGTTGCCGAATATGTTTTTTCCCCAAAACGGCTGACCACCCCCCTTCTCCGGCAGGGTTCTGGCTGGAAGGAGATTTCCTGGCAAGAGGCAATGCAGCTCGTTGTCGACCGTTTGGAAAGCATTCGGGAGTCTGGTGACGCCAGGAGCCTGGCCTTTGCCATTGGGATGCCGGTACTTCTTTCGGGAACCTCAACTGTAGGGTTAATCAGGAGGTTTGCCCATGTCTTTGGAACGCCCAACTGCTTTTCCGTGGAAAGCATCTGTTACCGCTGCAGGATGCTCGGGTATATAACGACCCTGGGGCAGTTTTTTGTGGCCGATCCGGAAAACGCGGCCTGTATAATTGTCTGGGGCTCCAACCCGGACAATTCCTCTCCCCCGCTCGGGGTGAAGATAAGGGAAAGCAAGAGAAAGGGAGCAAAGCTGGTCGTGATCGACCCCCGGCGCACTCCCCTCGCCGCTTTGGCCGATGAGCACCTGCAACCCCTTCCGGGGACAGACGGAGCACTTATTTTGGCAATGTTAAACACTATTATCACGGAAAATTTATACTCTCGTGATTTTGTTGAAAAATATACCTGCGGTTTTTCCGAACTTACCGAACATGTCAAGAAATATCCTCCCGAATACGCCCAGCAGATAACTACCGTGCCAGCGGAAAAAATCAGGGGCGTGGCCAGGATGTTTGCCCTTAACCGGCCGGCCTGTATTATCCAGGGAACAAATGCCCTCGACCAAACTACCAGCGGGTTCCAGAACAGCCGGGGGGTTGCCATACTGCAGGCCGTTACGGGAAACATCGACATCCCCGGAGGATTTATCCAGGTGCCCCGTTTACGGGTAAATATTGTGGAAGAAGTAGAGAAGGTGGCCGAAAAGCCCCTGGGAATTGATTCCTACCCGCTCTTCTATGGAGTTTACGGCCGCGAATTTGGCGAGGGGCAAACCATGATATTTCTAGATGCCCTGCTTACAGGTCAACCCTACCCCATTCGGGCAATGTTCGTGTGTGGTTCCAATCCGGTCATAACCTGGCCCAACTCCCAAAAGGTGGAAAAGGCCTTCCAGAATCTAGAGTTCCTGGTGGTCCTTGATCAGTTTATGACGAAAACTGCCCGCCTAGCCCACCTGGTGCTGCCGACCGGAACTTTTCTGGAAAGGCCAGAGCTCTGTGACTATTATAACCTCTGGGGATTTCCTTACGTAATGGTCCGGAAGAAAATTTTTGAATACGGGCAATGCCGTCCGGATCTGGAGTTCTGGCTGGAGCTTGCTCACCGGATGGGCTTTCAAGAATACTTCCCCTGGAGGACAATTGAGGAAGTCATTGATTATACCCTTGCACCTTCGGGCTTGAGCTACCGCTATTTAAGCGAGGAACACCCCGAAGGTCTTTACTACGGGCAGCAGAAATATCAAAAAGTATACGCAGCGGGGGTTTAAAACACCTACCGGAAAAATTGAATTGTTTTCTTCTTATCTGGAAAAAATGGGATACCCCCCCTTGCCGGTGTTTGAAGAACCGCCGGAGAACCCCGATCGTGCTCCCGGATTAGCCGCAAAATACCCTCTTGTGTTGACCACCGGCTCCCGGCACCTTCACTATCTCCACTCGCAGCTTCGGGACGTTCCTTCCTTGAACCGAAAAACACCGGAGCCCTACGCGGAAATTCATCCGCTCAGCGCCCGGCAGTACGGATTAAGCAATGGCGACCGCGCCGCGGTGGCCAGTCTGCGGGGGAAAATCCAGGTCCGGGTAAAAGTTTCGGAGGAAATCATGCCGGGTGTGGTAAATATTCCCCACGGGTGGGAAGAGGCCAATGTTAACGTGCTGACGGATAATGCTCCCGTGGATAAAATTACCGGTTATCCGGCTTTAAAGGGACTTTTGTGTAAGATAGAAAAAATATGAAGATAAAAAAGTGGGCTCAGTACATTTTCCTAAGGGGGGGCTCTGACCACAGAAAACTTGACAAGGATGAACGGGAATGGGTGGCTGGTAAACGTCCAGAACCGCGCTGAACAGGTGGAGAACTTGCAGGAGCCCAAAGAACTGATAATTTGCGAGCTATAAAATAACATATCCTTAAAAAATTGCCCGTGAAAAATTTTTAATGGTATGGTTTTTGCATGTAATAAAAAAACAAGCAAAAATGATCAAAATTATTTTAAGGATAAGAATTGGGAGGGTTGTTAAATTGTACAAAGGTAAGTTGCTTTCAGCTAAAGCCTATCAGGCACGTTATTGGAATGAATATTCACAAACTATGTCCAGGGAAAAGCTAAATGAGTTACATTTAAAAAGAATTAAAAATCTATTGAGGTATGCCTACGAAACAAATAAGTTCTACAGGGAGTTATACGACCGCCATAAAGTCAACATCGATGACATAAAGACTCTTGACGATTTTAAATACAAAGTGCCGTTAACCGATAAACCAATGATTCAACCTAGTCAGACACCGGACAACCTTTATGGGGATAATTTGTCTGTTGATGAGAGTTTTATTGTCGGTCATTACGCAACTTCTGGTACCACGGGCAAACCCCTTTACGAGGCATGGGAAGATTATGCAATCTGGAGAATCGGGCAGTCCTGGTGTCCAGCCTATTGGAGCGTAGGCATCAGGCCGGAAGATACTTTTTATTTTGCTTTTGATTTTGGTGGATTTGCTGGCTTTTGGAGTGCTTACTTCGGAGCGCTAAGGTTTGGGGCCAAGGTTATTTCAGGAGCGGGAGTGGGTATGACCACCGAAAAACGCATTCAGCAGATTTTAGAGCTTAAGCCGACCGTGCTGGTTGCTACTCCTACCTATACCCTGCACATGGCCAATGCGGCTAGAGAAATGGGTGTGGATCCCGCAAAGACTTCCATCAAGTATTATGTTGGCGCCGGCGAACCGGGTTCGGCTTCTATTCCGATGATTCGAAAAAAGATTGAAGAAGCCTGGGGGTGCAAGTGTGCTGAGGTGTTGGGGGTTTCGGAACCGCCGGTGGTAGCTCCTACCTGTGAAGAGGGAGACGGTTTTCACGAGGAGGAGATGCACCAATTTGCCTGGGTAAGGGATCCGGACACGGGCAAGGAAGTGAATGAAGGGGATGTGGGGGAAAGGATTATTACTAACTTCAGCAACTATGCTACCATTTGGATTAATTACCGCACCCACGATCTGGTGAGGCCTACTTATTCCTGCCCTTGTGGCTGTACTTGGCTCTATTATAAAGGGGGAGTCTTGGGCCGAACTGATCACATGCTTACCTACAAAGGAACCAATATATACCAGTCAGCTGTAGAGAATTTAGTTAGCAGTTTCTCTGGGGCTTCTGATTATTTCCAGCTTGTTCTTACCCGTGAAAATGAGGAAGATTTAATGACGATCAAAGTAGAAGCAAAAGAAGACCTGCCCCCGGAACAATATGCTACCTTGGCCGAAAAATTAAGAATGGAATTGAAAGCGAAAATTGGCGTAACCCTGCCGGTAGAAATCGTCCCGGTGCAGTCACTACCGAGATCGGCTGGAGGGAAAACAAGAAGAGTTATTGATTTACGTCCAGAGGACTACAAAATGGAACTGGCCAAAAAATATAAAAGCTTTGAATAACGTCTAAAAGAATGGAGGTTTGACTTAGAATGGTTACTCAGCAGGAGATAGAAAAAATGGTAAGGGATATAAAACAAGCTAGAAGATTAATTAAAGAGTATCAGGAAATTGGTATTCCGGAAATAGAAAGAACCTTGCGGATAGCGGATATGAATCTACATTGGGCTTTGTGGGTTTGCGGGGAAGCGGTGCAATATTTACCGGATTTACCCTTGGAAGAATAATCTGTTTTGTTTCAGCGTTGGTTGTCATTTTAGTTCTTGATTCTCTTCCCGAAAATCCTGTTGTTGAAGCGGTGCGGACTAAGGATTCGTAAAGCAACTTTAAGTCGGTCTGCTTTTTGAAAACAATGTCGGTGGCGTATTCTGCCTGCATGATGCTCCAGTAGTATTTCATCGCGTATTATTGGACGATGGGACAATACGCCGGGCAAAAATGTCAAGGATTTCGTGCAGGTCATGAATCCGTAAGTGATCGGAGAATTTCTGGGTCTTTTCCCAATCGTCAACGTATAAAAAGGCATTTTCCAGCCGGTCGTAAACGATCCCTTGGGAGGAGAGTTTCGTGGCCAATAAATTGTGACCGTTCATGTAAAACTGGAGGCGAAAGGGGGCCCAGGTGGGGACCCGCAGATAACAGAAGCCATATTTTTCGTCGATAAGAAGTAATAGTGCAGGGCATTTACCCGAGTCATACTCAAGGGTTGTTTTGCCGAATTCTTTGTCATGCCAGGGCCTATAGCTGGTACAAAAAGATTCCAGGACCGAAAAAATATGCACTAACCCAGGATGTTCACCGCATTGGGCGATGATTTTTTAATTTGGCTTTCTTTCCGAATTTCCTTGGGATTGCGGATGAACTCGATTCGTTCCCGTTTTCCTGCGCTAGACCTTTGGTGCTTTCCTGCACCTCATCTTTTAAGACGCGGGCAAACTGGGGATAATCAATGGATTTGAACTTTTTCGCCAAAAGAAATGAGGTCATCACTTGAGCAAAGCACCAGCCAGGTACAGTACCCTGGAAAACGATCCGATCACAACAAGAAATGACGCCGGCAATCTGGCTTTTGTATCGTTCAGTAAGGAGCTTCATGGTTACCTCCATGCTTTTATGTGTTACTGTTATTCTTTCTGAGATAAATGATAGAATGCCTTTTTGTTCCGGCTCGTCCGGGTTTAGGAATTGGCGAAGTCAGGAATTGGCGAAGTCAAAAGCGGTAGCGAAGGCTCAGAGGTGTTCCATTTGAAGTTGACCTGTTGAGCACTCTTTAAAAAAGAGATAATGTAAAAGTAAAATAAAGTAAATATTCTTAAAATTTTACTTTAAACAGTTTAAATTAAAAAGAGTTTTGATAAGAAAGAGAGTTTCCGAGAATCTACAAGCAAACGAAAGGAGGTGACGGAATATGTCCAAAATATCCCCGCAGGCAAGAAAACGCTTGGAATTGCTTGTCTACTTGGTGGCCATTGTCCTGATGATTATCCGCGTGGACTGGTGGTGGTGGGGTTGGAAAATTGAGCCCTTTGTTTTTGGGTGGCTAACCTTGCCCATGTTCTACCAGGTGGGAATATGGTTGGTTGGTTGGTTGTTGGTTTATTTAGTTGTAAGATATATTTGGATAGAATCAAATTAAATCATTGAAATGAAAAAATAATAAAAATGAAAAAATTTAAAATAAGTTAAGGAGGAAGGTAGCTTTTATGGATGCCCAAGTATTCTGGGTAATCACAATAATGATTATTTATATAGCTATAATTATTGGAATTGGCATATGGAGTATGCGATATGCCGTAAGAACCCTGGAAGACTACGCAATGGCTAGCCGGAGTCTTGGATTTTGGGTTTTATTCTCCAGTGTGTTTGCGGCTAATATTTCCGCTGTTACTTTAATTGGGGTGCCAGGTAGGGCATATCATGCAGGATGGATTCTCTGGCCCTATTTTGTTACCGCCTGGGGATGGCTGGCGCCATTGTTGTTTTATACTATATCAAGCCGAGCTTACCTGGTAGGCCGGCGTTTTGGCTACATGACGCACTGTGAAATGATTACCGCACGATGGGATAGCAAAACGTTAGGGCAATTATTTAGCGTATGTTTACTTTTCTACACTGTACCCTATTTAATGACTGGTATCCAAGGAGGAGGTCATACTTTAAGTGTTTTGACGAAAGGTTTTATTCCGTTCTGGTTGGGTTGCCTGATCGTAGCTGTAATAGTGTGTTTTTACCTACTGGCCGGAGGAATGCGGGGAGCTGCTTGGGTGAATACATTTCAGGCAGCACTTTTCCTGATTGGCGTAATCGTGATCTTTTTCGCCATTGCTTACGCCTTAGGCGGGCCAGTTAATGCTACCCAACAAGTTTACGCCAAGTACCCGGAATTACTTGACCGTTCAAAAATGTCCTGGAAAGTATTTTTTAGTTACGGATTTTTTGTTGCTTTGTGTATGCCGGCCCTGCCTCAAATTTTTATGCGTTTACTTACTGGCCGGACCCCACGTGATCTTAAACGAACTGCCCTTATCTATCCTTTGGCGGCCATTATAGTCTTTTTCACGGTAGCTTACGTGGGAATGTGGGGTCATGTAGCTTTTCCAGGCCTTAAAGGTGGTGAGTCTGATAGGATCTTGCCGCTGCTTTTAACCGAGTATTTACCTATTTGGATGATGGGGATTTTGGGCGCAGCAATTTTTGCAGCTCTTATGTCTACCATGGATTCCCAGGTGCTGGCTGTCTCGACGATGATCGTTAGAGACTTCTTTAAAAAATTAACTACAGCGGATCAACAGCAGCAGGCAACTATGTGGGCAAGGTTGATAGTCATCATTTTAACGGTGGCTGCTTTTATACTCGCACAATTTAATCTTGTAGGGATCATTAAAATTGTCGAATTTGCCTTTGCGGGATTTGCTCTAATGTTTGTACCTTTAGTAGCCGCTTTTTACTGGCGACGCTGCACCAAGTACGCTGTTGCTGCTTCCATTCTTACTTCTCAAGCCACACTTTTAGGTTTTCAGTACAAGATATTACCCCAGAGTTGGACTTTTGGTTTTTTACCCGGTATGCCTGCGTTAGTAGTAGGGTTGGTGGTGCTAGTAGTAGTTACCTACCTGACTCCGGTTCCCCAAAACGAAGGGACGAAAAAGTTTTTTGAGCTGTTTGACTCTTCTTTTAAAAACCCTAATACACATATTGTTTCTGGTAATAACGTTGTTCACAATGCGGAAGTTTAAAAAAATTTTTGTTTGTTCGTCTCTCCTACATGGACGTAACCAGTTTTTCCCTAGGTTAGGAAAGCTGGTTATTTTTCTTACGAGTAGAAGAAGGTGCTTAATTAATGAAATTGAAATTGTCGGGAGCGACTATTTTTGCTGTTGCTGGCTTCGCCATTGCGCTTGCCCGGCCTTTTGTCGGATTGCCAGTTGTTGGTCACGTAATGCTTGGGTTGGCGATCATTGTCCTGGGGTTGTGGATTTTTCGCCCCGGTAATTTACCTTACACAGCTGGTACGGTTCTTTTAATTGCAGGTGGAGTTTGCGCCGGTTTACCGTATAATATTGTTACTGCTGGGTTCGCCAGCCCAAGTTTTTGGATCCTGGTGCCTACCCTTTATTTTGGTTACGCTTTACAAAAAACGGGCCTGGGAAAAAGAATCGTATTTTTTGTGTTAAAAAGTTTTCGTCCTAGTTATTTCTCCTTAATTGCCGGATGGTTTATCGTCGGAATTATTCTTTCCTTGCTTACTCCTTCAATTACCGTCCGCGTGGCTATCGTCATCCCCATCGCGGTTAATTGCTTGCAAGCGTGCAACATAGCCCCGCGTTCGCGGGGCGCGGCGTTGATAACCCTTGTTGCCTGGGCAATGGCTGTATTGCCCGGGACGGGCTGGTTAACTGGTTCTCTCTGGGGGCCGGTACTAACGGGTTACTATCCGCTCGAGTTAAAAGCCCTAGGTACTTGGGACGCCTGGTTTCGAATTATGGCCTTGCCCTGGTTCTTGATCACCATTTTCTTTGTCGTCCTGGTTTATGTTCTTTTCAGACCCGAAGAACCGTTGAACGTTTCCCGCGATTTCTTTTTAAAACAGTATGCATCCCTGGGTAGGATAAGTAGGGATGAAATAATCACGCTGTCTATTTTAATTGTTGCGTTAATCTTTTTTGCAACAGAAAGGATTCATCACCTTCCCAATGCTGCTACGGCCCTAGGGGCGTTCTTTTTGCTATTGATCTTTCGGATAATTACGGTGTCAGAAATCAGTACGGGTATTAGTTGGGACGTTGCCATGTTCGTTGGCCTTGCCATCGGCATGTCGGCAATATTTACTAATGCTCGCGTAGACCAATGGATAGTTCCCCTTTTAGGCCCGAGCATCCTTTCTTTAGCTAAGAATCCCTTGGTTTTTATGCTCGTTTCCACCGTCGCCCTGTGGCTTGTTCGGTTTATTGACGTTCCCTGGGGTTACACTACTGCTGCGATCCTGGCACCTATACTGGTCCCTTTATATCGGGAGTTTGGCATTCACCCGGTGGTTGTAACCATGGGGATTACTATCGCCGGGAATTGCTTCTTTTTGAGTTATCAGCAGCCTTTTATTATGATCGGAGAGGCTCTCGCCGGGGGCAAAGGGTGGAGTTCTCACCACGTGTCTTTGGCTGGCCTGGCTTTCGGTATTGCAGCCATTTTCATTCTTTTCATAAGTGTCCCTTATTGGAAAATAATCGGCGCCATTTCATGAGTTTGTTAAGGGGGGTAACCTTTATGCACAGAGCTTTACAGATCCCGGTGATTGATGCCCATGCGCACATTATGACTACAGAGCGGATCAGAAGTGGGATGCGGTGGCTGCAGAAGTATTTGCCGGATGTGGATATCGATTTGACTTTGGATGAACCACGCGCGCGGCAGATGTTGGCGGAAGCAGGCGTGGATTACTATTTTAACGCTTTCTTCCCGATTTTTGCGGGAACCACCGCTGCCGTAAACGAATGGAACTACGCCTTATCCCTGCGCGACCCGCGGACAGTGCCGTTTGTTTCTCTGCTCCCAGGGGACGAAGAAAAAGAAAAAATCCTTGCCTGGGCCTTTCGAGATAATTATTTTCTCGGCCTTAAATTCCACCCTTACGTTCAGCGATTCTCGATATTAGATCCCCGCCTGGACGAGGTCTATGCTTTCCTCCAGGAACTCGGGCGTCCGGTAATAATTCATTCTGGCCACGAAGATGTTTATGGGGTGCCGGACAACAAAAGGGAAATTGCTGCGCTTTTAAAGAAGTTTCCCCGCCTGGTTTTGGTTATTCCTCATCTGTGCTATCCGGACCTGGATGCGGCATTTGCTTTTTTAGAAGCGTATCCCCATATTTATCTGGACGCCACAAACGTTTTCTGGCTTTTTCAAAAGCAGCCCCCGAAGGAAATCTGGTGGGAGAAGTTTGAACAATTCAGTGAGCGGATTGTTTTCGGCACCGACTTTACGATGGGGATGGCCTTTCCCGCCCGCTTATACGAACACTTTGCGACGCTTCCCTTATCCAACAAAACTAAGGAAGATCTCCTTTATCGAACAGCTTTGCGAATGGCCCGCAAGTGCGGGTGGCAGTTGAACCAGATTGAAGTGGAATGATCAAAAGGCGGCTCGAGCAAGCGAATTTTGATCGGGAGTGCTCTTCTGCAGATATTAATTAGCAATTTTGCAGTGGAGTTTTGCAAAAATGATTTTAAGGGGGGTTAAGCAATGTCTGCACGGCAAGGATTCTCCGTTCCGGCGGGGATTGGCCGTTAGCCGTACAGCATACTTGAAGGAGGTGGTCTGGACAAGAGAAAAAGCAATCTGTTTACGAGCCTGGCACGAATATTGCAAAAACGAGGATGGCAAGAAAACATATTGCAACTTGCTACCACGTCATACTTGCGCCGTATTCATTACTTTAACTTGGGCAGAAAACGTTCTTTACAGAGTTAAAGGAGAGGGGTGATTCTTTGGCGGGGATTGTTGGTTACGGGGCTTACGTTCCCGGATTGCGCATTTCTACGAAGGAAATCAAGGCAGTCTGGCCGGCGGCGGGGAGCGTTCCGGGGATAAAGGAAAAAGCCGTCGCCGACTTTGATGAAGATGTAATCACCATGTCTGTGATGGCGGCAGAACGGGCTTTAGCCCACGCCGGAGTGGGGGCGGAGGAGGTAGATGCTCTTTATGTGGCCACTACTTCCGCACCCTACGAGGAGAAGTCGGTGGCGGCGGTAATCCAAACGGTTCTGGGCGTTTCAGCGGAAGCGCTAGCAGTCGACTTCGGCCGGACGACCCGCGCCGGTACGGCGGCGTTAATCAATTGTCTTGCTCAGATAAAAGCCGGGGAGATTAACCTGGGCCTGGTGATTGCCGGCGACAACCGTTTGGCCAGGGCGGGAGACTTGCTGGAGCAGAGTTTAGGCGCGGCAGCGGTAGCTTTGGTGGTGGGGAAGGAAAAGGTGATTGCCGAAGTTTTTGGGACGGCATCTTTCACCAATGAATTTACTAACCAATGGCGCCCGTACGGAGAAAAATTACTGCGCCGGCACGATGATCCCCGCCTAGAAAGGGAGTACGGCTACCAGCGGGCGGTGGTCAGGGCGGGGCAGTCCTTACTGGCCCGCCTGGGTTTGCCTGGAACTGCTTTTCACTACCTGGCTACGGCAGAACCAGACGGCCGGAGTATCCAAGGGGTGGCCAAAGCGCTGGGACTTCCGGCAGAAGCGGCCGGACTGGCCAACTTGGCGCCTTTTATAGGCGACACCGGTACGGCCTCGCCATTTTTAGGTTTGGTGGCTGTTCTGGAGCAGGGAAAACCGGCGGATAAGGCGTTGGTGATCAGTTATGGTTCGGGAGCGGGGAGCGATGCCTTGGCGGTAGCGCTGACGGAGGAGATTACGGTTCAAAAACAAAGGGCGCTGACGCTGGCGGAGGTAACCAGGGAAAAGGTTTCCCTGAACTATCCAGCGTACGCCAAGCGGGTAGGGTTGCTTCCCGTGCCGCCGGCTCTGCCCGATCCCATTTCAGGCTACTTAACTCAACCGGGGATGTTGCGGGATGCCGAATACCTCCTCGGGCTTTCTGCCCTGGAGTGCACGGAGTGCGGTTCTTTAAATTATCCCCACAGGGATTATTGTATCGACTGCCGCAGCCAGTCTTTTAAGCAGGTAAAGCTGCCCCGCCGCGGCCGGGTAGTCACCTACAACGTTCAGTACGTATCTCCCATCGGGCCGGAAGAGGTTCCGGTGGTGGTTTGCACGGTTAAGCTCGACGGCGCGGGCGGTGTGCGCGGGGGCAAGGTGAGCGGGGCAATGGTGGCTGTGGACCCGGCGCAGGTGAAGGTCGGCCTGTCCGTGGAGCTGGTTTTCCGGAGGTGCGGCGAGGAATTGGGGCTGCCTAAATACGGTTATAAATTTAAGCCGTTGCCGGAAACCGGTAATGCTGGAAGGGGGGCTGAAGGTGGCGCGTCAAAAGAGCTTTAAGGTGGCGGTGGTCGGCGCCGGCATGACCAAATTTGGCGAACTTTTCGACCAGAGCTACGAAGACATGATTGTGGAAGCCTACCGGGCCTGTTTAAAGAGCGTAGACAAAGGGATCGACGAGAAAGACATCCAGGCTGCCTGGCTGGCCACCGTGCAGGGCAGCCTGATCCGCCGCGAATTGCTGTCCGGTACTTCTCTGGCCGAACCGCTGGGGTTGCTGTCTATTCCGGTGACCAGGATTGAGAACCTCTGCGCCTCGGGAAGCGACGCGATTCGGAACGCCGCCTGCGCCGTGATGGCGGGACTTTACGAGACGGTGCTGGTGGTGGGCGCCGAAAAAATGCGCGACGTGCCTTCCCGGGCCAGTCTGGTGGCCAACCGGGGGGTGATGTCGCACCTTTGGTGGCACCCGCGGGGGGCCACGGCGCCGATGGTTTTTGGTCAAATCGGCACCGCTCACATGCACGCTTACGGCACCACCAGAGAACATTTCGCGAAGGTGGCGGTCAAAAACCATTACCACGGTACGTTCAACCCCCACGCATTTTACCGGTTTGAGATCACTGTAGAACAGGTCTTAAACGCTCCCCTGGTGTCCTGGCCGCTGGGCCTGTACGACTGCTGCCCCACCACCGACGGCGCGGCGGCGGTCATTTTGACTACTCCGGAGCGGGCCCGGCAGTATACCGATCGGCCGGTTTATCTAATCGGAACCGGGTTGGGGATCGACGTGGGCCACTCGCACTGGCGCAGCACCTATACGGAGTGGCCGGCCAACCAGCAGGCGGCGAAAGAAGCCTACGCAATGGCCGGGATTACGCCCCGGGAGGTCGACGTGGCAGAATTGCACGACTGTTTTACCTGCACGGAGTTGGTTACTTACGAAGACCTTGGTTTCTGCGAAAAGGGGCGCGGGGGTGCCTGGATTGAATCCGGCGGCCCCTGGCTGGGGGGCGAAAAGCCCTGTAACGTCAGCGGCGGGCTCAAGGCAAAGGGTCATCCGGTGGGGGCTACGGGGGTGGCCCAGGCCTGCGAGATTTTTTTGCAGCTGCGCGGGGAAGCAGGCCAGCGCCAGGTGGCCAACGCCCGGATCGGGTTGACCCATAATATCGGGGGAGCCGGGCAGGTAAGTTGTGTCAATATCTATAGCAATGAGTAGGCAGGAGTTGAGAAAAATGTTTCAATTAACTGAGGAACAGGCGCAAATTCAGACGATGGCCCGCCGGTTTGCCGAAAAGGAAGTGGCGCCGTACGCGGACGAGTGGGAGGAAAAGGCGTATTTCCCCCGGGAAATTTTCGAAAAAATGGCGGAGCTGGGTTTTGCGGGAATGTATTGTCCGGAAGAATACGGCGGGATCGGTTTAGACCGGGTATCCGCCGTCCTGATTGGCGAGGAATTAGGCCGGGTGCACCGGGCCATGGGATTTATTTTCATCCATAACCTGGTGGTGGAGCTTTTTTACCGCAACGGGACGGAGGAGCAACGCCGGCGCTGGGTGACGCCCCTGGCTACCGGTGAGATGCTGGCAGCTTTCGGCTTAACCGAGCCAGGCGCAGGTTCGGACGCGGCCAACATCCGGACCAGGGCGGTGCGGGACGGCGACCGTTACATTCTCAACGGCCAGAAATGTTTTATTACCAACGCGGATGTTGCCGACGTAATTGCCATCGCGGCCAAGACAGACCCGAACGCGGGCGCCCGCGGGGTGAGCGTTTTCATTGTACCGAAAGGTACGCCGGGCCTCTCCGTGCCCAAGGCGGAAAAAACCATGGGGGTCCGGAGCACCCACATTTGTGAGGTAGTTTTGGAAGATTGCGTGGTGCCGGCGGAGCAACTGCTGGGTGGGGTGGAAAATAAAGGTTTTCCAATGCTGATGAAGGTTTTGGAGAGCGGGCGGATTACCAACGCCGCTCTGGCCGTTGGCATTGCCCAGGGAGCTTACGAGATTGCCCGGGATTATGCCAAGCAGAGGACTGCCTTTGGGGCCCCGATTGCTTTCCTGCAGGCGATCCAGTTTATGCTGGCCGACATGGTCACCGAGATCGAGGCGGCCCGCTGGCTGGTTCGCTACGCCGCCTGGCGCAAGGACCAGGGCCTGCCGGTGAATATGTACGCTTCCATGGCCAAACGGTACTCGGCCGACATGGCCATGCGGGTGACCACCGACGCCGTGCAGGTGCTTGGCGGAGCGGGGTATGTCCAGGATTACAAAGTGGAACGGATGATGCGGGACGCCAAAATGACGCAGATCGTGGAGGGTACGAGCCAGATCCAGCGCCTGATCATTGCGCGGGAAATATTGAAAGATTAATTATCGGGAAAGGAGGTTGGCTGGCTTATCTATCCAGCCCAAACCGGTATGGAAGTAAAAACATTGACAGTTATTGGCGCCGGCACTATGGGGCGGGGGATCGCCCAGGTGGCCGCGATGGGCGGTTACGACGTTTACCTGGTGGATGTAGAGGAAAAGATTCTCCGAAACGCCGTCGAGGGGATCCAAAAAAATTTACAAAAGGGGGTGGAACTGGGGAAGGTATCGCCGGAACAGCAGAAGGCCTCCTTGGAGCGCATTAAAACGACCACCGACCGGAAGCTGGCGGCAAGCCTGGCTGATTTTGTGATCGAAGCAGTTCCGGAAATTATTGCTTTAAAGATAGAGGTGTTCCAGGATCTGGATCGGATCTGTCCCCCCCACGCCATTTTGGCCACCAACACCTCGGGATTGAGCATCACCGAGATTGCCGCGAGCACGCGCCGGCCTGAAAAGGTGATCGGGATGCATTTCTTTAATCCCGTGTACCTGATGAAATTAATCGAAATTGTTCGGGGGATGGAAACGTCCGCCGAGACTTTCGCCGTCAGCAAAGAGGTGGCTGCCCGAATGGGGAAGGAAGTAGTAGAGGTAAACGAATCGCCGGGCTTCGTAACGAGCCGGATCAACGCCCTAATTGGCAACGAAGCTTTTTATATGCTGCAAGAAGGAGTGGCCAGCGCGGAAGATATTGATAAGGCGATTAAGCTCGGGTTAAATCACCCGATGGGACCGCTGGAACTAGGTGACCTGGTCGGTCTCGACGCCCGCCTCCGCGTGTTGGAGCACCTGCACGCCACGCTGGGAGAAAAATATCGTCCCTGCCCTCTTTTGGTAAAGTATGTCAAAGCAGGGCGGTTGGGCCGGAAAACCGGGAGGGGGGTTTACGACTACACCAATAAGTGAGCTTGCCCTAGTTTTGGGAGGAGTGACCTGGATGGGATATCAAAATTTGCTGTTGGAAAAAAAAGACGGGATAGCCCTGCTCACCCTGAACCGGCCCGAAGTGAATAACGCCCTGGATCGCCGGACCTGGTTCGAGCTTGACGAGGCAATAAAGGAAGTCCGGGCGGACGTGGAGGTAAGAGTTCTCATCATCACTGGTGCCGGCGAGCGGGCTTTTGCCGCCGGGGCCGACGTCAGGTGGTTAAAGGAGCGGCCTCCATTGGATTTGCTTGAGCGCGGTCCCCAGGCCATTATGCTTGACCTGGAAAGGTTACCAAAGCCGGTGATCGCTGCCGTCAACGGATACGCCCTCGGGGGTGGTTGCGAACTGGCCATGGCCTGCGACATTCGCATTGCCAGCGAAAAGGCCCGGTTTGGCCAGCCGGAGATCAACCTGGGAATTCTTCCCGGCGGCGGCGGAACGCAGCGCCTCTCCCGGCTGGTCGGGAAGGGCAAGGCCAAGGAGTTGATTTTTACGGGGGATATTATCGATGCCCGGGAGGCGGAAAGAATCGGTCTGGTGAATAAAGTTGTTCCTCCCGAGCAATTAATGGACGCGGCCATGGAAATGGCTAAAAAAATCATGGGCAAAAGTCCGGTGGCGTTGCGGGTAGCAAAAGCGGTTATTGACGTGGGGACGGGTACTGATTTCAACACAGCGTTGGCTTATGAACAGTTCGGGCAAACGATCCTGTGGGGCACGGAAGACAGGCAGGAAGGAATGGCGGCTTTTTTGGAAAAGCGCCCGCCGCAATTTAAAGGCAAATAATTATCCGGCAAAAGAGATTGCGCTTGCCGTTCTCATGATGATGGTGAAAATTTAAAATTCAAATGTTAGGAGAAAGGAGGGAAGAAATGGAAAACGTGCTTCTTTACGAGGAAATTGAAGCCGGTGTAGAGCTGGTGACCATTAACCGGCCGGATAAATTAAATGCCTTAAATCAAAATGTGCTCCAGGAACTGGCGTCAAAATTGGAACAAATTGAGCGCAGCGAAATCCGGGCGGTTATTCTGACCGGGGCAGGGAGCAGGGCTTTTGTGGCCGGCGCCGATTTGGAAGAGATTGCTTCCCGTTCGCCTTTTGCGTTGTGGGATTTTCTCCGGCAGGGACAAAAAGTTTTGCGGTTGATTGAAGAGTTGCGCAAGCCGGTAATTGCGGCGGTCAACGGGTTTGCCCTGGGCGGTGGTTTTGAATTGGCGCTGGCCTGCCCGCTGCGGATAGCTGCCGAAACAGCCTACTTTGCCTTTCCCGAAGCAGGTTTGGGTTTGATGCCGGGCTTTGGCGGCACACAGAGGCTCCCCAAGGCAATCGGGAAAACGCTGGCGCTGGAGTATCTCTTGACGGGCGCCAGACTTGGTGCGGCGGAGGCATACCGTCTGGGCCTGGTCAACCGGGTGGTGCCCGGGGAAGAGGTTTTGCCTAAAGCGATAGAATTGGCCAGGCAGATCGCCGCGCAAGCGCCCGCGGCTGTCCAGTTTATCCTGCAGTCTGTGCGGGGTGGTTACGAACTGGCCGGTGAGCGGGGCGAATTGCTGGAAGCTGGCTTGACTGCCCTCTGCGGTGCTACGGAGGACAGCCGCGAAGGTTTGGCGGCCTTTAAGGAGAGGCGGAAGCCGGTTTTTCAGGGCCGTTAAAAGGGCCGGAAAGCTCGGACATTCCCGCAAGCAAGAATGAATTGCATTTTAGCCTTTTGGATGCAAAATTTGAGATAAATGTAAAAAGGAGGGTATTTAAGGATGGACTTAGGGCTTAAAGATAAAACGGTTATCGTTACGGGCGGTGGTTCCAATATTGGACGCGCGATCACCCTCACTTTCGGTGAAGAGGGAGCCAACGTCTTGATCGTGGATATCGATGAAGAAAATGGCAGAAAAGTTGAAAAGCTCGTCCAGGACAAAGGTGGCCAGGCAAAGTTCGTCAAGGCGGACGTGACTAAATATGCCGAGGCGGAACGGGTGGTTAAGGAAGCACTTGCTGCGTTTGGAAGCGTTGATGTCCTGGTAAACAACGTGGGGTGGGACGATTTTTATCCCTTTTTAGAAATTCCTCCCGAAAAATACGACAAATATCTCGATCTAAACCTGCGGCACGTATTATACTTCACCCGTGCTGTCCTCCCCCATATGGTTGAGAAAAAAAGCGGAAGTATTGTGAACATAAGTTCCGATGCCGGACGAGTAGGAGAATTTCGGGAGAGCATTTACTCTGCGGCCAAAGGGGGCGTAATCACTTTCACCAAGAACATAGCCAGGGAATTCGGTAGGTTCGGAATAAGGTGTAATTGCATTTGTCCAGGCGCAACCGTACCTCCTGAGGAAGAGACGAGTGGGCAAAGTATGTTCCGTCAGGAAGAAGTGAAAAAATTATTCCCGCCCGAAGTACAGGAAAAGCTGGCCAAGAGCGCTTATCCGTTGCGCCGCCTGGGGAAAGCACAGGATATCGCCAATATGGTGGTATTTGTTGCCTCGGACCGGTGCAGTTGGGTTACCGGGCAAACGATCAGTGTAAGCGGCGGGTATACTATGTTCTAAGGTATTTTTTCTTACCGGTCGTTGGTGGTGTAAGCCAACGACCGGTTAGCCGGTCGAGGAAAGAAAACCTGGGAGGGGAAGCCAGACATGCTGGCGTTAGTCAGGCGCCTGTTCAACTCTTTTAATTGTTCCCGGGGGAGGTGATGATTGTGGAATTCAAGACCATCCAGCTCGAAAGAGAAGAATCAGTCGGGGTGGTCTACCTGAACCAGCCGGAAGTACGCAATGCCTTGAGCATGGAAATGCGGGAAGAGTTAAGGATTGCTCTGGAAGGGTTGGCCCGTAACGAGAAGGTGAAAGCAATTGTAATTACTGGTAAAGGAACGGCTTTTTGCGCCGGGGGAGATCTTCGCACAATGGGCGATTCTAAGCCTTTTCAAGGCCGCCAGCGGATGCAAAACGTCCACCGGCTGGTCCTGACTTTGCGGAACCTGGAAAAACCCGTTCTCGCGGCAGTTAACGGGCCGGCCT
>DYES01000078.1 GCA_020725585.1 Desulfovirgula sp.
CTTTCCGGGATTACGGAGGGGTGCTGACAGAGATCAAGATGTTCACCGTTGGAGTCAAGTTTTGCGGCCACTGCAACCCGCAGGTCGATACGGTGGGCCTTTTGCGGGAGCTGCAAGTGCGCCTGCCGGAGGTAAGGTTTGCCGGCTGGGAGGAGGAGCCCAAGGACGCGCTTTTGGTCCTCAACGGCTGCCCGACGGGGTGCGCGACGAGGCCGGAGTTTAGAGGCCCTGTGGTTGTGGTGGCGGGGAGTAGCGTGGACTGTAACTACGTGAGCGCCGGCGAGCTTTTAACTTCCGTAGTGGCAAAACTACGGGAAATCAAAAATTACAGTTTTGCGTAAATTCCGTATTTTTGCATTTTCCGGACCAGCGTCGTGCGGTGGATGCCCAGGAGGCGCGCGGCCTCTTCGTTGTTGGCGCTTTTTTGGATGGCGCTGACGATCATTTTCTTTTCCAATTCTTCGAGGGCAAATTTAAGTGGCTGCTCGGTCAAATATTTAAGATCGAGAGGCGTGGAGTCGCTTTTTTCGGTTTCCCGCGCCAGTTCATATTCTACCTGCTCCCGGCTGACGATATTTTCGGCGGAAAAGATGGTCAGTCTTTCGATTAGATTTTGCAGCTGGCGCACGTTGCCGGGCCAGTCGTATTTCATCAGCACGGAAAGGGCCTCGGAAGAAAAGTGTTTTTTCAGGTTATAGCGCTGTTTTAAGTCCTGGACGAATTTGAAAACCAGGGCCAGAATGTCTTCGCGCCTTTCGCGCAAAGGCGGGATTTTGATGGGGATGACGTTTAACCTGTAAAAAAGGTCCTTTCTGAATTTGCCTTCCTGAACCATGGCGGAAACGTCTTGATTGGACGCGGCGATGATCCGGATGTTGGCCCGGCGCGGCACGGTGTCCCCCACCATGATGTACTCCCGGTCCTGAAGCAGGCGCAGGAGTTTGACCTGTGTGCGGTAAGGCAGTTCACTGATTTCATCAAGAAAAAGGGTGCCCCCCTCCGCTGCTTTGACGAGACCTGCTTTTCCACTCTTGGAAGCCCCCGTAAAGGCGCCGCCGCGGTAGCCGAACAGTTCCGATTCAAATAGCTCTTCCGGTACGGAAGCGACGTTAATGCTTATGAACGGGCCGTTTTTGCGGGGGCTTAGGTGGTGGATTACTTTGGCGATTACTTCTTTTCCTACCCCCGATTCGCCGGTGATCAATACCGTGGAATCAAAGCTCGCCACCTGCAAAGCCTGCGCCAGCACATTGCGCATTACTTGGCTGGAGGCGATTACCTGGCCCAAACCGGGAATACACACGGGTTGTTTCAGTTTTGGTTGGTGGCTATTTTCCTGTCGCTTTTCTAGAGGTCGCACACAGGTAGCGACTAAAATTATATCGCCATATTCGTTGTAAATAGGGTTTCCCGTTACGATTAGCTTTCTCTTGGTAAGCAAAATGGTTTGCGGAATCGTTACGGGGACCTTTTGTTTTAATACTAATAAGGTTACTGAGCGATCAAGTACGCCGTCTCGTTCCATGTCTCCCATAAAAGAGCCTATAAAGGGAGCTACTTTGATACCACTAAATTCCTCGTATTCACTTGTTGCACCGAGAGTATAGCCTTTTCCATCGGTTAGCCAAAGGCCATAAGTGTTATGCTGGGTGAAGGGGATAAGGCGGGGATCTTTTTTTGAATTATGGATTGCCATTATCCGTCATCCTTTCCAGGTGTGCATTTTTGCACAGAATTGCTTAGTTGAATTACCCTGATGGAGGGTTAACCTTTTCAGTTAATATAAGTTTTTATAAAAATTTGTGCAATTTTGCACACCTAAATGAATGGCTTTTAGGAATGAATGGCTTTCAAGAGGAACTTTCTAGTTTTAAGAAACTGGCATAATTTTTGCATGTTTGACTTTTTGTAATAGTACCACATTAAGGTTTTTTTGTAAATAGACTTGTCAAATGGGAGGGTAGCAATGTCTTGTTAAAGTATTCCAAAAAACATGCCTGTTATTAAAAAATGGATTACGGAATAGGGTGTAAGGAGAAAGAAAGATGCAGGGAATGTTTGGTAAAGTTCTAGTGGTCGATCTAAACAACCTTTCGTACCGCGTATCGGAGCTTTCCCCAGATGTATATCCTAGGGTAATTGGCGGCAAGGGATTAGGGAGTTATCTGTTGCTGGAGTACCTTCCGGTCAGGGTCGAACCTTTTGATCCGGAAAACTGTCTGATTTTTACCGCCGGTCCGTTAGCCGGGAGTAGTGTACCCGGGTCCAATCGCTACGGGGTATTTTGTAAATCACCGCTGACCTTGGCATATGCAGAATCTTATTCTGGAGGAAATGTAGCCCGTGCCTTAAAGCGTACCGGCTATGATGCCGTGCTGATTCGAGGAGCCAGCGCCACACCGGTTTTTCTGGAAATTTCTAATCGAAACGTTGTTTTTCATGACGCAAAAAACTTATGGGGAGCCGACACATATACAACGCAGGATCGGCTTTTGGCGAAGGTCGGTGTCAAGGGAGCGCAGGCCGTGGTAATTGGGCCTGCCGGCGAAAATTTGGTTCGCTTCGCCTGCCTTGAGAATAATTACTGGCGTTCTGCCGGGCGAACGGGCATTGGAGCAGTCATGGGTTCGAAGAAGGTCAAGGGTATAGTTTTTTACGGTGATAATGAAGCGCCTGTTGCCAAACCAGAAGCCTTGCGGGAATGGGTGAAGGCTTTTCTGACCAGGGCGGCAGAGCATCCGGCAGTGAAGTCTTACCGTACTTATGGCACCCCAGCCCTGGTAGCAGTGATGAATACTGCGCAGGGTTTTCCCGCTACTTACTGGGAGAAGGGGGTACTGCCAGGATGGGAAAGGCTTAGCGCCGAGCAGCTTCTTGATGAGTACGACGTTAAACCTCACGCCTGTCCCCCCTGCCTTATGTACTGCGGCAAGATAACGCGTGTCCGTACGGGGAAGTACGCCGGCCTGCAGGTTGAAGGGCCAGAATACGAAACTATCTATTCGTTTGGCGGTCTTTGCGAAATCCGTGATCTGGACGAGATTATTTATCTTAACGAATTGTGCGACCGGCTGGGTCTGGACACCATTTCTACGGGAAATATAATTTCCTTTGCCCTGGCGGCCGCTCGTGACGGATATCTTGACCTGGATGTGCATTTCGGTGACGCGGCTGGGGTGGCTTCCCTGGTGAAAAAGATCGCTTACCGCGAGGGAATTGGCAACCGGATGGCGGAAGGGATCCGGAAATTTGCAGAAGAACTTGGCCTGGCGGAAAAAGCTGTTCATGTCAAAGGTATGGAGCCCGCTGGTTACGATCCGCGGCGGTTAAAAATGATGGCCCTGGCGTACGCAACCTCAACCCGGGGAGCCTGCCACCTGCGCACTACTTTCTATAAGGCAGAGTTGTCCGGTATGCTGGAGTCCCGTAATCTGGAGGAAAAGGTGGCGCTTCTGGTGGACTGGGAAAATCGCCTTGCTCTCTACGATTGTTTGATTCTTTGCCGTTTTTACCGCGACCTGATTGACTGGAAGGAGGTGGGGGAGCTGCTCTCTCTGGTTACTGGGCTGCAGGCGACTAAAGATGAACTTGCCCGGATTGCCTCAGGGGTTATCGATATGACCAGACGTTTTAACCTCCGGGAAGGGATAGGACCCGAACAGGACACCTTGCCCGCGGCCTTTTATAAGCCTTTAGAACCGGGGGGCCATAGGTTGAGCAGGCAAGAATTCGAGGAGATGCTGTCTGCTTACTATCGTCTCAGGGGTTGGAGTAATGGCTACGTTTTATAGGATGCAGCTTTTTTAAGGGGGAAAAACCATGGCTATCTTTCAGGCTGCCCGAAAGATAATTTTCGGGCGTGGGGTACTTTCAGAACTGGGTAACGAAATTAGTTATCTAGGTAAAACCAGGGCGCTTGTTGTATCCGATCCCGGCGTTACCAGAGTAGGGATAACCGGGCGATTAGTAACATTATTGACCGATGTAGGTGTACAGGTGGAGGTTTTTGACCGGGTGGAAGCCGAGCCCCGGATCGAAGTGGCGGAAGAATGTCTTTCTGTGGCCCGCCGGTTGAGGAGCGACCTGGTAGTTGGAATCGGTGGGGGAAGTTCGCTCGATGTGGCGAAGGTGGCGGCCGGCCTTTTTAACAGCCCGGGAGGAGTACGCGATTATCTTGGGGTAAATCTGATTCGGCGGGAGGGATTACCCTTAATTGCCATCCCAACAACGGCCGGAACCGGATCAGAAACCACCGGAATAGCTATTTTGACCGATGCAGAGGCGGGGGTCAAGCAAGGGATTGTCAGTACCTCGTTATTTCCCCATTTAGCTATTGTTGATCCTGAACTGACAGTTTCTTTACCACCGGCTGTAACTGCCTATACGGGTATTGATGCGCTTATTCACGCCGTAGAAGCTTATCTTTCCGTAAATGCTAGTTCAATTAGCGATGCTTTGGCACTCCAGGCAATCAATCTGATATCTTCCAGCATCAGAGAATGTTATACCAACGGATCAAATATTTCGGCTCGCGGTAAGATGGCGGAAGGCAGCCTTTTGGCGGGCATGGCCTTCGCTAACGCCGGAGTAGGGGCGGTTCATGCCTTTTCTTATCCTTTAGGGGCCAGATACCATTTGGCTCATGGGCTGTCCAACGCATTAATGTTTATTCCTGTGCTGAGTTTTAACCTGGATTCCGTTCCTGATCGAATGCGGCAAATCGGGGAGGTGATGGGTCTACGTTTGGATGGAGCTACCGAAAAAGAGGCAGGGGAGGCTACGATCAAAGCTATTGCTACACTTCTAAGCGATCTTGGGATACCGGCTAACTTAAAAGAAGCCGGCGTAAGAGAAGAAACTCTTGCCGCCATGGCTTCCGCGGTTTTGGAAATCAAGCGTCTCCTGAATAACAATCCCCGGCAAATTGACTATTTAGACGCACTGGCTATTTACGGAGAAGCATTTCAACTTGGTTACCAAAAGTATCAAAAATAACAAGTGGAAGAAGCCACCATTAATTTGAAAGTTTTTTCAAGAGCTTTTAAAAGGGGGTATGTAATAATGTTTAGAAAGAAATTTTTTATTTTGCCGGTTATCTTGGTTTTAATAATGGCAATGTTAAGTGTTTCAGCGGGTTGTGCGCAACAAAAAGGAGATGTTCAGGGTAAGGCGCCCGAGGCAAGAGATGAAACTGAAAAGGCTGCTTCCGAAATTAAGATTGGTATTGTGACTTTTCTTTCAGGACCGGCGTCATCACCTTTCGGCATCCCCGGGCGTAATGCAGCCGAGATTCTGGTCGAGCATCTGAACAATGGAAAAGGATTGCCCCCTTACAACAAAGTCGGTATTGGCGGTAAGCGAATTAAACCTATATTCATTGATGAGGCCGGGGGCGCTGAAAAACAAGTGGCAGAATTTAGGCGGCTGGTTCTGGATGAGAAAGTTGATCTGGTTATTGGGTATATCTCTAGTGCTGATGCTTTGGCTGTGGCCCCGATAGCAAATGAACTTAAAAAGCTGCTGGTGGTTTACGATGCCGGAACCAACCAGCTCTTTGAAGAGAATGATTATAAGTACGTATTTCGTACCGCGGGCCATCAAATACTTGATAGTGTGGGAGCGGCTCGATATGTGCTGGAATCGAACCCCAATCTAAAAACTATTGCCGGGATTAATCAGGATTACGCTTGGGGCCATGACTGCTGGAACGCTTTTCGAGATGCGATTTTAGCGCTCAAGCCGGATGTTGAAGTGGTTACCGAGTTGTTCCCTAAACTCTATGCCGGTGATTATTCGACGGAAATTTCAACCCTGCTTTCCAAAAAGCCCGATGTGATTCATACCAGCTTGTGGGGCGGGGACATGGAGGGTTTCTATCTGCAAAGTGCAGCACGAGGCTTGAATAAGGTGTCGCAGTTAATTTTTACGGCCGGCGACACAATACTCCCCAGGCTTCGTGCCGATGTATCCCCGGGTATTGTCATTCTTGCTCGCGGGCCCCACGGTGCTTTAGGTCCTAAACACGAGCTGGATAATTGGTTTACCTCTATTTATACCGACCGTTTTGGCCTTCGTCCGGTTTATCCATCCTATCACATGGCCCAGGCCATCCTGGGTGTGAAAGCTGCTTATGAAAAAGCAATGGCCGCTAAAAATGGAGAGTGGCCCACTACAGAAGAGGTTATTAAAGCTTTTGAGTATTTGGAATTTGATACTCCCAGCGGTGTTATTAAAATGGCCATAGGCAAAGGCCACCAGGCGGTGGAGCCGGTGAACGTTGGAATAACCGGGGAATTTGACAAGTCTACCGGTGAGTGTAAATTGGAGAAGGTAAAAAAGTATCCCAGTGAATTAGTTAACCCCCCGGATGGCGTAAAATCCCGTGATTGGATAGCCAAAGGTTTGAAAACTCCTTAATGTACATAAGGGCTGGCGGTTTTTTTCGTACCCCGTCAGCCCTTCCCTCACTGCACACTGGTAGGTTAAAAAACAAGGATAAATTTTAATTTAAACGCTTAATTGGGGGAAATGTGAGGATGAATAACATTCTTGTTATTATGGCTGACGGGGTGCTTTTCGCTTCCTGGCTTTTTCTGGTCGCAGTTGGGCTAACGCTTATTTATGGTGTAATGCGCATCTTAAACATTGCCCACGGCAGCCTGTACACCATCGGCGCTTATACCGGCGCGGTTTTTGTAATAGCCTATTGTCAGAAAAGCAACTGGCTGCCGGGTAGTTACCTTGTTTTGCTGGGGGCTGCGATTTTGGCTGGGTTGATCCTCGGCACAATTATGGAACGGGGGGTTTTGCGCTGGTTTTATGGTAAAGAAGTAGTGCTCCAGCTCTTATCAACCTACGCGATATTCCTTATTTTGGAAGACGTTTACAAGCTAGTTTTTGGTGTAAAACCTTATTATGCATACAAGCCCCTTTTGGGGGCGGGTAATTTTATTATCGGCGGCGTCAACTACCCTCGATATTATTTAATCCTCTTTTTCATGGCTGTTCTGGCCGGCATATTGTTGTGGCTGTTTATAAACAAGACCCGCTTTGGGAAGCTGGTGCTGGCGGTAATACACGACCCGGAGATAAGTTTAGCTATGGGAATTAAAATAGATCGCGTTTATATAGTAGCATTTTCGTTAGGAGCGATATTGGCGGCCCTGGGTGGCGCCTTTACCGCACCTATGATTGCCGTTGTTCCCGGCCTTGCCGTGGAGGTTATTGTTATCTCGTTTGCTGTAGTAATTATCGGAGGGCTTGGCAGCTTTGTGGGAGCGGGGCTGGGCGCTCTGATTGTTGGCCTGGTGCGGTCATTTGCGGTGCATTATGTTCCCGCGCTGGAATTGTTTACGGTTTACTTTGTAATGGCTGCAGTATTGCTGATCCGTCCACAGGGTTTATTTCCCACAAAGGAGGTTCGTAAAATATGAACCGCACAAGCCAACAAACTACTTTAATTGTCCTCCTGGGTTTTATGGTTGTACTGGGTTTTATTTTGCCGGACTGGATGCGCTATTTGTTTACAGTAGCGCTTTGTAAGGCTTTTGTGGTTTTGGGGATTGTAATTCTTTTGCGTGCCGGCCTGGTTTCTTTTGGTCATGCTCTATTCTTTGCCGCCGCTGCTTACTCGGTAGCCTTTTCTGCTAACCTATGGGGAATTCGGGAGGCGCTTGTTTTAATTATCCTCGGTGTGCTTGCCAGCCTGGCATTGGCAGCAATTATCGGCCTCCTGGTGGCCGGTTACCGTGAAATCTTTTTTGCTATGCTTACTCTGGCTTTTTCTATGGCGTTTTTTGGCGTGCTTGTCAAAGCCTATAAATTTACAGGAGGGACTGACGGTTTACATATTCCTTCACCCACCATTCTTGGGCTCCAGTTTTCACCGGAAATATCAAGCATCGCTAAGTATTTTTTAACGCTATTTTGTCTTTTAATTGTGGTTTATCTAATTAACCGTCTTGTCAACTCGCCGTTTGGTTATACTCTCAGGGCAGTAAAAGAAAACGAGATACGGGTTTCTTACATGGGCTGTTCTGTCCGGAAAGCGGTTTACCTGGCATTTTTAATTTCAGGAGGTTTGGCAGGCCTGGGCGGTTCGTTGATTACCTTTGATGTAGGGCACATCGATCCTTATTTGTCATACTGGACTACGTCGGGCGAATTTGTCTTCGTGGCCCTTTTGAGCGGTACCGGCAATGTATTTGCCTGTTTAGGGGGATCAGTATTTGTTGAATTTATCAAAACTTATGCCTTTAAATACGCACCCTATACTTGGCAAATGGTGCTGGGAGGAATTATGCTTGTTGTTATCCTTTTTTCTCCCGGAGGTTTATGGGCACTTTATGAAAATTTAAGGCGAAGGATGAAGATGGGAGGAAAAAAATTTGATGCCATTACTTGAAGTCAAAGATCTGTCCATGCATTTTGATGCGATTGTTGCGGCAGATAATCTTAATGTTACTGTTGATGCAGGAGAAGTGGTGGGTATTATAGGCCCCAACGGCGCTGGCAAAACCACTTTTTTAAATCTCGTAACCGGTTACCTTAAACCGCAAAAAGGCCGCATCATGTTAATGGGAAAAGACATTGTGGGACTTCGTCCTCATGAGATTACGGCTATGGGCGTGGCGCGTTCTTTTCAGATGCCACAGCTTTTTCTCGAACTGACCGTTTTGGAAAATATACTCGTGGCGCTGGCAACCGGCAGCAGCCGCTCATTGCACTCTTGGCGTCCTTTAAAAAATAAGGAGAGGATCAACGAAGCACATGAAATACTTGATCGTTTGGGACTGGATGAGATGCATAACCGTCTGGCCGGTGAAATTCCGGAAGGCGACCGTAAGCTGCTGGATGTTGCCATGGCTTTTGCACTTAAGCCAAAGCTTTTATTTATGGATGAGCCGACCAGTGGAGTGAGTACGGAAGACAAGTTCCAAGTAATGGATAGATTAATGAACGTTTTAAATCAAAGCGAGGTCACCACAGTATTTATAGAGCACGATATGAGTGTGGTTCGGCGTTATGCAAAACGGGTGCTTGTTTTTAACGAAGGTAAGGTAATGGCTGATGGTCACCCTGAAGCCATTTTGAAAAAAGAGACTCAAAGCATTCAGGGAGTTGAAATAAAGTGCTGCAAATAAAAAATCTCAGGGTTATTATTCAAAATTTAACTATCCTGCGTGATATTAGTTTCAGTGTACCGGAAGGGAGTATCGTTGCATTAGTTGGACGCAACGGTGCGGGTAAAACCACAACGCTCCGCAGCATAATGGGGTTGGTGAAGACGGCCTCTGGATCGATTGAGTTGAACGGAACGAATCTGATCCTTGTACCAACCCACCAGCGGGTTTTGCAGGGGGTAGGGTATATGCCGGAAGACCGACGGCTTATTTCTGCCCTTACTGTAGAAGAAAATATACTCCTGCCCACCTGGACTTCTCAATTCGGAGATACAAATGAAAGATTGTCTCGCATATATGAATTGATGCCGGAAGTTAAAGCTATGGCGAGTCGGCCCGGCTCTCAGCTGAGCGGCGGCCAACAAAAGCTGGTAGCGCTCGCGCGGGCAATGATGGCCGGCCGCAGGGTGCTGCTGGTCGACGAGCCCTTTGAGGGTGTTGCCCCTGCCCTGGTAGAGCGCATGTGTGATGTTCTTCGGTCCTTTCAGGAGAACAACCTTTCAGTTTTGATAGCGAGTTCGGAATATCAGCAAGTCGAACGATGGGCCGACGATGTTTATGTTATTGAACGAGGAGCAATTATGGAAATGTAAACAAGTACGAATAAAATGCTGTCTGTGCGAAAATGTGAAAAATTTGGTTGCAATTACGGAAAGTATTTTAACAACAGAAAAATCTATCTGGAGCCTCCCAGCAACCCTTTGGGCTTGATGAGCAAAACAAGGGCCATGATTGCATAAATGAGGAATAATTCCACGGCGGAAAAAGCAAGATTCCGTAAGCGCTGACCAGCTCTACGATCAGGGCTCCGACAAAGGCGCCTTTTAAATTGCCCAATCCGCCGATAACCGTAATCACAAAAGCCTGAATAATAACGGCGGTTCCGCTCGGGTTCTGCTGGGGCTTCTTCTCCTGGCTTATTGGTCGTTCCCTGGCTCGCCGGCTCCTACGTAAGCTGGGTCGTGGGAAATATCCTGGTTTTAATTTTATTTGCCGCCGGCTTTAACCTTCTTTTTGGGTACAGCTGGCTTCTCTCCTTCGGCCACGCTGGTTTTTTTGCCGTCGGGGCCTATGTTTGCGCTAAGATTTTGCTGGTCGTTTAGGGGTTCTTTTGAGTGGTGGGCAGCAAAAGATGCTGGCTTTGGGTAGGGCATTGATGAAACAGCCGAAACTGCTTCTTTTAGACGAGTGCACCGAGGGGCTGGCTCCTTTGATCGTCAGGGAGTTTATCCGGGTGCTCAAAGAGGTGCAAAGCGCCGGGACGACCATCCTGATGGCTGATCAAAACTTCCGGTTTGCCCGCCACCTAGCCGGTTGCGGTTACATAATTGATAAGGGGCGGATTAACTACCAGGGCGAACTGGAGGAGATTTGCAGCAACGAAGAAATTGTCCGCAAGTACCTGGCGGTGTGAAATTACGGTAGGAAATGAAAAAAGGGAGACTAATTTTAGAGTCAGGGAGGGTAAATTTTGGTAAAAGGGGAGAGCTATTTCCAGTTCTGGCCGGCCCGGTTGCCGTACAGCCTTGATTATCCTAAAATGCACCTGTTTGACATTGTCGAAACCTCTTCGAAAAGATACTCCTGCAAGCCGGCGGTCATTTACTACGGGAAAAAGATCACCTACCGGGAATTGCAAAATTCCGTGGAAGCACTGGCCGCGGAGCTAAAAAGGCTGGGGATTGAAAAAGGCGACCGGGTGGCCGTTTACATGCAAAACACGCCTCATTTTATCATCAGTTATTACGGAATACCGCGGGCGAACGCGGTTATTGTGCCGGTCAACCCGATGCTGCTGGAGGAAGAGTTAAAATACCTTTTGAAAGACAGCGGCGCAAAGGCAGTCATCACTACCGGCGACCTTTACCCCCGCATAGAATCCATTAGGGGCCAGACCGATATTCAAAGCGTCATTGTAGGCAATTACACCGATTACCTCCCGGAGGAAATGGAGATTCCCTTTCCGCCCCAGCTTCCGTTGGAGGATAAATATTTTCCGGAGACAATCAGGTGGGCGGAAGTTATGAAAAGAGGCCCCGTGGACCTCCCGCCGGTGGAAACAACCCCCGATGATTTTGCGTTAATCGGGTACACTTCGGCGACCACCGGTTTGCCGAAAGGCTGCGTGCATACCCATTCCACCGTGATCGCCAACGTTTTGGGTTCTGTGCACTGGTGCACGCACACGTCAAAGTGCATGCACCTGGCTCCGCTTCCCCTCTTTCACGTCACCGGTATGCAGCACAGCATGAACGCTCCTTTTTTTGTCGGGGGAACGATGGTCTTGTTCACGCGCTGGGACAGGGAAGCCGCCCTGCAGGCCATTGAAAAGTACCGGTGCACGCACTGGTTGAACATTACCACCATGGTGGTCGATCTGCTCGCTTCCCCCCATCTGGGCCGTTACGACCTCGGCTCGCTGGTTTTTATCGGCGGCGGCGGGGCGCCCATGCCGGCGGCCGTGGCGGAAAAGCTGCACTCTTTGACCGGCTTAAGATACGTGGAAATGTACGGTCTTACCGAAACCATTTCGCAGACGCACGTAAACCCCCCGGACCGCCCCAAGATGCAGTGTTTGGGCATCCCCGTTTTTGACGTAAAAACCAGGATTTTTGATTTTGAAAAGGGCCGGGAGGTAGAAGCCGGCCAGGAAGGGGAGCTTTTGGTCAACGGCCCGCAGGTGTTTAAGGAGTACTGGAACAAGCCCAAGGAAACCAGGGAGGCATTTGTAGAAATCGACGGGGTGAATTACTTTAAAACCGGCGACATCGTGAAGCAGGATGAAGAGGGCTACTTCTTTATCGTGGACCGCTCTAAGCGGATGATCAACGCCGCCGGCTACAAGGTCTGGCCGACGGAAATAGAAGGTTACCTTTATAAGCACGAAGCCGTGCTGGAGGCGTGCGTGGTCTCGGTGCCGGACCCGCAGCGGGTGGAAAACGTCAAGGCATTTATCGTTTTAAAGCCGGAGTACGCGGGCAGGGTCAGCGAGCAGGAGATTATAAAGTGGTGCAAAGAAAGGATGGCCGCCTATAAATACCCCCGGATCGTGGAATTCATTCCCCAGCTGCCCAAAAGCGGCGCCGGCAAAATCCTCTGGCGGGTGCTTCAAGAGCAGGAAAGGGAAAGGATCAAACGCGAAGGTTATTACTGGCTGAAATCCAAACAAAATTAAAGGAGTTTTGGGGTGAGGATGATGATTTATCCAACTTTTAACTTAAACGGCAAGGTGGCCCTGGTGACGGGGAGCAGCAGAGGGATCGGCCGGGCGATGGCGCTGGGTCTCGCGCACTTTGGGGCAGACATTGTGGTGGTCAGCCACAATTACGAGGAATTCAGATCGTGGGGAATACCGCGCTGGGCAGGGTCGGCGAGCCCGAAGACCTGATCGGGCCGGTGGTGTTTTTGGCCTCGGACGCATCCAACTACCTGACCGGGCACATACTTTATGTGGACGGGGGGTGGACGGCTAAGTAAGCGGGCTTCTCGCAATCCGCGCCACTTTTACTACGTGCTGGATGAGGAAAAATATGTCATCAAGGAATAATGTGACATCTCTTTTATCGATTGAGCGGACTGATTTAAAAAACGGGTCCGCCGGAGGCAATTTCCCGGTCCACCCCGTAGAACCGGCGGAAGTTCTTCGCAAAAAGGCCGGCCAGCTTGCGTGCAGTTTCTTCGTAGGCCGCGGCGTCCGCCCAGGTATTACGCGGGTTTAAAATTTCCTCCGGCACACCCGGGCAGCGTGCCGGGACAAGCACCATAAATACAGGGTCCGGCTGCAGCTCTACCTCTTCCAGTCTGCCTTCGAGCGCAGCGGTTACCATTGCCCGGGTAAACTTAATGTCTATACGCCGCCCAACTCCATACGGTCCTCCGGACCAGCCTGTATTAATCAGGTAGACGTGGGGGTTGTAGCGGGCAATTTTTTCTCCGAGCATTTTCATGTAAACGAACGGGTAAAGGGGAAGAAAAGGCGCGCCGAAGCAGGTGGAGAAAGTGGCCTGCGGCTCGGTGATCCCCCTTTCCGTGCCGGCCAGTTTGCTGGTGTAGCCGGAAAGAAAATGGTACATGGCCTGCTCCCGGGTTAATTTGGCGATGGGGGGCAGAACGCCGAAAGCGTCGGCGGTGAGGAAAAGGATTGCCCGGGGATGGCCGCCCACGCCCGGAATGACCGCTTCCGGGATAAAATCCACCGGATAGGCGGCGCGGGTGTTTTCCGTTAAAGCGGCCGAGTCGTAATCCGCCTGGCGGGTGGCCGGATCGACCACGACGTTTTCCAAAACGGTTCCAAAACGGATGGCGCTCCAGATTTGAGGCTCGTTTTCCGCTGAAAGAGAAATGCATTTCGCGTAGCAGCCGCCTTCGAAGTTAAAGATCCCGTTTTCCGACCAGCCGTGCTCGTCGTCACCAATAAGCCGCCGCTGGGGGTCGGCGGAAAGGGACGTTTTACCTGTTCCGGATAAGCCGAAAAAGAGGGCCAGATCGCCCGTTGCGCCCAGGTTGGCGGAACAATGCATGGGAAAAATGCCGCGGCGGGGCAATAGAAAGTTAAGGGCGGTAAAGATGGATTTTTTTATTTCTCCGGCGTAGCTGGTACCGCCGATGATGATCAGGTTGGCTTCTAAATGCAGGACGATAAACGCTTCCGAACGGGTGCCGTCTAAGTCGGGGTCCGCGCGAAAACCGGGAGCGGAAACGACGGTAAACGCGGGTTCGTGCCCGGCCAATTCTTCCGGCGCCGGGCGAAGAAAAAGCTGCCGGGAAAAGAGGTTTTGCCAGGCCAGTTCGTTGATTACCCTGATGGGCATCCGAAAAGCGGGGTCGGCGCCCACGAAACCGTCAAAAATAAAAACCTCTTTATTTTGCAGGTAGGCCAAAAGCCGCCCGTACAGGCTCTTAAAATTTTCTTCGGACATGGGCTGGTTGACGGGCCCCCAGTTGATTTGGTCGTGGATAGAGGGGAGATCGACGACAAACTTGTCTTTTGCCGAACGCCCGGTATACTTTCCGGTAGTTACCACCAGCGCGCCGGTGCTGGCCAAAATTCCCTCCCCCCTGGCCAGAGCCTTTTCAACTAGCTGGGTCGCCGAAAGATTGCGGTAGATCTGCTGAAAATAAGAAAAGTTCACGAGTCTATTCCCAGCTTTCTGCCGCTTTCCAAAACTCAAAGAGCAATATACAACAAGAGCAAAAAGCCGTCAAGAGGAGAGAAAGAGAAGAGGAGAGAAAGAGAGAAAAAGATAAAAGAGCGGCTTTGTGTTTTTACAGGGAGAGACTGCCCGGAAAAGACTTTATAATGTCCGGGAAAGCGCGCAGAATATTGAGGTTTTTTAACAGGTTCCCCGAAAACATCAAAGAAGGGACTTTGCCCTTCTTTGATGTCTGGTCCTCGCTTGTTTTTTATTTATCTTTTAGTGCCGGCTCCCCAAAATCCAAAGAACGGGATAAAGATAATAATAATGATGATAAAGAAGAAGAACCATGGCCACCACCAGCCAAAACTACCCGTTCCCGTACCAACGCCGAAACCCATTTTTTAAACCTCCTATCTCAATATTTTTCGTTCATACTTTTTAAAGCTTGTTATATCTGCCATTTTTAAAATTTATCTTGGGTGGTCTAACCCACCTGTTCGCCCCCTGCTTAACCTATCATGTCTCCCGGGGTCAAAAGCCCTTACATTCC
>DYES01000079.1 GCA_020725585.1 Desulfovirgula sp.
TCGCAGCCTTTCCTCCCGCCCCCTGAAGGAGGCGGGTGCGGTGACACTTCTGCTACTCTTTTTGAAAAAATCTCGTAAAGAATCCGCGCTTTTCGCTCTCAAGATCCCTGCCCCAGATTTCCCGAATAATTTCCGTGACCGCCCGGTGCGCGGGATCTTTCTGTTCAAAAATGCCGTTTTTAGTTTTCCCTTTAGGTAAATAGATCCAATTGTTGTCTTCTTCTAATTCCCTTCGCAAATCGATCAGAGGGCGCAACACAATCGACACGTAAACTGCGTCCTTTCGAAAATAATTCTGGTTATGCCTGATGAGCTGCAAAAGCCTCCAACCCTCGGACAACCCCCCGCCGTATACATACACGACGTTGGTAGCATCCTTTAATACTTCACCGTCTTTAACGCACGGTAAATCGACAATTATGACGTCGTAATCCCTCCTTGCTTCCAAAACGGCTCGCTCCAGTTGTTGCTTGCTTTTAGCATGATAAGGTAAAAAATATAAATTGTCTGAGATCTGGGTTACCTCGGGCGTCTCCCAATCCGCCTGCTCGTAAGGCTCTAGCTCCAATAAATCCAAGACGTCGCTACAAACCAGAAATCCCAGCAATTCTGCCTGAGCGTCAATCAGAAGCACCTTCGCCTTTTCGCTCACCCGCCAGGCCATGTTTAGGGCCAGCGTTGTTGCTCCCACACCGCCTTTCACCCGGGCGATATAGACCACTCGCTGACGGAAGGCGGGCCGGACGTACTGGATCACCGTTGCGTCTTTACGCTTTTCTTCTTTGGCCTTAACGGCTTCCCCGGAAAGCACCGCCCGGACGAAATCGACCTCTTTGTCAACGGCCCGGGCAATGGCTTCGTCGTCGAGGTACTGGGATAAGCGCTTGATTTTTTCCTCAAGTGTTTCCAAAGCTTTGGCTACCTCCTCCTGAATAGATCCATAATCGTCTTGTCTTTCCAGCCGTTCTTTTTCTCAACCCTGGAAAAACCAAAAGACAGGCCCAGCTCTTTTGCCGCCTCTTCAGCTAATTTCCTCCACGGAGAAGAAGGATCGTCCAACCCGGCGATTTCCCCGCGGTAGCCCTTCTTTACAAAATCCTCCCAGTCTTCCGGGATCACCGCGATTACCCTGGGCAGTTCCTTCTTTGCTTTTATCCCCGCGTTAAAAAAAGCTTCCACCTTTTTGACGGAATGGAGCTTTGCGCTAAACCGGTTGCAGACGATCCTGATCCGCGACGGCTCCACGCCCATCATGACCAGCTTCGGGACGTAATCCTTTGTTTCTACTTCGGAAAACTTGGACTGATCCACCACCGCCAGCACCAGGTCGGCGCGGGGAAATAAGCCGTCCAGCCAGGGCTTGGTCCAGAACTCCGGCGGGGTGTCCCCAATCACCAAATAATCCCGCGCCAGAAAATCCACTACGGCAGCCAGCTGGCCCGGCTCGAAATACGGCAGGGTTTTGTCCATCGGCCCGGGCAGCACCACCAGGCTGTTCTCCACCTTGACCAGCAATTCCCGCGCGAAGCGCTCCACGTGCTTTTTGCCAGACAGCCTCTCAACCCCCGGCCTGTTCTTTATGTCAAAAAACACCGCCACGTTGGGGCCGCCGAAGTCAAAGTCGCAAAGGCACGTAGGGATACCGGAACGGGCCATGAGCAGGGAAAGGGAGATGGCCACCGTCGTTTTGCCCACCCCGCCTTTGTTGGCGGCCACCAGAACGAGCTTCCCGTCCGACCGCCGGGTGTAGATGCTGTCGTAGTATTTTTTAAGCAGCGGGGCCTCGCTGGCTTCCCGCTTCCGGAAGTACATGGCCCTACCGGCTGCTTTTATCGCTACCTGCAGCTCTTCCGCTTTCCTGCCGAAACCGATGCCGTAGCTGAACCCCACCTCCAGGTTCCCGGCGTCTGGAGCCGCCTTTTTCCATTCCCCCCGTAACCTTTCGGTCACCATTTCGGCGTTTTCCGGCTGTGTTTCAGGAAGGACGAGGACGAACTCGTCGCCGCCCCAACGCACGGCAAGGTCCCGGCCTTTGAGGTTCTCCACAAGCATTTTCCCGAAGGCGGCCAGTACCTTGTCCCCTGCAGCATGACCCAGGATGTCGTTAACAGACTTAAAGCTGTCCAGATCGACGAAAACTACGGAGTACGGGCTGTCCAGCGTAACGTTCTCCAGGTAACGCCTTGTATAGCAGCCAGTGAGGGCGTCCCTGCAACTTTCGTCTGCCGGTTTTAGCTGAACTTCTTGGGTTTGGCCGGGACAAGCCGCTATGAACGCTTCCTGGTCGCCACAACCCGCCTCCGGAACCTCTTCTTCTCTCCATTCCAGGCCTTCCCCCGCTTCCAGCAATTCCTGCCGTGCCTGGGTCAGAGCAGCGAAAATAGTATAGGGCCTGTCCCCCGGCAACTTTCCCGTGACCACGTTGGTTAACCCACGCCTGGCGGCCTGGCGGACGTAGGCTTTCGCCTGCTCGTTTAGAACCCCAACCAGCAGGACGATATGGCTTGCCGGGAACTCCACGGGGAGTCGCCGGATAATGCTTGCGGAGTCCCCCGGTAAAAACCGGGACACCAGCACCACGTCGGGGCGGTCCCCGGCGTACTGAAAGAGACGTTCGGCGTCTGGAGCGACCTCAAACCTCCATTCGGAGTAGCGTTTTCGCAGGTTGTCCCGGATCACTTCAGCCGCGCCGGGTTCGGCGGCGATTATGCAAAACATCGCGACTCACCTCGTTTTTTTTATCTTTTGGCGGGCCAGCCGGGATTCGAACCCGGATCAACGGATTTGGAGTCCGCCGTTTTCCCGTTAAACTACCGGCCCAGAAAAACCCCGCTAATCTGCGGGGTTCGTTTTCACAAGGTATATCCTCTTCTGGCTGGCCGCCTGCACTATCGCCGGGGCCGCCTCTTTTGTCACTTCCAGACCCACGGAGGCAGGAACCCTCATACCAGGAGGTCCGGCCACCTGACCCATCCCTTTTTTCTCGACAGGGGAAAGCTCCGCCCCGTTGCTGTCGTAGGAGTGCAGGACCTTCGCCCCCTGGTAAAGCTTCACGGCATTTACTACCTGCTGGCTTCTGTCAATAGCGAAAATGTCTACGGTATCTCCCGCAAAAACGGCGGCGGAAGAAGATAAGTCGACCGGCACGTGAACCTCCACCAGGCCGGGCCTGCGGGGGATTTCCCCGATGACGCCGGGGGTTACGTACTGCCCTTCCACCAGGGAAACTCTGGCGGCTTTGCCGGCTACCTGGTTCACGTCGGTAACGAAATCTTTAGCAATTACCGACGGCACTTTAACCGCCTCCACCTGGTCGGGCCGGATTTCGGAGCCGGCCGGGATGAATTGGACAACCTTCACGGCGTCGACGGTCTTACGGAGCTCGGCATACTTTACGTTTGCGCTGCGGGTAATCAGAAAGGTTAGCAAGGCCGCCAACAGCAGGCACGCGACTATCACTGCTTTACGTCCCACGCCACCCACCTCTTATCGGATCCTGCTGGCAGCCTTCACTACCCGCGTCCCCGCGAACCTGTCGCCGAACCTTCGCCCGTCTCTGTCGGTCAAGGCCGCAACCGTCTCCGTTGCGACTACGAGCGCCATCACAACGGCGTAAACCGCGAGCCCCAGCAACGGCACTATAAGGAATATCTCTGGAAAAGCGAGGAGCGCGTTGCGCTTTACTGAATCAGCATACGAAGCTGGCGTATTTTCGCCACGGACGACCCTGATGTTAACAACTTTTTTCCCGATACTGCGTCCGCCGAACAGGCCGTCCCGCACCAGCATGTAGACCATTCCAGCGATCCCCCCGACAACGGGGATAATACTCACCAACACTGCAAAAACGACGTCTATGAGAAACGCCAAACCTCTTTCGACCAGGTCTGCTTTCTGCACTGTCCACCACTCCCTGTTTTTCGTTAATCCAAAACCATTACCCCCCGCCGGACGTGCTCCTTTTCCCTCCGGGAATACCCTTTTCCAAACACTTTCGGCACGGGGAAGGCCCCTTTTACCCAATAAGCTCTGCCGCTCCTTTCCATCTCTCGGATCAGCTGGCGGACAGATGCCGGGAGAGGGACGGACGTCTCCCAGAAGTAAACCGCCGGACGAGGGAAAGTTTCGTAGATCAGCTTCAGGTCCCGCTCCAGCGCCGCACCGCCGGTGTAGCCGGGCACGTGTATTTCGTAAGCCCTCTTTTGCCTGGCTATTTTTTTTCCGCCCGCAAGCAGCAAATAAAGCCAGGCAATCAGGGGCGAAAGGGGGACCAGCGCAACGGTTTCCAGCCCTTTCGCCCTGCTTTTTTTGATCGCCTGCCGCCTTTCCACCAGGAAGTGATAAAAAAACAGCAGGGCGAAAACTACGGAGCCGACGACGGGTATAACACCCGCCCAGAAAAGCGACGTGAAAGCGGAAACGAGGAAAAGCCAGAACACCGCGTCCCTGCCCAATGTGCCCATACAGCCACCCGCCTCAAAACGACGGCCAGGCGTACGTCACGTTATACGCCCCCGGGGCGTAGGCGCTGACCGCCCGGCCGTGGGCCGTCACCGGCACGTCGAAAGACGCCCACCGCCCCAACCGGAACGGGAAGCGGTAAGTCAGGGTCGCCCGCACCGGGGTCCCCCAATACACGGGACCGCCCGGGGCGGACACCTGCACGGTCAGGCGGGAGCGGTCGAGCCCGCGCTCCCGGATAAACCGGTTCAGCTCGGCGTTGGCTTCCGTAGTGTAACCGCCGTACTTGCCCTGCGACCGGGCCAGATATTCAGCCTGGTTCTGCAGGGCGTACCACATTCCGGTGAGCCCGGACGTGACGGCGAGGCCCACGGCGAAGACGACCAGGACGAAGAGCGCCCCGAAGGTCGCGACTACTTTGTCCAGCACGGCCGACCGCCAGCCTTAGAAACCGAAGCTGGCGCGCAGCCAGTTAACCGCGGCGGTGAAGAAGTCCCCCACGGTGGTGGGCATGATCCGCATGAGCAAGACGATTACCAGCACCGTCACCACGGTAGCTCCCAGCGTCCAGGCGAGGGCCTCCAGCTTGCCGGACTCATCTTTTAAGATTTCGACCGCTTTCTTGAGCATTTCGGTATTCCCCCTTTGATTTTTTTGCGTCACCTAAACCATCCCGCAACTTGCAGAAAACTCCACCGGGCCCAGATAAGCATGACCAGCAGCAGAAAGACAATTCCTGCCGCCAACAGGACTCTCTTCAGCAAAACGCAGACCCCCTCCCTACATGAACATCCCTCCCATCGTACGGGTGAAGTATTTCCACGCCGGGTAGCCGAACTCCAGAGCGGCCCCGATCAGACCTACGACGCAGAGCAGAGCAATCAACCCGGATTTGGCTGCCGTCGCCCTGGCCGCGGCAACCTCCTCCATGTTCCGGATCTGGTCGTCCAGGTCGGCAAAAACGTCAGGTCTCACTCCCACGTCCCAGGACGCCTGGAGGCGGAAGCACACGGCGTCCACGACCGGGTGCTTTGCTTTGCGGGCCAGGTCCGACAGGGCCTCCACGCACCCCGTCCTGCCGACCTGGTGAACCGCCTTCGCCATTTCGGAACGCAGCGGCTCGGGCAGAAACGGCACGGTCAGCTCCATCGCCCGGCGGGGGGTGATGGCCCCGGTCTCCAGGAACGACGGAAAGAAATGGACCAGCGTGGGTATTCCGTCGAAAAGCGCCCCCCGCCAGCGGTCGTACTCCAGGCCGATCCACGCGTCGAAGAGGAGTATCCCTCCCAGGACAAACACCGGGACCGCCGCAAGAGCGACAGGGCTCCCACCTACGACGGCGGCCGCCAGCAGCCCGAACGCAGCCCCGGTCACTGCCCCTGTCTTTGCCGTCTTCCAGGGATCGCGCCCGACCAACCCGTATAACTCTTCCCGGCCTGCCCGGAAAAAGTATTTGCCGAGGCGGGCTTTGGCCTCGTCGTAGACTGCCGTGGCAGGGCTTACCTCGTATTCCCTGGCGTAGAAAACCGCCAGGAGCAGGGCTGCCAAAGTGACGAAAAGCAGCAGCGAAAGCATCTACACCGCTCCCTCCAAGTCTTTATTCTGAGTCAGCTTCCGCATGGCGAAGATCAGCCCCACCACTACGGCGGAGGCCGCCGCGATAACCAGCCTGCCGCTCCCCTCGGCGTAGTACCCCCGGAGCGCGGTGGCGTCAGCAAAAAGCCCGGCCAGCAGTATTCCGACCACTGCGTACCCGGCGAACTTAACCTCTACGAGACTTTTAGCCCGCTCCGCCAGGAGCCTCTCCCTCTGCCGGAGGGCCTGGCCCAGCCGGGCAAGCCCCTTCCCGGCAGCCCAGGGTCCCCCGGCGGTGGAAGCAGCTTCCAGGATGGCGGCTACGGCCTCAAATTCCGGCAGTTTATATTTCCCGGCCAGCCCCCGGAAGGCCCGGGGGAAGGAAAAGTGCGGGTTAAGTTCGTACTGCAAAACCATCTCCCGGAACTCTTTCCCGAAAGGATCGGCGAAGTTCGCCCCTACGGTTCGGACCACTTCCCCTGCCGTCTGGCCCGCCGCGAACATGCCGGAAGCAGCGGTGACGAAATCGCGGGCCAGGGCGCGGTGCTTAGCCAGCCGGCGGGCTTCGGCGAAGTCTGCGACCCACCCCGGCAGGAACCACCCCAGGGCGGCCCAGGGTATCCCGGCCAGGGGGCCGAAGGCCAGGGCGGCCAGAAAGAAGCACCCGACGGCAGAGGCCGCGGGGAGGGCAAACCTCACCAGGGCGGTCCGGACGAAAGATGCTTCCGGCAGGGGACCGCCGGCCAAAACGTAGAGTAAGAGAAAAAGCGTCGCCAATAGCAGCAGGAACAGCACGTTACCTCACCTCAAAAAATCTTTGCTTGACTTCCCTGTACTCCGGTTTCACCCTCGCCCCCCGGAAGGCCAGCATCGCCAGGCGCTCCGGGCTGACCGGGTTCTCGTAAAGCCAGCGCCGGGTTTTGCCGCCGGAAGCGGCAAATTCTTCGGCGTCGAAGCGGATGATCGTCCGGTATCCCTGGCCGGGAACGACCTCTACAACTTCCATCAGGGTGCGTCTGCGCTCTTCAGTGATCGTCTCTTTATCCAGGAAAATCAGGAAATGAAACATCGAAGCGATTATTTCGTCAAGAAACTCCCGCGGCAGATTGATCCCCCCGTCCATGAACATGCCCCACAGCCGGGTGCGGAGGCTGTTCACGTCCCCGGCGTGCAGGGTGGTCCAGAAGCCGCCCGATGTGGAAGCGGCCATTGAAGAAGCGGGGATTATTTCTTTGCTCCTGATCTCGCCCAGGATCGCCCGGTCGGGGTTATTCCGGTTCATGGTGCGGACGAGGGAACCCATGTCGGCGATTACCCGGTCGCCCACCTGGACCTCCACCAGGTTGACCACGTTCTTCAGGTTCGGTAGGTACACCTCGAAACTGGTCTCGGCGATGAACACCCTCTCCAGGGGGTCGATAAACTGCCCCGCACCACGCATGAAAGTCGTCTTTCCGGAATCCGTGCGGCCGCAGACAGCAAAATTGGCGTGTCCCAAAACCAGGAGATCCACCACCATCTCCGCCACAAACTCCGGCAGCATCCCGGACTCGACCAGTTTAGACAAGGGCATCGGCGGCCTCGTCACGGGGGACTTGCGGAAGGTAGCCGATACCCCGAAGGGAGAAGCCTTGAAGCCGACGACTGCCACGCGGGTACCGTCTTTCAGCCAAACGTCCTGAATAGGGGCTTCCTCCGTGAGCGGGCGGCCCGCGTCCTCACATATCTTCTGGAGGTAGCGCAGGGCCTCCTGGTTGTCCCGGAAGTATACCTTTCCGGTGGGCCACGGCCTGCCGCGCTTGCCGTAGAATACCTTCGGCACGCCGTCCGGGGAGGGGTTTAAAAAAACTTCCGTGACTTCCTCGGCCCCCGGCATGAAGAACTCCTGGAGCACCCCGTAGCCCGTAGCCTGACCCATCAAGGCAGAGACGATTTCGTCAACTTCGTGCGGGGCCACCAGGTCAGAGCGGGTCAGGACGGCCTGGCGCAGGATTTTTTCCAGGGTCTCCCGGTCGCGGTAGGTCGAAAACACGTCAGAAGGAAGGGAAGAGGCGATCTGCTCAATGATTTTAGCCTTTTCTTTCTCCTCCCATTCCTGCCAGTCGGTCGAGGCGAATTCTAAGGGCATGGGATCAGCTCTCCTTTCTTCCAGTTGATCTTGACAACATTTAAGATATAATTGAAGTAGTAATATCAGATACGCTATCAAGGCGTGGTTCCGATTGGGCAGCCTTAAGAAACTCTTGGAGAAAATTAAACGCAACCCAAAAACCGTAAAGTTCGACGAGCTGGACCTGGTGCTCAGGCGGGCGGGGTTCGTTCGGAGCCAGCCTCGTGGCGGCTCCAGCCATTACGTTTACCGGAAGGGCAAACACAAACTGGTGGTCCCCCGGCGGCAACCGTACATCTTGCAAGCCTACGTCGCCAGGGCGATTAAAATCTTAGAGGAGGTTGAAGTCAATGAAGAATAAGAACATAGAATATTACCTCGGTCTCCCCTACCGCGTGGTCGTCCACCCCTCTCCCGAAGGCGGCTACGCCGTGGAAATACCCGAATTGCCGGGCTGCCTTTCCCAGGGGGAGACGCTCCAGGAGGCCCTGGAAATGATCGAAGACGCGAAGCTCTGCTGGATATCCGACGCCCTGGAAAGGGGCGAAGAAGTACCCGAACCCGTGGACGATACCTACAGCGGGCGCATTTTGGTGCGGGCTCCCAAATCGCTTCACCGCGCCCTGGCCGAAAGGGCGCGGGAGGAAGGGGTCAGCTTGAACCAGTACATTGTCTACCAGCTTTCCAGGGCGCTGGGGAAAAGGGATTTGGAGGCTTCGAAAGGTTGAAACTTCGGGAAGGAAACTTTCCTTCCCGGTTTTGTATCTCGGTAATGCCGCGCATTTATGAAATGCCCTACCGTGCTTCCACCGTCCCCTTCACCACCCCCACCTGCCGCATCGGAACCGTAACGTACTGCGGCCCGACGAAGGGCAGGCTGACCTTCAGCACCGGCACTTCGATCACCGCTTCGTACCCCGGTTTGGCCGTTTTCCCTCCGCCGGGGGCCACTGTTCCCGGAGGGGCGTAATTGAAGCTGACCAGCTTGATCGGACCGGGGTAGATCTTCAAGCTGGAATTGAAGTTGTACCCGTCGGTCGTGGCCTCCAGCTCCTGGGAAAAGGCGTAGACGAACCACTGCCGGGCCTCCGGGGTCCTGGCAGAGAAGTCGGTCGTCTCCCTGCCCCTGGCCACAGCGTCGGCGGCAAAGGAAAGGGCTTCGGAAAACCAGGAATAGGTCATTACGGCGTTCTTCCGCGCTCCGAAGGCTGCCGTCCCGGCGGCCGCGAAAGCGGAAAAGGCGACGACCAGGAAGATGAGCAGGACGGGCATGGCTATGAAGCCGCACTGGTCTTTGAGCACCAAAACCACCTCTTGAAAAAGCAAAGGCGGGGATTCGCTCCCCGCCCGTATCTTTTTTCGGTTAGCTGGCGTAGGGTATCGTCCCCGCTCCGTTCACCAGCAGGTCTGCGCTGGCCGTATCGGTGTAACTGGGGGTCTCCGTGACCGGGTAGCTCCAGCTGTTGCCGTCATCGTCGTATTCGGTGACCCAATACGTGTACTGGTACGTCACCTTGAAAGTCACGCTGACCGGGTAATTTTTCGGGTATACTGCCATGTCCTCCCCGGTCATCATGTTGTGGACCGGAAACCCGTCGAGCGCCCAGTCCTCTTCAAACACGATCTTCGCCTGCTTCTGGGCCTCCAGCCCCCGGCCCGGCACGGCCATGTCCTTCGTTACCGTGCCGTCCGGCGGGACCGGGTTGCCAAAGGAAAATTCGTCAGCCACGCGGGGGTAGGTTATCTTCGCCCAGGAGATCTCCCACCAGTCCAGGCTACCCCTGGGCGGCGTCGGGCGGTCGACCGTCAGCGTGGCGTGGACGTCGTCGGTCCACTTGGCGGTGAAGGCGGGCCTGGCGACAGAAGGCTGCCAGCGGCCGTAGATGTCCTCGCCGGCTTTAGAATAAGCTTGCAGGTGGAGCCTTTTATCTCCCGGGCGAAAACGATCTACCTCCCTCACCTGGACGGTCGCGAGCTTTTTGTTGTCCTCTTCGGTCACCTCCCGAACCGTGTCTTCCAGCGGCGGCGTGTCGATTACGGCCGTCAGCCAGGTCATGTTCAGCTCCGGGGCCGTCCAGTTGAACCAGAAAGTTTTCTCTTCGCCCGGAGCAAAACTGGCGTACTGCACTTCGTTCCCGGCGGCGTGCTTTAACACGGCCCGGTACTCGCGGTGGAAGACACCTACCGGGACGTTTTCGAGCGCTTGCGGGGACTCGTTTTTAAAGGTGGCTGTTCCCTGGTAGCGGGTGCCCGGTTCAGCCTGCCCGGAAACGCCGGGGTTTATGGAGACGGCAACGAGGTTGGGGAGGTCAAGAACAATCCGCGCCTCGTCGTAGTTGTCACTCAGGTCCTCGTCGAGTGCTATGTTCGGGAACCCCACCAGCACGACTTTCGTTGGCCTGTCCTGGGCGTGGACTTTTAGCGTGTACCTGTACTCCTTCCCCTCCTCAAGGTCTTCCATCGTGGTGTCCAGGCCGTTCAGCTGGGGAGAGCCCTGTTGCGGCTCCATCTTTACGTTGAAAAGCTGGCCGTCCACTTCGTGGTACGCCCAAGACACGGCGGGCCACGCCGTGAATTGCGTCTGTGCACCGAACCTGTCTATGCCGGACGGAGCCTTTTTGACCTTGAGGAATGCCGTGAAAGTGACCTCCTCGCTCGGCTTTGCCTTGACCTCCTTCGGTTCGATCCTCACCGCCAAGTCGGCGTCGAACACCATTCCCAGCGGGGCTATTGGCACGGAAACGTACCAGATGGTGCCGTCCTCCCGCTGGTGCCACATGCGGCCCATGCCCCAGGTGTATGTAGACGGGGGGACTAGGACGTGGACGTAATCGGCCAGGTTGTTCCAGAACTCGGGGCGTTTGCTCGGGTCGATGACGTACTTTACCTTGTCCCCGGACTGGATTTTTTTCACGCCGTCGAGGACGTCACCGTAGTAGGCGGCCAGGCCGAACTGCATGGCCTTGAGGTAGAGTTCGGGGCGGCCGTCGTACTTGATATCTTGGATTCCGTATCTTTGTTTCAAGATATCATTTTCCCACGGCCTCTTAATCCAGTTCCTGTCCTCCAATACTCCCCCGGCCCACGCGTCGTGGGGAAAGGCAGGGTTGGTGAAGTCCTCGTCGAGATATGTGTACCCTATGTACCTTTTCCGCCCGTTCTTTTCGTCACCATGGGGGTCACCCCAGGTGAGAACGTAGAGGGCGGAACCTATGCTCTGCATGATGTCGAAGATAGGACCCTGCACCTGGCCGAACTCTCCCAGGTAGACTTCGTGCAACCGAAGGGGCCGCGGCGCGACATTCGGGTCTTTCGGCTGGTTCGTCTCGGTGAAATGGTTGTTGGTGTCTTTATTCGCTTGGTTGATTATCGCGTCCTGGCCGAGGTTCTTGACGTACTCGCCCATGCCGGTAAGGTTTACGGCAAAGGCGGGAGAAAGGCAAAAAAGCGAAAAAAGAACCGCGATGGTCGCGGTAAGTATTTTCCTCATTGTTTTGTTTGCACCTCCTGATTACCCGCTTAAACGGTATATCTGAATATTCGTACCTTCGCCCATACCCACGTCAACCCTCTGACCGCTTGGCGCGTAATACGTCTTCCATCCTACATGGCACATGTCCCTCCGGCTCTTTTTCTGCCGGACGTAGCTCATCACTTCTCCGGCAAACTCCGGGCCGAACTTGCTGGCAAGTATAGTTTCGGCCTGGTCGTAAGCTTCCGGGGAACCACCGTCATCGAGAGCATTAATGAGCAAAGACAATTCAATTGGATACACCGGGCTGCCGTCAGAATCGACTTTCAGTCCTGCCTTTGTCCAGTAAGAATTGTCAGCCTTGTTGTGCCATTCCTTGAATAACTCCCCGGTTACGCTTGGTAGCCTGTACCCCGTCTCCGTCCACGTCCACTTCTTCAGTTCCGCCTTAACTGCGCTGATATCCGGCTTCACTTCCCCTTTAGGCCAGCACACTACCAAACCCAGGGAAGCGTCCCAGTCTACGTCGTACCCCAGGGCGTTTGCCACGAACCGTGCCGGCAAAAACGTCCGGGAATCCCTGATCATCGGGGCCACGTCCACGCCAGAAACAGGCACGCCGTTGGACTTAACCTCCGGCACGCCGACGGTCAATTCCACCACGTTGAAGCCCGGCTCCTGGAGTTTTATCTGCCCGGTATTCCCGAACCAGAAGATGTTTTCGTTTTTAACGCCCAGGGCGTTGGAAAGGAACCGGACGGGGACGAAAGTACGGCCGTTCTCCACGAAGGGAGCGACGTCCATCTTGACGCCGGGGGTTTTGTTGTCCACGTAGTATTCGTGGAGGCCGATTTGGAAGACGACGGATTTGACCAGCTTTTTCTGCTGGTAGACGTCGATTTTCTCCTGCTGCGCGAAGGCCGGAAGGGCCGGGAACAGCAGGGACAGAGTGATAATCAGTATTATGAGTTTACGCATTGATTAACGATTCCTCCTTTTTTGGTAATGTTTGGTCTTTTACCTATTAGACGCACAAATAAGTGTTCTTGTTCTGGAGATCACCGCCTTTTTGGAAGATTACGGCAGGGATGGGGAAAATCCTGCTTGGGGAAAAAAGAGAAAACCCGCGGGGTCAGGTTAAAGAGCTTTTTCCTGGCAGACCGCGACCATATTATGATCTAACTCAACAACGAACGACTTGATATCGTCGCTTTGGACGAGCAATTCTGGAGAAAGTTTCTGGCCTGGGTTGAAAAGATAGTACCTGGTAAAGGCATCATCCGCGAAGTCCCACCAAAGCGGATTTTCACTCGCATCGCAGACCGCAAACGCAGGGATTCCGAACGGACGGGATCGCACCCAAATGCGACGCGCACTTTGTGCAACTAGGTTTTGGCAAAGCGCCTTTGGTTTAATAAGCAAGACGAGTCCCTCGAAAGGTTTATGTTCGTCAATGTAATCCACAAACCCGTCAATAGTAAACTCTTTGTCAAGAAATCGTAAAGAACCGCTTTCTCCAATCGTAACCAGCGGAATTCCGGCCTGTTGACTATAAAGAAGCAGGGATTTCTCCACTTTTTGGAGAATTTTTTCAGAGTGCTCATTCGCAAAGAAAAGCACGCGGTGGATCGCTCTCTTCCATTCGATTGAAAGAGCGCTTATCTTTATCTCATGCCTCATCGACATCCCTCCTGAAAAGGGTGAAAACGAGTTGTTTCGAAATTTAATTGCCAGAATTACTGGACTTTACACAGAAGTAGACGTGGAGTTACTTGTCTTGGAAAGATGTAGAAAACTCAGAGAGATTGAAGAAGAGAAACGGCGAGAAACTTCGCGGTTATTAACTCAAAAAACCGAAGCTTTACTCTCAACTCATACCTTGGGAAATTATAGCTTCTTTGGTGTTTTTCCATTGATAACAAGATATAACATACTTCTCTGGGCAATTGCAAAGGTCCCTCTGATAGAGAAATCAGGCGAGTACCCTTATTGCCGGAATGCTGAAATTAAGGTAATTGATCCCGCATCATTCGTTCCATTCGCTAGACTCGACCGAATATCATTTCTTTACTTCGAGATACAAAGACCAGATGTTTATGTTGTGGACATCTTTACCAATATTTCAATGAGGCGGCAAGGCAAGGAATCGGGACTTTTATCCTCCGTCTCCTGGAACGTGTAGCCAAAGGCTTTGGAGCAAAAAGAATTATTGGTGAGTTATCTCCAGTAGATCTTCAAATCCAAATTGCTTTTTACACTAAAAATGGCTATACCGTTCTTTTTCATGGGAACAACAAAGAATCAGGATGGGTAGAGAAAAAACTGTCACAATAATTACCCCTCCAGTGCTGTTTTGGTCATCTTGTCATTTCTCCGCCCAACTCTCACATACCGCCGCTTCCACTTCCACCGGCACGTCCGGCAGGAACCGGGCCGCCGTGTACTCCATGACCGAACCGAGAAGGTCGGCAGCCCGCTCCGCCAGCTCCTCCGGGGCTTCCAAAACCAGCTCGTCGTGGACGGTTGCAACCATTTTTACGTCGTCCCAACCGTGCCGGGCCAGTTCCCGGTACAGCCGGGCCATGGCGCACTTGATCATGTCGGCGCCGGTACCCTGGTCGGGGGTGTTGAACATTTCCGTGCTGGCCCCGGCCTTTCGCAAGTAGGTGCCGCTTCCGTTTCTCCGTTCCCGTTCGATAACAGGCCAAACACGGAGCCTGCCGGAAAGCGTCCGGGCGCAGGGGCGTTTTTCCTGGTAAAAACCCTGGTGAAAGTCGTGACGCCAAAATACCTCGAACCCGCTTTCAAACATCTTTTTTTCCTGTCTGGCGTGCCAGGCGGCCACCGCCGGGTACGTGCGGAAAAAGGCTTCGCGGGCGGCCTCGGCTTCTTCGGGAGTCATTTTCACACCGTAGCCTGTTTCCGAATAAATCCGTAATGTATCAGATCTCATCCCGTAGATCATCCCGAAGTTGACCGGCTTGCTCATCTGCCGCTCTTCTTTAGTTATTTCGTTGATTTTTTTCCCGGTGATGGCTGCTGCTGTGTAGCGGTGTATATCGATGTCGTTTTTAAAGGCGGTAAGCATAGCCTGGTCTTTGGTCAACTGGCACATGATCCGCATTTCGATCCCGCTATAATCAGCCACCACGAGCTTTCTCCCCTCCGGCGCGCGGAAAAGCGCACGGACTTCCGACCCGCGGGGAACCTGCTGCAATGAGGGGTTCTGCGCCGAAAACCTCCCTACCCCGAACGGGTTTATTTGCCGGAGATCGGCATGCAGGCGGTCCGTGGACGGGTGTAATTTTTCCAGCCACTGCTTTAAAAAGTCGGCGCGTTTCTTCGCCGCCCGGTAAGCCTTTAGGTTTTGGGCGAACGCCCGCAGGTTGCTTTCCTCCGGCAGCCTGGCCGCCAGACGGGAAAGCGTCTCGTCCCGGCTGTCCAGGTCCAGGGTTTCCCCGTCGATTTGAAATGCCTTGTCCTCTTCCGCCAGGACGCCCTCCTGTCCGGCCAGCAGGCGCAGGCAGTCCACGCAGTCAACGCCGCTGTCCGGGTTTAGGTCGGGGGAATACTTTTTCCCTGCCGACTTCTTCGGCCTTGCCCGGAAGCCCGCCCCGCGGGCCAGCGCGATCAACGCCTCTTTGTGCCGAACCGCCTCCTCCTCGACCCCGGCCAGCAGACCGCGGGCCCGGGCCGCGGCGAAAGGCATCCCGGCGAGTTCTATTTCAACCACCGCGGGCAGGCAGGCGAATTCTATTTTAGCCGTACCCGTCAGCCTGTTCGCCGCCAGGAGCCGCGCCAGGATTTCCTGCAGCGGCAGGAGAACTGCGGCGTCCCGGGCGGCGTAGCGGAACATTTCAGGCGTCAGCTCGCCTGACCAGTCAGACGACCGGTGTTCTTTCGCCAGGACGACCTCCAGGTGACGGTGCGCCACCTGCTGGAGGGAGTGGCTTACCCAGATCGGGCGGATTTCCTTTTGGCTGTCCCGGTGGAATTCCAGTTCGTGGCCGTGCCGGTCGAAGTACCGCGTTTTTTCGTTGCCGTGTTTTTCCACCCGGATGCCCTGGTCGACGCAAAATTTTTCAAACTGCGCTTCCGGGACGAAATCGCCGGCGGTGCAGAGCTGGCTCGCCAGCATGGTGTCGAAGGCCCGCTCGACCGGTACGCGCGTACCGCCCTGGGCCATCCGGAGGAAGGCCAAGTCGAATTTGGCGTTGTGAAAAACTTTCAAAACGCCCGAATCAGCTACCAACCGACCCAAGGCCTCCAGGGCTTTCCGGCGGTCTCCTTCCGGCAGGGTGAATAAGTCCAGCACGAAAACCTTCGCGCTCCCTCCGGGTTCCGGTTCCTTGTCGTTTTCGGCCACCAGGCGTTTCTTTTCCGCCGGGTAAACCGGAACAGCAAGCTGGACCAGGCGCAACCGGTTCACCAGGGGGTCCAGGCCCGTGGTTTCCGTGTCCAGGGCGCAGATCCCGGCTACCCGGGCTTCCTCCAGGGCGGCGCGCCAGGCGGCCAAATCGCGTACCTGAACGGTCTGCGCCCGGTCAAGCCAGATCTGCCAGGGAGAAACGAAATCGGCCTCTTTCCCAGCGTCCGGCTTTTCCTGATTCATCATGGCTTTTTCACCGCTCGCTCCTTCCGTATCCGGGAACAAGATTTCCGGGGGTTCCTCCTGCTTTTGGGTCTTTTCTCCGTCCGGGGGTTGGACTCCTTTCTCCGGCCTCGGGGTTTCTGTCCCGCCCGCATTCCCTGTTTTGGCGGCGATATAAGCGTCAAAAATCCGGTCGTTCGCCGCTTCAAACTGGATCACGGCCTTCCGGACGGCGGCCGCGTCGCGGGCGTTGAAGGCCGCACGCACGGCGTCGAAGGCCGACAGGCAGGCAACCCACAGGTCGGGGCGGACCTGCTTCGCCCAGGAGATCGCTTCGCCGTCCGTTTCAAGGTTGTGCCGTGTATTAGCACGGACTGCCGCGTCCTGGAAGAGGCGCAGGGTAGCGCAGGGATTGTAAATGCTTTGCTGCTGGTAAATTTCCAAGACTTTTCCCACGGGAAAAAACCTCCTCACACAAAAACCCCCGAAAAAGGCTGGGGGACGCGTCAAGCCGCATAAATACTGGATTTGTTATATTATGGTAAAAAATTTTGGGGGACACTCTGGGGGACGCTCAAAGCGTTGTTGTTATTGGGTTTGTTAATATATGGAATAAATATATGGGGGACACCTAACTTTAAATATTTCTAGGAATAAATGCAATTGTCCCCCGTGTCCCCCAATTTTACGCGCGCGTACGCGCGCGCGAGAGAAATATATATTTTTCTTCTTGAAAATACCACATAATACCATTCATGGTAATTAAAAGATTCATATTGAAAAAAATATATCTTTTTCTTTAAAAATGCTATATATATTATTTTTAGCGGGGGACACGGGGGACAAACCCGGAATCCCTTGTGGCTGTTGGGATGAAGCGTCCCCAGAGGGGTGGGGGACAGGCGGGGGACGTGGGGGACAAAAACCCCAAACCCTTGTTACTTCTAGAATTTATCGTCCCCTGAACCCTCGACCCCCGGATTACCTTCTTCGTAGTCATGCAAAACCGCTTCGGCATCAATTACCAGCATCCATTCACGCCCTCCGGCGAAACGCACCTTTTTCTCCGTTCTCCCCTCCCGGTCCCCTTCCGAAACAAGCAGGCCGGCTTTCGCCAGAGCTTTTGCCGCCGTATCGTACTCAACTTCCACCTGCTCTCTAAAAAGCTTAACCAGAGGGTTCCGGGCCAGGGCAATATACTGTTTCCCTCCGATGTTGAGCGTCCGCCCAATCCATTTCGCCGGCGGCTTAACGTCCTGCCGCAGTCCTTCGATTGCTTCCTTGTTTTCCCAAATAAAGGAACAGAGTACGGAAAGCACTTTTTCCAAAAGAGGCCTGCCCCGAACGTTAACGAGGATGTGTTCCCACGCCGCGTCCAGGCAACGTGCCGTAATTTCTTTAGCTTCATCTTCAAGAACACCGCACGCCTTTAACAGCAACTCCAATCCGGCGGCACAGGCGGCAGCGCGTTTCGCCAGGCGTTTTAAAGCCTGGTTCTTTTCCGCGGAGCCGTCAGCTTTAACAGACACCGGCACCTCCGCGTCCGCTGCCGCGGCCAGCAGGTCGCGCCAGCGCGTGAACGCTCCTACTACCGCTGCTTCCCGGTCAGGCAGATCGAGCAGCCAGCTAACGTAAGCGCGGCCGAGGTTGCCGTAATTTTGCAAGAGCTCTTTTTCTGCCGTCTCCGCCTCCTGCCGGTAAAATTCGCTTTTCTCCGGGAATACCGGCGGCAGCGAAAGCACCCGGTGGTGGACGCCCTCGCGGTTCACCACGTCCAGCACGGACTGTTCGGCGCTCAGCACCAGCACCGTGTAGAAATACCGGGTTTTCCTGCCCCCGCCGTGTTTGGCGCCACGTTCCTTCCCGGAGCCGATACCCAGGGAATAAACCATTTCCGCTACCATATCCGAAAACCTGACGAGCTGAGTTTCATCAACATGGCAGGAGATGTCGCAATGGACTCCAAACAGGATTTCGGTATGCACCGTCGTCCGGTGGGCGGTGCGGATCATCCCCTTCTCGCCTGTTTCCGGGACCCCCCAGACCCCGGCGGCGAAACGGTTCGCCAAAGTTTTGCCGTGGCCCGCCTCGGGATCGGTGCTCTCCACCACGAAGCCGGCGATCTCCGAAAGGCCCTGCTTGACCAGAACGCGCATCAGCGGCCCGGCGGCAGCGGCCCCGACGAAAAACCCGATCAGCGGGTACTTCTTGACCCAGCGCAGGTAAGTCTCCACCTGCGCTTCGAGCGTGCCTTTGGCGCGAATGGGATCGAGAAGCTGCTTTTCGTTGACCGACACGTCGCGCCACTCCGTCAAGGGGTCCTCCAGGTCCACGTCATCTTCCACGCTTCCCGTTTCGCCTTTCACCGCCCCGGACGCGGTGAAAATGTCCCGCCCCACGGCGAACACTTCCCTGCCGGAGGGCAGGGTGTGCCAGCCAGACCGGGAAACCACTATCCGGCACGGGATTTTCGCCCTGTCCGGGAAATCGTACCGGAGGTCCCGCAAGGCGGCCATCCACGCCACGAAGCGGTTTTTCGAGTTGGAGTCCACCGGCAAATCTTTGTTTGCCAGGATGTCGAATTTCGCCGCGTTGAAAATTATCCCGGCCGGGAACTGCGCCCTCCGCCAGGCGGCGTCGTAATGCCACCACCAGAGCTCGTAGAGAACGTCGTCCTCCATGCCGTCCGCGGGCACCAGATGCACCGCCAGCGCGACCGGGGCGCGGATGACGTCGTGTTCGACCGGGACGGGGACGCCCATCGGGCTCGAATCGTACTCTATTTTCACTACCCGGCCGTCCGGCTTGATGTCGTAATTCAAGGGGAGCGGGTAGTCGGCAAACGGCGCCTTCCGGGCGGGAGGGAAAACTTCGGCAAAGGTTTTCAGTTTTGCTTCCGGACCTTCCTTCTCCTTTTCCTTTTCCGATACGTACTTGCAGGACTGTTTCGCCCGGACCCCGGGCAGTTTTCGAACAGCGTCTTTCCGCAGAAACTTCGCCGTTTCCCCGCGGATCCCAGCAGCCTTCATCCCGGATTGCAGCCCGGTTTCTCCCTGGGTAGCCAGGATGGCCACCGCCCCCAGGATTTGCCGGTCTGCCGGAGCGTCCGGCTTAAGCCGCGCTTCAGCGTACTTTTCCGCCCCCGGAGCGTAGGAAATCGGCACCCACTCCGGGATCCGGTCAACAAGCCCCCAAAACTTTTCGACAGGGTTTTCACCTGCTTTTTCGTAAACCAGGATGTAGTCGTCGAGGCCGACCTTGCCGCCAACATCCAGTGCCGGTAAGGTTAAAACCTTGACGACAGCGGCTCCGAGGGAATATAATATTTCCGCAAGCGTTGGGAAAGCATCCCATCTTGGGTGTTCCTGGTTTATGTCGGAGTCGTAAACCAGGATAACCGTTTGCTTTTCCCAGTCACGTTTCAACCGCCCGATCAGTGCCAGGTCAGGCGGCTTCTTTTCCCCGAGCGGCCCCCGTTCCCGCCAGGCGTCGATTCCCGCCACGGCCACGCAGTTGATCCCGCGCGATACGGCGACAAGAGCTTTCTTTTCCCCTTCGGTAATCACCACTACCGGAGCGCTCAGATCGGCCCCCGGAGGCACGTAAAGGCGGCACCCCGAACCGCGCGGCGCTACGTATTTCATATCGCCGGCCGGCCGGTCCAGCCGGACCCGGGCGTAACCATCGGTTTCTCCAGGGTACGGAAATACAATGCCGGTCGATTCCACCCGCACGCCGGTGAGCGTGAAAATATCGTCTGCCGTCGCGGAGTAGATACCGGTTTTTTCTATGAGTTCCAGGGGTATTCCGCTTGCTACGAGTTTTGTGCGGTGTGATTCCGAGATTTTTTCGGCCACTTTCACCCCTCCTTCGCGAAATTCCATATTGGCCTGCTAAAAGAAAAACCCCGGCAATGCCGGGGCCAGGCCGATATGGAAGGGGTAAAAGCGTCACCTCCCGAAAAAAATAAGCCCGGCAGGGCCGGGCAGCAGCGCACCTTCTTGCGGGTTAAATTAAAGCCAAGGATGTAAATTCCCGGCATCGCCATATTTCCCTACCTACTGGATTCCCTGTATTAATTTCGCCGTAAGTGTTATCGGGGGCAATCCGGGAGAGGAATTCTTCCAGTCTATAACATCTGCGGCGGATTATAAGAACATCTTTCTCAACCTGAAAATCAATCAGCGTGCCTTCAACAAGACCGATTTTTTTGGCTATAGAACCGGGGATACGAACCCCCAGGCTGTTGCCACATTTCACGATCCGTGATTGCATTGTTAACTCACTCTTTTCTCTGTTTCGTAGTATATTACATTAAGAAGCCTTTTTAAAAATATAATACAGTATGACCTTTGTGTCACAGGCGCGCTTTGCGGCTTACCCTGCACCTCTGCCTGCTCCCGCAGGCTGGCCATACTGCTTTCACGATAATTATATACTCTGCTTTAGAATTTTAGCAAAAAGATTTTGCTACATTATGTATCGCAATTCCAGTATTCGCCTTGTTATTATTAATTTTTCAAAGATTTCAGCCGCAGAATTCTCCAGGTTTAAACTTGGGAAAAATTGTGCATTAGTACGGGTGATATCATCTTCTTTTTTCGACATTATATCCTATATTTCATGGAAGGAATTTATGAGAAATAACATCGAATTTTTCTTTTGTAAACTTTTCTAAAATGGGAGGTAATTTTAGTGTCCAAACCTATTTATGCACCAATTTTAAAATGGAAAACCGGCGAAAAAATAGCTCTGCTTAACCTTAGTTCAAGCCAAAAAGAGTGCATAATTCCTATACTAGAGTTTACAGATTATCAAGAGCCATCTAGTGTAATAACAGATCTTGGTAATTGTTTTGAGTACCCTGTATATGTTGATACTATCTATGTTGATGAAGAAGATAGAGAATACCTAACCTCTTTGATCGAAGAGTCGAAAAATTGTGGCCAAACAATATATCCCGTCTTATACTTTGATGACTTTCCAGATTTAGCTAATATTTTAGGTAACTTATCAGGTAGAATTGTTGTAAGACTACCAGTTCCAGAAGATATAGAAGGACCAGATTATTCAACTATCTTTAACTATTTAGCTGAATGGAATCAAGGTAGAAGTGTAGTTTTAGATATAATGCTGGATCTTAACGTTATAGAAACTAAAAAACAAGCTAATCTGCTTTATGCGGAATTAAAAAACATACTTAATACATACATTATGAAGAAAGATATTTGGCAAAACATAATTCTTGCAATGACTTCTTTCCCTGAAGACCTCTCTTCAATTCCTGCTGGTGGAAGTGCTTTTTTTGATAGAATAGACATCAAACTATTTAATAAAATTTATAATGACCCCTGTTTTGAGTTAATTAGACAACGTTTAATATTCTCTGATTATGGTGTAACTAAGTTTACAGATACTGAAATTGATTTCTCGAAATTAAGGTATGGAATCCTCCCTAAAGCAAAGTACACTACATCAAACAAATATTGGGTATTAAAAGGTGCAAAAGATCACCTAGCAAAAACATGGATTAAAGGACATAAGGCTATAGCAATGGAAATATGTAATTCTGAATACTATTATGGAGAGGATTTCTCCTTTGGTGACTTAGAGATAAAGGAAAGAGCATATGGCTTAAGTAACAAAGGACCCGGAAGTAACACTAATTGGGTTGCAATAGATGCAAATCATCATATAACTGTTGTAATTCATGAGCTTTCCAGGACTTTCGATTTTTAAGTTTCTCTCTCACAAAAGACGCAATTTCTGTACCCTTAATGTTTTTAACGGCTATTTTTCCCAACTCATATCTCGTTTTGCTTTTAATTCCTTTCGATAAACCATAAACTGTTAATAATTCACATATTTCTTCTTTCCATAATAGCTGGACAAGATTAATTGTTTCAACTTGTAAATTCTTACTTGGGCTTCTCACCACCTCTAGAGAAGCCCTCGTCTTGTTTTTTGTTATACAATATAAACCCCACCACTCCGGTATTATTTTTGTTGTTTTGTTGCAGTATTTTTCTGAAACAACTAAAGTCACAGTATCGAATATCTTGTTATATAAGCCTATCTGAAAAGGCAACCTCTCTAAATTATCACGTTCGCTTTTTATCTCATAACCGTGTATCTGGCCATTAATGACAGCAATATCAATCCTTGCACAACCACAACATACATCCATTTCATGAATTACTATACAAGAAGGATCTGAAATAAACTCCTTTTTTCTTACAATTTCATTTAATAACAGGTTTCTAATATCTTTATCATAAATTTTCAACTAAATCCCTCCAAATCTCGGAAGGTATAATAACTTAAAAAAATATTGGTAGTGCTGATACATTATTTATTTTGCTCCTTAGAACTACAAATTCTCATGAAAACCACTTCCGCCTTTTCCAAAATTCTACAATGGAAAAATTTCCCCTGAGTAAAACATACTATTTTTTTGTTTTCAAGTCATTATTAATATACGATTAATAGGCCCTCTAACAGCAGATCTATCTCCATTTTTTCGTAAACACGAAGAATATCATATATTTTTGTCAAGTTAAAATATCTACCAAAAAATTATTTATTTCGTCCTCAAGCTAAATTAATTCTCCCGTTCAACAATCTTCTCTTTATCTCTTGATAAATTTATTGTATAGGGCTAAAATTTAAAATCTCCGGGAGCTCCTGTTCGTAGTGCCCGTCGAAGTGTTTCTTCTCGCATACCTCATCTCACCACAGCCCCCCGCACAAAACTCCGCTATTTCCCGCGCCTCCTCCGAATCAATCGCCCCAGGTACCGGCGGAGGAAACACCACTGTCGCTTTCTGGTTTCTCCTCGCCCTCCGCCGTGCAGCCAGCCACGATTCCACAGCCCGGATTGCGGCGGAAGGGTCAACACAGAGCACATGCGCTAAAGCCTCCACCCCGTGACGCCCCGCCCGTTTGTAGGCGGTTGCCAGACAGACGTACCGCGCTCGGTTGGAAGGAGCGATCCGGTATTGCCTGGCAAGCCGCTCAACTTCAACGGTCGTGAGCGTTCCCGACGTCGCGCCGACGTCCGTCACCCTCTGAATTTCCTGCCAGAGGCAGTACCTGTAATAGTCCTTCCACCGCGTGAATTCTGGAGGGTGGTAGTAGTCGCCCAGCCGCTCCCTTACTCCGTGTTTCTCTACCTGCCTTCGCGCGAATTCCCTGATCTCTTTTCGCCTTTGCTCGCTGGACGGGATGGGTATTTCTTTCCCCCGGTTGTCGTGAATCGTCGTCATGGCTCCTTCTCCTTTTCCGCGCTTCGCCGAAGCCTTCCGGCTTCGCCCCCGGCCCGCCACGGGGAGGCGGCGGCAATTCGGGCCGGATAACCTGCGCCCATTTTCGCGGGCGCAGGGGAAAATTTCTTTTAAGCCCGGATCCAGTCTCCTCTCCTTTCGTCCGGTCACGTCTGCTTTCTCGCCGGAGGACCGAGGGGCCGCGAGGGCGACGGGACAGAACGGGGATACGGCGCGGTCAATTCCGCACCGGGCAAATATGCTGTATGGCTTGATCCGCTGTCCCCACCTTGTGGGTTAGCCGGGGGCGCTACCCCTCCGGCAGCTTAAGCCGATATGGTTCCGTTTCGGCTTCCGGTCGCGGGATCTATGCCTCACCCACACGGGCTCAGCGCCGCTTCGCACTCTGCCTCCCAGGTTCCGCCGCTTTTTGTGGTCCTCCGCAGTGGCCCGGGCGGCGGAAAACCTTTCTGCTCAAGTTCAGCTGGCACGCTTTTTTTAATTGCAAGAAGGTATAATTTGGTATGTGAAGAAAGTTTAAAATAAATGTTTTAGTATCAGGAATCGATAAGGCTTCTACCTACTCGTTGATGGCGGGATCGGCTTGCGAATTGCAAGCAAAAGTGCCAAAAATAATATCTTCTACAGGTATTCCAAAAAAGCGGGCGATAGTTTTGGCTCGTTTTAGACTGGGAGTTCTTAAACCAAGCTCGTATAAAGCTATGGAAGATGCCGAAAACTCTATTCCTTCTTCATTATAGCGGGTTAATTCATCGGCTAACTGGCGCTGACTAAGTCCTCGTGTCTCCCTTAATTCGGTCAGGGTAAACATTTATAGTCACCTCCTTGCTTGCAATTCGTCAGCAGCTCTACTTTGATTATAGTTGCGATATGTAAGCAAGTCAATAGGGCGCCCCGAAAAATATTACGATTTGCAAGCGATTATTTACTATGCTTACAGCTCGGGGTATTATATACTTACAAAGAGAAAGCAGGTGGGAACCATGAAGATATTGCCACAGCGCCTTAAACAAGCACGAGAAAAAAGGGGGTTAACCCAACGGCAATTAGCCGCTTTATTAAACGTTTCACCCAGCACAATTGCCCTTTATGAGACGGGAGATCGTAAGCCTGACCCTGCTATGCTAAGAAGGCTAGCAGATGCTTTAGACTGTACTACTGATTTTCTTTTGGGCAGGGTTGATGACAGAAATCTGTCGCTTACCGACGGCACTCTTGCCGCCCACCGCACCGACGATCCGCTGAAAGATCTGCCGGAGGAAGCACGGAAGAGTCTGGAAGAGTTCCAGGAGTACATCTTGAGGAAGTACGGGAAGAAGAAGGAGTAGGGGGTGACAATAAATGCCCGCTCGCCGTTTTTTGGTAATAATCGAGCAAGACGAAGACGGCAAATACGTTGCCTCGGTGCCCTCTCTTCCCGGCTGCCATACCCAAGCGGATAACCTGGCCGACCTGGAGGAACGTATTCAAGAGGCAATAAGGCTTTACCTTGACGAGAACGCCGGTGCCTTCCTGGCAGAAAACAAATTCATCGGTGTTCACCAGGTTGAGGTGCAGCCATGACGAGGCTCGCGATTATATCTGCCGAAGATATGGAGCGAATTTTGCTTCGCTTAGGTTTTGATCGGAAAAGGCAGGTGGGTAGCCACGTTATGTACACTCATCCCGATGGCCGCTGCACGGTTGTCCCCTTTCATAAAGGCGAAGATTTGGGACGTGGGCTGATTAGAAAGATACTCCGCGATATAGGAATTTCCCCGGAAGAATACGAAAGGTTGAGACGTAAGGTGCGGTGCGCGGATGCCGAGATGGGGTGCCAGGGAGCAGGGATAGCCTGGGGGTACTAAGAAGGCCTCTGGCAGGTTGAAGCCAGAAGGGCAAGCCCGCATACCCGTCCAATTCTGGAGTGTGGGTAACACGCTCAGGAGGAGGGAGATTACGAGTGGCTGCCCATCCCATTGCAACCGCCAAGCGGCGGCGCGTCATCGAGGCGCTGAAGGAAGGCAGGCCAAAGACGAAGATCGCGGCGGACGAACGGATTTCGCGGAAAACAGTCCGGCACTGGCAAGCCCGTTACAGGGAATATGGCGACGAGTGGCTGTTTGATCGGGTGCGGCGGCGCCCACCGGCCATGCCGAACCAGACGCCCCTAGAGGTGGAGTTGGCCATCGTGGACTACGCCCTGACCCACCCCGAGGCGGGCCCCCGGACGATTGTCACAGCCTTGCGGGCGGACTACGGGGTCGGGGTCAGCGCCGTGTACGGCACACTGAAGCGCCGGGGCTTGGAGACGCGGGCTAAGCGGCTGGAGGCAGTGCGTCGGCGAACTGGTGAGTTCGAGCCGGACGAGGTAGAACGCGACCGGGTCTTGAGCAAGAAGCGGCACCTGAAGGCGCCGGAGCCGGGTTACATCCTTTGCGCCGACACCGCCCTGGTGGGCCGGCTGAAAGAGGCGGGTATAGTGCACATGACGGCGGCCATAGACGCCCACTCCAGCTACGGCACGGCCGTCCTGGCCCCCGCCCGCAACAGCGAGATGGCGGCCGCCGCCGTGGATCGTCTGCACCGGGAACTCTCGTCCGAAGGTGTGGCTCAGATCGGCAGGGCACTGACCGACAACGGGACGGAGTTTGTGGGTAAGCCGACCCACGCTTTCGAGGCGCTCTGCGCCCGGCTGGGTGCTGAGCACCGCCGCACGAAGGTGCGGCACGCCTGGACCAACGGCAAGGCGGAACGCTTCATCCAGACCCTCAAGGACGCCCTGGAGGGTCTGCTGTGTACGAAGATCTACCGGAGCATCGAGGAGCTGCAGGAGGACCTGGATCGCTGGCTGGTCTGGTACAACACCGAGTGGCCCCACCAGGGCCGGTTCAACCAAGGCCGGCCGCCGTTGCGGATCATCCGCGACTTCCAGGCCCAGCAGGATTTGAAGGCGGCTTAGCGAAATATGGCATAAAACCAGGACGGGTTAGCGTTTCACTGGAACCACATCTCGGCAACACGACATGTAAGGTAATGTGACGACGGACCTGCTACTTCACAAAAGGTAGCAGGTTCCGGCTTTTTAAGAATAATCGACACAAATCGCCAGGTTTCGGCAGGTGACGCCATACAATGTTGAAGGATTTATTCGCCTTAGCTGAGCGCGAAGGTATCGCTATCGAATGGTGGGATTTTAAGCCGCCCCTGGAAGCGGTTTACTGGGCTACGCCCGGCCTGCCCCCGGTAATTGGCCTGGCGAACTCCCTAGCCACCACCCCGCTCGCATATTTCCGCTCCGTCCTGGCGGAAGAACTGGGACACTTTTACACCACGGCTGCAAACGCGCTGCCGGTCACCTTCTTTCACTACCGGGACAGGCTGACGGTGAGCCGGGCGGAATACCGGGCCCGGAAGTGGGCAGCCATTTACCTCATCCCCGAACGTAAACTATACAGGGCGTTGAGGAAAGGGATAAGGGAGATATGGGAGCTGGCAGAGTGGTTTGGAGTAACGGAGGAAATAATGGCGCTTCGGCTAAATCTCCTTCTGGGAGAAAAACACCTCCAGATTTGCTAAAACCACCCGGCAACCCTGTCCGGCTTCCAGCCGCCCGCACCCCAATCCCGTCACCTGGATAGCTCGCTCAGCCTTTAAATTTTTGTCCGCCTTTTTGTCCGCCCCTTGTCCGCCTTTTTGTCCGCCTAGTTGCGAAAACCTAGAAAAATCAAGGGTTCCTTGCGGAACCCTACCCTACCCCTTTCTCGATTTTAAAAACCCCGGAAACCCTTGATTCTCAAGGCTTCCCGGAAAATAAAATGGTCGGGGCGACAGGACTTGAACCCTGCGCCCTATCTCCCAAACCAGGGCCGCCCGCCCGGGCCTATTCGCGGACACTTTAGAAAAATCAAGGGTTCCCTCCAGGAACCTCACTTACCTTATCCCAATTTTTGCAATCGGCGTGCAACCAATTTGCAACCAAGACTATTTTTGGGGGTATCAGAAAGTCTTGATTTATCTGGACTGTTCTGGACAACCATAAAATGGCAAAATCCCCGCCCGGCCTTGATTTTATTAGGTTTTTGCTTCCTTACCAGGAAAGCGGATACTTTCCTCACATTCAAGAGGTCGCAGGTTCAATCCCTGCCGCGCCCACCAGAAACGACAAGGGCTCCGAGGATCGGAGCTCTTTCCGTTTGGGTCATTTTTATGCAGTTTTTATGCAGTAACACTCCATGACACCCTATGACCTCTAATAAACACCTTCAGAGAACGCTTCTTTCCCCAGGTTCAACGTTCCCGCCAGGCGCTGCGCCGCCTTCTCCTTCAACCCCGGCGCCACGTGGCTGTAGATGTCCAGGGTGGTGGTGATCCGGTTGTGCCCCAAAAGCTCCTGGACTACCTTCGGATGCTCGCCCAGCTCCAGCAAGGTGGTGGCGTAGGTGCGCCTCATGTCGTGGAGCCGGGCCGGGGGCAGCCCCGCTTTCTGCAGAAGGCGCTTGTAGTGCTTATAAAACCCGTCCGGGTCTAAAGGTTCCCCCGTCTCCCTGCAGAAGACCAGACCGTTGTCCCGGTAGCACTCGCCCAGGGCCAGACGCTCCTCTGCCTGCCGCCTCTTGTGCCGCTTCAGCTCCGCCACCACCTGGGGCGGCAGCGGAACCGTCCGCCTGGACTGCTTCGTCTTCGGTTCCGAGAACTCCAGCCCCTCCCGGGTTCTCACCAGCGCCCGGCGAACCGCCACCGTTCCTTTTTCCAGGTCTATGTCGGACCACTTGAGGCCCAAAAGCTCACCGCGCCGCAAGCCTATGGCCTTCTCGGTAACTCTTGCTATAACCGCATCAGCGGGCACAATTTTTTACAACAATTTTACGACAATGTGGTGAAATTTACCCTACCATGACGGCATTTGTATGACATTTCCAATTCCGTGAAGTCTTGATATTACTGCATTTTATCTTAACTGACCTTAGCGGAAGAACACGCCCAGTCGCCGGGCTGTTTATTTTTACTCAGTCTGCCGCTCCAGCCACCGCCTGAGGTCGTCGCGGTTTATCAGCCACCGCCGCCCAAGGCGCATGGCCGGGAAGTCCCTGCGATGGCAAAGCTGCAGGATGCAGCGATAACCACGCCGTAGGAAGTGGGCCGCGTCTTCGATGGTCAACACCGCAGGGAGGTCGTCCCAATCATTAGCGGTCTCCATCGTTTTCCACCTCAGTTATTCCGAAACACTCCGCCAGGCGTTTTCGCCACTTTGGGTAAATCGGTAGCTGTCCCTTTTCAATGCGAATGATTTCCGTCAGGCCAATTCCTGTTCGCCGCGAAAGCTCGGACTTGCTCCAGCCACGCTTTTCACGTTCCCACTTGACGTTCATTCCGATTTCCTCCTTGAGTTGTCTTTAGTCTTTTGATACAATAAGGTCAAAAACGCGAACATGGGAGAAAAGGTAGAAGATAACTTGCCGTGGAAACAAGACTTTGTAAAATGGCTTACGGGTTGGGCTAGAGGTATGAAATTACCGAAGAAGCAATTGCCGCCGTCAAGGAGAGAATAGAACATCGCCGAATGTATACTGATTTGGTGCAGACCGTTGCCGATAAGCGGGGAGTCGGTATACGGGCCGCGCAAAGATGGATCCAGCGCCGGGTTAAAGCGGGTAAAACATACCGGGAAATATTCTCAGAAGTGGTCGGAAGCGGATTAGAGATCGGCGAAAGGCGAGCATTTTAAGAGTTCGCCGCGGGAAGGGCTTTTTGGATGAAATTTAACGTCACTGATCCAAAAGGGCGCAGCGTATTGTTGAAGAAGGGCACTTGGGAACATAAGATTCAGGTAGAACATCCAGAAGTAAGCTTTGATGTTCTAAATAGATTGATCAGGAATCCTTATTACATACTTCATGATTTAATGCAATCAGAGCAAGCCCATCCCACAAGAGAAGAATATGTAGACCTGATCCCTTCGCCAGTTGAAGCATCCCTGGTGATTATCCGGGCAATAATAGATCATGCTACGGTTCCGGGAGAGGTAGTTACCGCTTTTATTAGCTCAAAAACAAAAGGACTATCCACGCAAGGAGGGATAATATATGTTCGGCCCGAAAGTAAAGGGTAAGCCAGCGTTGAACTACGATCAGGAACACGACGTGCTTTACATTTCCCTTGGCCCGCCGGTGCCATCCTATTCCGATGAGGACGGAGTAAGGGGGGTGTTAATTCGCCGCGCCATAGGCACCGGGGAGATAACCGGGGCAACCATAATTGATTACTCAAAGCGCGATAAGAAACAACTCCAGAAGGTTTTGCCCTTCCGGGTTAACCTGGTTTGATAAAAAGAAGGAGCATGATGAAAAAATTCACGGTGGTAATGGAGCAGGAAAGCGACGGCGGTTATTCCGTTTATGTGCCGGAATTACCTGGTTGCGCCAGCCAGGGGGACACGTGGGAAGAGGCGCTGGTAAACATTAAAGAAGCCATTGCCCTTTATTTGTGGAGTTTAGAAGAAGATGGCTTGCTTTCCTCTTTTGACGAAATAGGGGCCGCTGTTGTATGAGCGAACTGCCCCAGGTTCCGGGTGACCGCCTGGTAAAAGCATTAGAAAAAGCAGGTTTCTATGTGAAAGGAAAAAAAGGAGCCACATTGTTATGGTTCACAAGAAAGACCCTCTTCGCCGGGCCACCGTTCCCATTCACGGTAGCAAACCTGTACGCCCCGGTACTTTGAAAGCAATTCTTAAGAGTACCAGGCTTACCCCAGAAGAAATACGTAAATTGATTTTGTGCAAATGCCCCTAGCTCTAATTTCTGCCGGGGCATTTTTACGACAATGATACCCGCTAGACCTTGCAGGACGTGGCTTAGCGGGTTCGGTTTTTACGACAATCTTACGACAATGGGCTGGAATTTTACCTCCCAAAGAGGCATTTACCTGCAGTTTCCAATTCCTCCAGGCCGCATAAATACTGCATTTTACCTTAACTGACCTTAGTGGAAGAACACGCCTCGTAACTCACACTCAAGAGGCCGCAGGTTCAATCCCTGCCGCGCCCACCAGGAAAATCAAGGGTTTGCGGGATCGGCAAGCGGTTTTATGTAAACTTGCCCACAAATTTGCCCACAAACCTTTTTTTGTTCATTGCGTCCGTTGTGTCCGTTGCGTCCAAGAAGCAGTTTCGAGAACCGCGTTAATCCTTTTTGCGGCTCCCTCTTGCATCCCCGGCAGGACATGGGCGTACGTCTTCAAGGTGAAGGCTACGCTAGCGTGACCCAGCCTTTCGGATACTACCTTAACGTTTTCCCCTTTAAGCAGTAACAGGGTGGCGTGGGTGTGCCTCAAGTCGTGGAAACGTATGCGCGGCAACCCCGCTCTCTTCAGCACCGGGTACAGGTGGCGCTTCGTTATGTTTTCAGGGTTTAAGGGCGTCCCGACGCTGGTGGCGAACACCAGGCCGTTGTCCTGGTACAGCGGGCCAGCTTTGAGCTTCTGCTTTGCTTGTTCGATTTTCACTACTTTAAGAGCTTTGACAACTTCTTCTGGAAGCGTCACCGTCCGGCGGGATGCTTGCGATTTCGGCTCCTGGAAGACGAGCCCCTTCTTCGTAGAGCCAGCGTTCTCCTTACTGTTACGGTCGCTTTGTCGAATTCCACGTCCTGCCACTTGAGGCCGAGGAGTTCCCCGCGTCTCAAGCCAGTGCCCAAGGCACAGAGGAAAAGCGGATATTCGCCTCTTCCCGGCAATTTTCCTGCATCCAGCGGACAAAGGCTTCTCTATAGACGCGCACGCTCCGTCCGATTTTTACCGCTGGAAAGCCCTTCGATTTGACAAGTGCGTAAGCCGCCGAGCGGCTGATCTGGAGCAATTGCGCGATCTGCGGCGGCGTCAGGAACAGCGGTAGATCGTTAAGTCACGGGGAACTAATGGAGCCCTTTCTTCGAGTGAGGGTGAAGTGTTTTTAATAATCGAAAATCTCATTTTCACTTGAAGGTTCAGGACGGGAACTTCTAAGCGGGAAAGCTAAATTACAAACCTTTTCTTTCGTACCACCCTGGCAGACGCTTGGCGTTTTCCCGCGGTTCGTAGTAGGCACAAGGACCACAGTAGTATTTTCCGTTTTTGTTGCTTTTGCCCAGGGCGCACCGGCGTCTATAATTAACACTTCTGAAATGCTTGCAACTGGTTACTCCGCACAACGGAACGGAAGGCTTCGGCGGCATGAACAGCACCTCACTTAAAGAAAAACATTTCGCCCAACCTTCCAGTTTTCCTGTCTTATCCTGTACAGCCCGCACGCGCCGGCGTCGGGGTCGCCTCGGGAAAACGCTCCCTGCAGACCCTCTTTACCCAGCTTCCTTAAAAAGGTCTACGGCCAGGACCGTCTCCGGTACCTTTACCTTAAGGGTCCCGTACTCCGGTACGCTCACCACGCACCCCCACCGCTCCTCTTCCCTGACCCGGATTCTTACGAAAAAGCGGCAGTCCCGGCAGCGCTTGCCCGATTTTCCCGCATTTCCGGCAGGATCAGCCGGTGGCTTTCCCACAGCTTGTTGTCACGCATACCGGACACCCGCCTTCGTGAGCGACACCGCCCGGAAGACGGCCCTCTCTCCGAACCGGCTGCGGATGCCGTCGCAGGCCCGCTCGCTCCTTCTTATTTTTTCCCTTTCCCCGAAGAGGGTGAGCTGTTCCATTTTTGCGGGGAGCAGGCTGGCCAGGGCCACCCCCACCATCCGGACAGGCCAGCCTTCCGGCCAGTGCCGCTTTAACAACTCAACGGCTGCGCGGTAAATGTCGGCGGCTAGGTCGGTCCGTTCAGGAAGGGTCTTCATCCGGGACAGCCAGGCGAAGTTCGCGTCTTTAAGCGATAAGGCTACCACCCAAATTTGGACGGGGAACCTGGCCAGATCCCCGATGGTCTGGATGTTGAAAAGCTTTAAATGGTGCTCGTACCGGGGGCCCACGCCGAAGAGCTCCCTTACCGGCAGGAGCCAGATCCGCGACGGTACGTCTTCGTAATTGAGAACGGTCAGGCCGTCGGGTTTTTGCATTTCTGCCGCCATTTTCGCCAGCAGTTTGTTCGGCCCAATGCCGATGCTGCACGTGACGCCCGCTTCTTCGCGGATGCGCTTCTTTAACTTTTGGGCCATCTCTACCGGGGAGCCGAAAAGTTTTTGGCAGCCGGTCACGTCTAAAAAAGCCTCGTCGATGGAAAAGGGCTCAACTAACGGAGTGAAGCTGCGCATGATGCGCAGAATGCGGGTGGAAAATTGGATGTAGAGGTGATGCTGGGGCTTTATAAAAACAGCCTCCGGGCAAAGCCTGGCGGCCTCGTACACAGTCATCCCGGTCTTGACCCCTTTCTTTGGCTTTGGCCTCATAGCTGGCCGTTAATACAATCCCGTGGCGCTTGTCCGGATCGCCGCCGACGATGGCCGGCTTCCCTCTCAAAGCAGGGTCCAGGGCCTGGTGAACGCTCGCGTAGAAGGCGTTCATGTCGGCGAGAAAGATGGTCCTCCTCATAAATGAGATAACCCCCTCACCAAAACGTTTGTTTGGTTTATCTTAACCCAAACATACGTTCTTGTCAAGGGGGTTTTTAATACTTCCGGAAAAGGGATACCACCTTGCCTATTATCATGGCCTTGTCCGTCACTATCGGCTGCAGCGCCCTGTTTTCCGGCTGGAGGCGGATGTGCCCGTCTTCCTTGAAAAAACGTTTTACTGTTGCTTCTTCTTCGATCAACGCCACCACGATATCGCCGTTCTCGGCGGTGGGCTGCTTGCGGATGACCACGATGTCGCCGTCGAAGATACCGGCATCGACCATGCTGTTGCCGCGGACGCGAAGGGCGAAGAGTTCGCCGCTGCCAGCCAGGTCTGCCGGTAGGGTGAGGATGTCTTCCTGGTATTCGACAGCCGGGACAGGCGA
>DYES01000080.1 GCA_020725585.1 Desulfovirgula sp.
ATCCATAAAAACTACCTCCATATATTTTGATGCGATTACATTACCACATCGAAAATATTATGGAAAGTAGAAATCAAAGAACATGGGATAGAATAAGGATTTCCGTTAGCAACCTTACATAATATGTAGCTTTACATAAGACTACTCCCGTTATGCGAAATTACCGCCTCTTTCAGAAGTTCATTTATTTACTAGAATAATGTAATATTTGAAATAAAGTAACTGGAAGAAAAGAGGCATCAAAAATGGAAATTGCAAGGGCTAGCCTCCCTGCAGTTGCTTATAGCAATTATTCTGGGGACACACGAAAAATAGGGCAACCTGCCGTTGCCCCTTACTTTCGGATTGTCATTTACAACCTACCTGTTTAAGAGGCTGCCCACGTATTTGAGCAATTCATTTGCGCAGTTCGCGCAATAACCGTAGTCCTCAATCAGCTTGGCGCTCACTTCGTTGATGCGCTTGAGCTGCTCGGCGTCGGGCGTTTTTGTGGAGGTGGTGATTTTTACCACGTCCTTTAAATCGGCAAAAAGCTTTTTCTCCACCGCCTCGCGCAACCGCTCGTGCGAAGTGTAGTCGAACTTTTTCCCCTTGCGGGCGTAGCTGGAAAGGCGGATGAGAATCTCTTCGCGAAAAGCTTTCTTGGCGTTTTCCGAAACGCCTATCTGCTCTTCAATAGAGCGCATCAGTTTTTCATCCGGGTCCATTTCTTCGTCGGTGATGGGGTCTTTCAACTTGGTGTTGTTGCAATAAGCTTCCACGTTGTCTAAGTAATTATCAAATAAAACTTTTGCCGACTCTTCGTAAGAATAGACAAAAGCCTTTTGCACCTCTTTCTTCGCGATCTCGTCGTATTCTTTGCGGGCAACAGAAATAAAGTTTAACAAGCGCTCCTTTTCTTCTTTGGTAATCGAAGGATGCTGGTCGAGGCCGTCTTTTAAAGCTCTTAAAACATCCAGCGCGTTTATGCACTTAGTCGAAGTGCGGATCAGGGCCGAAGAAATACGGTTGATGACATAACGAGGGTCGACTCCGCTCATCCCCTCATCCGGATGTTCATTTTGCAACTCGGCAACGTCTTTCTGCTTGAATCCTTCCACATCTTCCCCGTCGTAAAGTTTCATTTTCTTGACTATGTCCATCCCCTGTTTTTTGCTTTCTTTCAAACGGGAAAGCACAGAAAAAATCGCTGCCGCCTTTAAGGCGTGCGGAGCAATATGAACGTCTTTCAAATCGCTCTGGCGGATTAATTTTTCGTATATTTTTACTTCTTCACCAACCTTTAGGTTATAGGGAATCCTCATGACGATGATGCGCGAATGCAGTGCCTCGTTCTTTTTGTTGGCAATAAAAGCCTTATACTCGTTTTCATTGGAATGGGCAATAATGAGCTCATCCGCGTAAATGAGTGCGAAGCGGCCAGCCTTAAAATTACCTTCCTGGGAGAGGCTGAGCAAATTCCACAGGAATTTTTCATCGCACTTAAGAATCTCCTGAAATTCCATGATCCCGCGGTTGGCAATGTTCAGCTCGCCGTCAAAACGGTAGGCCCGGGGGTCGGATTCCGAACCATACTCGGTAATGGTGGAAAAATCAATGCTGCCGGTCAGCTCGGCAATATCCTGGGACTTCGGGTCAGAAGGAGTGAAAGTGCCGATGCCGATGCGTTTTTCTTCCGAAAGAAAAATTCTTTCCACCGGCACCTTCTCGATCTGCCCGCCGTACTCAGTTTCCACCATCAAACGGCAGTAAGGACATAGCTCGCCTTCGATATATACTCCGTACTCTTTTTGAAATTCGTCGCGGAGTTCCCTGGGAATTAAATGGAGGGGCTCCTCGTGCATGGGGCAGCCCTTAATGGCGTACAGCGCCCCCTTATCCGTCCGGCTGTATTTTTCCAGGCCGCGCTTTAACATGGCAACCAGGGTGGATTTGCCGCCGCTTACCGGCCCCATGAGCAGCAGGATGCGCTTGCGTACGTCCAGGCGCCTGGCCGCGGGGTGAAAATATTCTTCGACCAGTTTTTCCAAAGCTTTATCCAGCCCAAACAGCTCACTGGCAAAAAATTTATAACGCTTAACCCCATTCACTTCTTCTACTCCCGCCGCCTTAATCATTTCATAAATCCTGGCGTGAGCAAGCTGGCAGACCGTCGGGTTCTTCTTGACAACCTCCAGATAGTCAGCGAAAGTCCCCTCCCAGGCCAGCGTTTTTTCCAGGGAACGGTGCTCTTCCAGACGCTTCAGGAAGTCCATTGGTATCCTCCTTTCGGAAAACCCCAGGCGGAAGTTTTCTCGGGGTGTAGTTTTTGTCGAATTTTCCTTATTAGTACTACATTATATGCAGCTCTAAAAAAAAGCATTATTTAAGGAGAAGAATAGAGATGGGAAGAGAAACAGCCTATTGACATGACGGAAGTTCTCCTGATAAGCTATTCCACAAAACAGGGCGGAAAATAAAAAATCAGGTGGATGTGGATAAAGAAGTGAAAATTTATCGCTCCGTTCTTTTTGCCCCGGGGGATGACCAGAAAAAGGCCGGAAAAGCCTTTGCCGCCGGAGCGGACGCCGTCGTTCTCGACCTGGAAGACGCCGTCGCTCCGGCTCGAAAGGACGAGGCCAGGGAAATGGTGAAGGAAATCCTGGCCGGCGTTTCGCCCCAGGTTCCTTCCTTTGTGCGGGTGAACGCCGTTTCCTCTTCTTATATTTTAAAAGACCTGCAGGCGGTCGTGGAACTGCCCGTGGAAGGGATCATGCTGCCCAAGGCAGAATCCGGGGAAGACGTGCGCCGCGTCGACTGGCTGCTTGGCCTCCTCGAACAAGAAAAGAACCTGGCGCTTGGCCGGCTGGTGATCATCCCCTTTATCGAGAGCGCCCGGGGAATCGAGCGGGCGATCGAGATCGCCGGGGCGTGCGGGCGCGTGCGGTGTCTGGCCTTCGGCGGGAACGACTACACAATGGACATCGGCACCACTTACTCCCCGGAAGGAAGCGAACAGTTTTACGCACGCTGCCGGCTGGTAACGGCCTCCCGCATCGCCGGGATCGCCCCCCCGCTGGACACGGTCAACCCGAACTTTAAAGACATAACTGCGCTAAGAGAAGAGGCGCGCAGGGTAAAACAACTGGGTTTCCAGGGTAAACTGGTGATCCACCCGGCGCAGGTGGCGCCGGTAAACGAGGTGTTTACTCCCCCACCGGAGGAAATAGAATGGGCCAAAAATGTGGTGGAAGCTTTTGCCCAGGCTCAGGCCAGGGGCGCCGGAGTCATCCAGATAGAGGGCAGGATGGTGGAACTCCCTGTAGTCCGGCGGGCCCAACAGCTTCTCGCATTGGCGGAGGCCGTTGCCAACAAATCCTTAAAAGCGAACAATTTTAAATAATCTTTCGTGCAGCCGAAAAGATGGTTTTTTTGATTTCGCTGTGGTTTTCCTTGCCTCTGCAAAAAATAATTCTCCATGCTTGAAAAGGGTGACGTAGGACGTAACGAAAAAGACCCAGCACAAAAAGTAGGCTTATGAGCAGATAGGGTAAAAGACCCGTCTGAAGGCCCCGAAAAGCAGCGTGGATCGCCCAACCGTAAGGGTTTTTTTGTCGCTCCTCCTTTGCTGCGGCCAGAAGCAAACGATTGAACCATTTTTGCCGACCAATAAACATATTAAAGTTAAAAAGCTTAATTCCAAGGAGGTTTTCTCGATTAAACCGGCGCAAGGGGCGGTGATAGTAGCGCGCAAAGTGAGTGCGGGAGGTCCCGTGGTAGAAAACTGTGTGAACCGCGTACCATGCACCAACAAAGGCTGCTAAGTAGCCGTCTTTTAAAACCCGGCCGTATCCTGCTAAGTCGCCTACGGCTACCCAACCATCACCGTAAAAACACCGCGAGGGACCGGTAAAAACAAAAGACGGGCAAATTACATGGCAGCGCAAGCATTCTGCCGGGTTGGGCAGGTCAATAATTTCCTTCACAACTGGATGGTTAAATAAAGTTTGCAGATCTTCAAAACTCAGCACTTTGTTCAAGGAAGTCAAGGTTAACCAATTTTTACCCTTGGGAATAAAAGCCAGGATAGAACCTGGGACGATTCCGTCGATCATATATACCTGTTGGCCTACGCGGTTATATCTGGCCGTAGAAGTATCTATTTCCGTAACGCAAGCGCGGAGCACAGGCGGAGGTTTAAATCCGGTACTTTGCATAAAACGGTTGATCATTGGTTTGTCCAAAGAATTAAATCCCGTTGCCAAGACAACCAGGTCGGCTAATAATTCGTCCGGAGACCCGTTCGGACGGCGGCGGCTTAAAACTACCCGCCATTTTTTGGATTCGCCGTCGGGCGGAATAATCCTTTTGACGATAGTGGGTTCGATGCGCGTAAAGGTGGATGTTTTCGTACAATCTTCCATCCCTTCAAGTATTCTGTGCTTAATCGAATCGTCAAAACCGGTTACCCCAAAGCGACTAGTTCGCAAGGTAGCGGTAATCAGGCGTGGCAGCTCGATTTTTACATGGCCTTCTCTGTTTACATAAACGCAGGAGTTTATTTTTTCCAACACCAGATTTTCTGGTATGTTCAGCTTATATAAACGCTTCATTGCCTCCTGGGCAATATTAGTTACCAGGCCCCCACAATAATTACAGCCTGTACTATTCACCAAATAAATGTTAATGCGTTTATTTTCCTTGTGGCAAAGCATTAACAGGAGCCGGGCAAAGCAACTTCCCGCCAAGCCGCCACCGACAATAACCACCGTTGCTCCGTCCGGAAGCCCTCTCGAGGGGTCAGCAGGCCTAATCGGCCACTGCATGTTCGGGATTGACCGGGCAAATTTGGACTCAAGAAATTTTATCAATGACGAAGGAGACACTTTTTCTCACCTCAAAAAATTAAAAAAGCAAAAATAATGCCAATCTATAAAGTAGTTCTTTTTTTAGCAATTCTCTTTCAAAGAACAATACAATAGTGCATTACCAATCTTCTAAAGTACTAATTTGCCTACAATATTCAAGTTATAATGTTAATACATTTATGCATTGCCTGCAAACTTTCTTCAATAAAAAAAACCCGGAACCGAATCCGGGTGTTCCAAACCTGCCACAGGGTGTTCCACTACTTCCTTTAAGACTGCTCTTTCGGCTTGACAAAGGCTAAGAAGTTGCAAAGCTTGCAGATGTTAAAGCCGGGGAAGGTTTCGCCGGTTCTGGGGAAGGAGGCTCCTCCGTATTGTTTGGTTCTTTCCAGCAATCTTTTTACGGCCGGCGCAAATTTCTTCCAGGGAACGTAAACGTTGATCTCCCCTTGCTCGGTTTTTCCGGCGGTATAGCTGCTGCTGCACATCGGCACCAGGTTTATTTTCTCATTTAGATAAGTCCAGGTAGCGCCCCCGCAAACGGCGGAATTCATCAGCATCACGCTTTGCACCGGGTGCTCCTCGTTGGCCGCAGCGTAATCGTTAGCGATATGGTAGGCCTGTAAAACGTTGCATATAATATGGACCAGATCAGGTTCAAAGTTTGCCTTGTGCAACGGGGCCGTGGCAAAAGCCAAAAGTCCCTGAGGAAGCCGCGGCTTCGTGAGCACAAATCTCTCCGCCTGTTCTTTATCGCGGGTATACTTAATATGGCTCTTAATTTCATCCTCATCTATATCTTTCCACCCAAAATTGTATTTTGCATTGCTGCAACCCATGGTCTTGCTGTCTCCCAGAAGGATATCTCCCCTCTGCCGGGAGGCGGCAGAGAAATGGCAAAAGGTATATGGATGGAGAGCCACCCGGTATATGTTAGCCTTTTTAAACTGCTCAATCTCCCCGTCCGCATAGAAAAATTTCATGGCCACCGGATAGTACTCCAGTTTGAGCAAATTCCTGAGCGTAAAAGTGAGGTCAGCCTTGCTTAGCTCCCCCTTTATCAGCATTGCTTCCGCAAACAGTTTATCGTCCAGAAGAAGTTCGCTGTTAATCCCCCCTTTTTGGTTTTTTTCCTGCTCTTCAAGCTTTAAAGCCTCCATCTTTATCCTACCCCTTTCTCTTTTATTTGGTCTTTTTTATTTGGCGTTCTCTTCATAGGCCGCGAGCATTTCGTGGACACCCTTGAAATAAGGAAGCCTGTGCTTGATCCGCCCAAAAAATATACGGGCAAGGATATAACAGAGCACAAAAATAAAAACGTAATTAACCGTCCAGCCTGTAAACGGGATGGGAAAAGGTATACCGGCAAAGCGCTGCTGCATCCAGGCGAGGGCAAAGAAAGCGGGCCACAGGGAAGCGGCAGAGAGCCCAAACATGTTGAAAAAAACCTTTCCGAAAGTGTCGTTGGCCTCCTTGTTGCATGCCTGGTAGTTCTGTTTATCCCCCAAGCGTAAGGCCGTCAGGGAGAGGCGGTGTAAATCGCCAAGGCGCGTGTTAAGGCGGTCCAGGTGGTTCTTGTTTACTTTAAAAACCAAGGAAATGGTAAATTCACCAAGCAGCACCGCCAGGAAAGAAACCGTTAGGGTACCTAAGAAATAATCAACAACAGAGTTGCCGGTAAGCTTATAAAAATTAATTAAAATGGCGTCCCCAATTACCCACAGGCCCATTTTAAAACACCCGCCTAATAATAATTTTTTGCTAGGCTCCCGCTAAACCGGGGAGCCTAGCGTAATTTCAACTTCCCTTTGAAAATCTTTTTCCAGTTGCTCCAAGCATAAAAAGTTTAAACATAGACCACTTGCTTACATAGGTACCCAGGAACGACCAAAGAATCCTTTGCTGAAATAACCGAGTCCAACGTAAAGCGCTAACACAACAAATAATCTTTTTAGCCAAATTTCTGGGATATACTTTTGCGTGCGCGGGCCAATCATCGAGCCAATAAATATTCCAATCAATTCAACACCAATCATGGCCCAGTCCATAGCCGCACCCGCCACCTTAATATAGGTAGTGATCCCGGTCAGCATGCTAACAAATACTGCCATCGCAGAAGTACCGGCCACTACGAACATGGGCAACCCGACTATACTGGTCAAATAGGGTACGTACAAAAAGCCGCCGCCCACACCGATAAATGCCGATATGGCAGCAATGATAATTCCACCAATAAAGGCCCAAACCGGATTAAACTTAAACTCTACACCGAAGAAAGAAAATTTAATGTTCGTCAATCCCCATTCCAGGATGGTAATTCCCTGTTCCGCCTCACTCTTCTTTTCTTTTACGCTTTTTTCAAAAGCCTGGGTTGCTGCTTTAGCAGCTTTCTTACTTGCCTGCCCCCTGGGGGTCGTTTCATATAACAGAACACCGCCAACAATAAAAACAAAGAGGCCAAACCACCCCTGATACTGACTGAAGGTAATCTTTCCACCCGTCAAAGCAGCGGCTGAAAATGCGCCTACTATCGAACCTAGCCCCAGAGCAAGACCCAGTGGCCAAGCTAAACGTCTTGCTTTAAGATAATTAATTACGCTAATCAAAGACGACAAACCTACCAACCATTGGTTAGACGCTCTGATTGAGTCCGTGAGCAGCTTATTCAACGCAGGAGCAGTCTGTTTAAAACTCTTTGCATAGTCTCCTAAGCCATACACAGTCATATGGCCAACACCCGCCATGATACCGCCAAAGGCGCCCACGGTGGAGAAAATCCAGCCGACCCAAACGGCCCACAGAATGGCGACCAGATAGTTGATTTTCGGCGCGCCGGGAATGCCGAACGCCCCTCTGGACGCATCCGGGTTAATCTGCCCTTTCCCCGTTCCTAAGGGGGCTTGCGCAATGGCCTCCCCCAGTTTTCCTTTTAAACCGAGATCGCTCCCCACCGCTTTAGGCTTTTCTGCCGCCGACTGACCCGTCTGCGCCCCTACCCCGGCGGCGCCCAACGCCAAGCAGGCCAGCATTAAAATCAAGGTAATTACGGCAATTTTGCTAATTAAATTTCTTTTTTTCATCCAATCCTCCCCCGTAATAAAAAATATCAGGACAAAAAAGACTTTAAGAAAGCTATCTCTACCTTTATTGTCTTACCATTACCTTACCAGTACATAACACCTCCTTAAATTTCCTTTAACAATAATTTCACAAACATATATTAACAAATAGCCGACAATTTTTATGTCGGCTGTATGACATAGAAAAAGTCATCATAGCGACACTAAAAGTGTCATCTAGATGACTTATATTGGACATTATCTCAATAACTGATATCTAATTTTAAAAAAAGAACATCGGCCACAAACGGACTGATTTTATTTTCTAGTTGTGTTGTAGATGTAAACTCTAAACGATCCACTTCGCTAGCTTATCCGGGTTAACAATTTTTATCTCTCTGCCTTCGTAGATAATGCTCTTTTCCTGTTTAAAGGTGTTTAAAAGAGACGTTACCGTCTGCCGGGAAGTGCCGACCATGCTGGCCAATTCTTCGTGGGTAAGCGGTAAACCGAGCTTTATTCCGCCTTTTGTTTCTATGCCGCAGCGCTCGCCTATTTTCAGCAAGGTCAGGGCCAGCCTGCCCGGCGCCTGCCAGGAAACCATTTCGTGAATAATCGCCTCTGCTTCGCGCATCCGCGCCCCCAGCAGCTTGGCGATCTTAATGGCCAGAAACGGGTGGGTAGCCATCAGCTCCTCAAATTTATTCTTGCGCAAAACAACCAGGGAAACATTGTTGATTGCCCCCGCAAAACACGTACGCTCCCCTCCCCAAAGGGTCTCTGCCAGGCCCATCAGCTCTCCGGGGCTGCGGATGCTGCCGACGGTAACCCGCCGCCCGTCGGTAGAGAGGCGGTAAATTTTTACCCAGCCGCTTTCTATCAAATATACCCGGTCGGCAAAGTCCCCGGCCGCAAAAATGGTGTGCCCCTTCGGGTAGTGCACTGTCGACCCCGCCTGGCGGATAAGCATTTTTTCCAGGTCATCCAGGACAACCGTTTCAAAAACGTTTTTCGCCACCTGACTCCCCCCTCTTCCACGATTAATCCTTAACTCAATTTCTATATTCATTTCTATTAAGGCATCAGCAGGTTTTGAAATGTTGTAAGAAAATTCCTAAAACTATCTCGACTTGACAGATCCCTCGTTAAGCTCATAAAAATTTAAACATTTGTCTTTGGTGGCTCAGATCGCCCGATCGAGGAACATCCCCAGGAAAAGCAGAAATAAGTAAGGGCTGGATAACTTGTACAAAAACCAGGCCTTTTTGTTTTCATAATGGAAGTACAAATAAAGGTTCCCGGCCAAAATAACCGCGCCGCTCACCACAGCCGTCCAGAAATAAAGCTGGCCAAAATTTCCGGAAAAGTAAATGGCCATGGAGACGGCCACCATGAAAACGACGGTAAGCAAGATATAAAGAAGGGTGGTTTTCGGGTGGCAAACGACCGGGAGCATGGGAACATTTACGCGCCGGTAATCATCCTTATAATAAATGGCCAGATTCCAGATATGGTTGGGAATCCACAAAACAACTAAAATACTGATCAGCACCGGCGTTATCCCCAGCTGGCCGGCAACGGCCACCCACCCGAAGAGAGCAGGCAACCCCCCGCTGAATCCCCCCAGGATGATATTCCAGGGAGTTTTGCGTTTCAGCCACAGGCTGTATACGCCGATGTAACCAAACATACCGAGCAAAATACAGGCAAAGGCGTAAAGATTAATTGTCCAGGCAATCGCCAGGGCGATGATGAACTGCGCTAGCCCCCAATACAACGCTTTGCTGGCCGGGTAAATTCTTCCGGAAGGAATAGGGCGGCGCCGCGTCCGCTCCATGCCTGCGTCGAGATCTCTATCTACGTAACAGCTTACGGCGTTGACGCCTGAACAAGCCAGAATGATGGCCAAAATAGCCTTTATCCAGAAAGTGGGGGGCTGCGTTATCCCTTGGGCGGCTAAAAACATAGTGACTAACGAGGTGAATACCAGCAGGAAGACAGAGCGCGGCTTGGTAACCTCAATGTAATTTTTCAACGAACTGATGAGCAACTGCGACGCCGGAGGTTTGCGCCGAACGATTACTTCCATAAATATTGATTCCCCCCATAAATCAACATCAATCCGGGCACATTTTTTCACTGTGTATAATAATACCGGATTTTGCCCACCATGTCAACGAAAAAGCCTTAATCTTCCAAAATAGCCCGCGCGTCCAGAGCCACCGCACCCCTATCCCCCAACGCCAGCGGGTTTATGTCCAGCTCGGCAATCTGCGGGAAGTCGGTGACCAGCTGCCCCAGGCGCAGCAGGCTATCGACGAGGGCGTCCAGGTTTACCGCCTAGCCTCCGCGCGCCCCAAATAAAATTGGGGATGATTTGGGCCCCCGCTCTTTGCGCCTCCTGGAGAATAGCGGCCGCCTTATCCCGTCTTACATCTTGAAAGACGGGCGGCTCCTCCCGGGGCCTTCCTTTTATTTCGTTCAGGTAATGATCAAGCCTGGCCAGCGCCCTGGCTAACCGCTCCGGAGAAGGAAAGCCGGTCACCACCCCGCTTTTGTCCAGCTCGGCAAGCACCTTCTCCCGATTGCCGCCAAAAACCCAGGCAACAACGGGCTTCTCTCTTTTTCCGGAAGCCTCCTTGATTATTGGTTAAAAATTTCGTCCCTGGTTTTTAAATTCCTTTTTTAGAAAATATTTATAGATACTTAAAAAATAGATGGCCTTCATGAACAACGAAGGCCACGGACCCTATTTTAATTCTGCAGACTTTAATTCCACCGACTTTAAACCTTTTAACTCCGCCCGTCCGTTTTGAATCTGCGTAATTAATTTATTTAAATCTTCTTCCAGCCTGCCTAAAATATCGTCTGCGTAATCGCGCGCCCCCTGCTTGATTTCCCTGGCTAATGCTTCCGCCTTTTGAACTACTTCCTCGGCAATAATTTTCGCCTGGCGGGCAATTTCGCTCTCGTCGGCCCGTTTATCCAGCTCTTTTTGAGCTTCCTCCAGGATCCGCATGGCTTCCTTTTTCGAGTCCGCCAAAACTTTTTCCCGCTCCTGCAACAGCCATTTTGCTTGGCGAACCTCCTCGGGCAAAGAAGCCCGCATCCGGTCAAGGTAGTCTAAAAGCTTTTCTTCGTCGATTAAAACCCGCCTGGTGAAAGGAATTTTTGGACTGTTTTCCACCAGTTCTTCTAATTCATTTAAAACATTAAACAATTCCATTACTCACAACCCCCCGTTTCTTTGCGGGTAGCAAACTTTTTGACCAGCCTTTCTTCCACCTCGGGCGGCACCAGTTCCTTGACGCAGCCGCCAAAAGAGGCCACTTCCTTCACTCCACTGGAACTGATAAAGGAGTATTCGGCTCTCGTCATTAAAAACACGGTATCGATGGTGGGGGCCAGCTTTTTATTGGTCAGTGCCATCATGAATTCATTTTCAAAATCAGAAATTGCCCGCAAACCCCGAATAATTGCGTTGGCCCCGCGAAATCTGGCGTAATTAACGGTTAAACCCTCGAACGAATCCACTTTTACATTGGGATAAGGGGCAAGCACTGCCTTGAGCATGTCCACCCTTTCCGCAACCGAAAACAAAGGTTTTTTACTGGCATTTCGAGATACGGCCACAATCACTTCCTCAAAAAGCGAAGCCGCCCGCTCAATAACATCCAGGTGACCGTATGTCAACGGGTCAAAACTGCCCGGATAAAGCGCTTTTGCCAAGTTTTAGCCCTCCCTGAAGAAAGTTAGCATCGTATCCCCATATCTCTCCTGACGGTCTAGAATCAGGTTTTTTAATCTGGAGGGCAACACCTCTCTTTTGCTGCTTTCCAGGACAATTATTCCTGCCGGTTTTAACAAATTGTATTCGGTGAGCTTTTCGAGAACGGGTAATTCCAGGCGGCGTTCATAAGGCGGGTCAAGAAAAATAATATCAAACCGTTCCCCTTTCCTGTCAAGTCGTTTTAAGGCAACAAACACATCTTCTTTGATCACCCGCGCAGAAGAAGTTAAAGAGAGCGCAAAAAGATTGTCGTAAATAGTTTTCGCCGCCCGGGGATCCTTTTCCACGAAAAACACCATTTCGGCACCGCGGCTTAAAGCTTCAATGCCCACATTGCCGCTCCCGGCAAATAAATCCAAAAATCTGCTGCCTAGGATAACCGGCGCCAGAACATTAAAGAGAGCCTCTTTAACCCGGTCGGCGGTTGGCCTGCTCAACCAGTTGGCTGGTATTTTCAGGCGCCGCCCCTTGCAGGCTCCGGCGATAATCCTCACCATAGCTTTTCCTTCCTTTGCTTTGTGCCATTATAACACAAGAAAATAAAAAAATCGATTTATTTTTACGACAAACCCTGAAATTCTTCGTTAAAAATATCTTTTTTAAACTCCCGGCCGAACGTTTTCAATAAAGCTTTTCATGCGCTCATAATGGGAGCCCTGCCAGTAGACGCGGCCGCACCCCCGACATAAAAGGAACTCTCTAAAATACTCCTTGACCTTTGGAGGAAGCCGGCCTTCCACCTCTTCTTTAGGTGTTGGCGCCAGTTCTTCGTTGCAGCTCAGGCACCGCGTAAAAGGTCGGATTGCCCCGAAGAGCTCAAAGCGGCGCAATACCTCCACAAGCTGGGAAGAGGGGGCGGTTGCCCGCACATAGTAACCGTGGGTAACATCGCTCCTTTTTAAAAGACCCCTGTCCCGGGTAAGCAGAATCCGGCGCTCGCGCACCGAAATTTCAACCAGCATTTCGTCGTCAAATTCATTGCTGTAGAGCGCGTCAAACCCCATCATCCGCAGATAAACCGCCAGTTTCCCGAGGTGCACGTCGAGGACGAAACGAATTTTCCGCAGCGGCGCCGGACGGACCCGCAAAATAGAAGAGATATCGAGAGTTTCAAAAACCGGGTAGACGCTGATTCGATCGAGGTTTTCCACCCGGTGGGAAAAATCAACGGACTTGCCGTTGCTCAGGATTAAGTCCACCTCCGTATGGGGCACGCCCAGCGACTCGATTAAATCTTTAACGGTGGGCTGCCCGAAAAAGCAGTGGTCAAAAGTGACCTGCCTTTTCCCCGGAGGGAGAAAGTCATTAAGTTCGGCATAGAACCGCATAAAACAGCGCTTCATTTTTGCACCGCCGTCCAGCCAGGAAAAATATACTTATGCTTAACTTAATAAGCTATTTTGCATGCTGGCCTTTTAAGCACGATAATACCAAAATACCTCAAAGCATTCAAGATGCGTGCTAAGGTGGTCAGGGGATCGTCAAAGTCCCTAAAAAATAACCACTTCCGCCGTTCAAGGGAGCGATCTCTTCGGGCGTACATTCAAACAAAATATGCTCTGTCGTAAAGAACCCAATGTCTAAAAGCCCTATCACATCGGGAAGGTTTTCCTAGGCGTAGACGACCTCTACCCCCTGGGGAAACACATGCACCCGGGAAAAAGAAACGGGTCTTTCCGGCCCGCCGTCCACGCTCACGTAGGCCGCGACACCTTTGAACAAAGATTTCACCTGCTCCTTCTGGTTGGAATAATATGCCAGCAGCAGACCCAAAGCCAGCGGGGTCTGCTTTTCCGCACCCAAAAGGTAAGCTGCCGTCAGCGCCATGATTGTGCTGGTCCAGGAATATTATACCACAGTACAGTTGTTTTGGGAACGGGTGTTTGTGTTTTTCAGCATAATATTTGCTGCCCCCATTGTAAACGAAACATATAACCCTAACCTTGCCGGGGAAGTTATGAAAAATTTACGCCATCATCTACGGGATCGGATTACCTTCGCCAGCGCCCGGTTCACTTCGTTAATATAGAAATATTCCGGGTCAAACTTTCTTCCCCCAGTGTCCTTTTCTGCCCAGACCAAATAATCGTCATGCTCCGGGTGCCCGGGGTCGCTGATTATGCGCAGAAATTCTTCGTAACCCGAAACTCCGCCGACATCCTCCGGAGGCCTGTGACGGGCGCCGGCGACGCATACCGGGTAACGCCGTCCTTCTTCGGCCGGCAGTATTTTCTCCAGAGCCACCTCATGCCGCCAGTTATCTCCAAAGTCGTAGGTATAGACGCACCTTTTGTGTTCGCCGAGAAGGGCGTCGATCTTCGTTCTTTTGGCGTTCAGCTCTTTTGCGCCTCCATACAGTTCTCCCGGGGCATAATCGGGGTCGGGAACATGAACCGCCACATTACCGAAGTCAAAATTAAACAGGTGGTAGTCCTGCCAGCCAAAGGCGGCCTGAATGATCTTGTGCAGCTTGTAAAAAGTAATGCCCGACGGCACCAAAACCTGCCTCCAGATGGGCGGCTCGATCTCCTTTATGGTTATCCTAAGCTGGTATACCGCATTTGATCCCATGATCCACCGCCGTTCTTTTTTTGTTCGCAACGGGAAAGGGGGCAATATTTCCGCCGCTTTCTTTGTATTTTCCGCTCCCGTAGGGGCAGGGGTCGTTTCTGCCGATTTTTGCCATAATAAAGTCTCCTTTCAAGAATCCACAGCCTTAATCTGCAAGAAACTCCCTTATTTCCCGGACAATCTGCTCTTTCATGATGATGGTATAGTGATTAGAATTCTCGATCACGGCAAAACGGCTCCCGGGTATTGTCCGGGCAATTTCTTCACCTTTTTCCCGGCTCAAAACAAAAACGCCGGGGAGCACCAGGCCTTGGGGCGCCCACAGGACAAGAGCAGGGGTTTTAATTTGCCGGTGGAGGTCGTTGATGGAAACAGCATTAAGCGACTCAATGTCCTGCTTTACAGCGTCTATGCTGACTTTCGAGCTGACGCTGCCATCGGGATGATGAACAACGTCATGGTAAAAATACTGTTCCAGATAAGGGGACCACTCCTTAAAAAAGGGGATTGGCCTGTTGTAATCCAAATAAGCCTGAAAGGTCGGAAACACCTGTCCTATCCTGCCCACAGAAGGTCTGAGGACCTCGATTAGCCTGGGGTCGGGGTCCATACCTCCGTCAACCAACACCAGCTTTTGCAGGCGGTCGGGATACCGGGCGGCAAAATAGCACCCGATCGAGGCACCAAGAGAATGTCCAACCAATGTAACTTTGTTGAGACCAAGCTTGTCCATTATCCCCAAAATGTCTTCGGCATGGGCAGGGATTCCGTACCCGGAAGCGGGCTTGGCGCTGTCGCCCCTCCCAGGCAAGTCGTAAGCGATCACCCTGTATTCCGGCGATAACTTCTCGGCCAACGCATCCCAGCAGCGGCCGTTGGCCGTTAACCCGTGCACGCAGATGATCGGGGCACCGCTCCCCTCCCAGTCGATCAAATGCAGTTCTTTTCCGTTTACGTTGACCTTCAAATCCCGCACCTTCATTGAATTTACCCGGTCGTGCAAAGTATAGAGGCCCAATCAAGCCGGGTTTTTCACCTCCATATCCGTATTTTCAACCGGCTTTGCCGGAAAAATCTTTTGGTTTGTCGGAACAACAGCAGGTTTTGCTTTTTGCTTCAAAAACGCACATATTTTTTCATGAGCGCAAAAAAGTCCTTTTCGTTGTCCCAACCCTTCTCGTGAAAAAGAGCGACAAAAACTGCCGGGCGTTTTCCGGGTGCTTTTCGACCATTTTTCGAAAAGGCAAAGGAGAGATGGAGTTGCTCCAAAGATACCCATGACCACTTCCCTGTACACCCTGTCTTTGATCAGGCCGGGATTTTCAAAAGGAGCGGCGAACAGTTGAAAATTGCTGAAAAAAAACCCGCCAATCACCCACGCGCAACCTGAACTTACCCTCCAAACCCTTCAGCTTTTTAACGTCTCCCTGGGGCGGAATCCTTTCCAGCCCACGCAGGGCTTTCTTAATCCTTTCCTGCGTTTTCTTGTCTAATGTCTTCAATTGTTTAACGGCCCGGGGCGATAAAATTACCTCATATGCCCAGCTCTTTCCAGACATCTTCGGCTTTAACCCCCAACCCGGCCTTTACTTCTGCTTCTCCCCGGGCAATGTTCTCCTTCTCTTCGGGAGTGATTTCTTCTTCCTCGCAGGACGCTTCAAAAGCCTTCAAAGCCAGCATCTCTTCTATCTCGTTATTTACTTCATCCCTTTTATTTGCCAAAAGCTCAAGAATGTACAGCGCCACATAGAGCCTTTCCCTGGGAAGTCTTTTAATAATTTCAAACAGCCCTTTGAGACGAATCCATATTGATATCGCCTCACTGGTTATTATATCTCAATATAAAAAATTAACCAACGTACTTTTCTTTTGCCTTTGACGTTTTTTTGAGGATTGGGCGCTATGCTATTTAATAAACGCTGATGTCGGAAGGAGGTGACGGTAGAAAGGAGGTGGAAATTCGCCTTCAAGTAGGATAAGGGGTCGGGTCTGACTTATCCCGTAGCGAAAGGAAGAGGAAAGATCGCAGCAGACGCTTTCGATCTTTTCTGGGCTCCCGCCGTGCTGGGCAAGATCTTCAGTAAAGGCAGAAACGGTTTCTTTACCTTTTCCTTCTGCAGCAAAGAGCAGCTTGGCTCTTTCCCGATCCACAAAGAGGGAGATGTAATCGTGCCCCATTTTTGCCGAGGTTTCGTAGATCCCTATTTTTCGACCGGAGTAATCTGCCTTCGCTCTGGCTTCCTTAACATAGTGTTTGAGAACCCGCCTTAAGCCTCTTTTATCGTTTAAGGTGTTGCTAATATGGAGAACATCCGTTTACCCACTCAAAATAGCGAGGAGCCAATTCTTCAAATGGTATAAAAGTCAGAGCTGTCAATATGCTTGGGGGAGTATCAGTTACACGGGATCATCCTTTCCAAGAAACGCATTATTGGCAAAGAATACCACCCTGCTGTAAAAAAGGCATTTGATGGTTTTATCCAATCACGAAGACGCTATGGTATCGCCCGGCCCTTGATTTTACTGGTTTTTCAAAACTAAGCGTAAAATCGATTAAATTTTACGTATAGATGATTTCAGTGCAACAACCCATAAATAAAACATCCAGACCGGACCGAACCTTGACAACATATGGTAATTCGTGAGTCAATGAGAGCTAAAATCGGCATTTAGGTGGTCGTATTTAAGTTATATTATCCAGTAACTTCCTTTTTTCTGCTAAATGGGGACAATAACCCCTTGTAACGAAGGTGTCTTAGTTTTGGCAGCTTTTTCCTTCTTTGCTTTGAGGGCGAAAAATTTCTTCAGTTGCTGGAAATTATGCGCAATGGTTTTAAAACCCATCACCAGGGTGCACTTTATCTGACCCCGGACGGAAAGCTTACCGGCGCCCCGACCACGTTTGATTGCCGAAATGGTTCCTTCGATCGCCGCCCGCTTGCTGGTGGCTTCGCGCCGGAATTCGTGATCGGCCAGTTCTTTTCTGATCTCGGCGACCAAAAGAGACTTCTGGTTAATTTTCAATAGGGCTTTTTTCTTTTGGATCTTCACTGGACACTGCTCTTTAAAAGGACACTCTTTACAAACGTGCGGATTAAACCAGGCAATGAGCTCTTCTTTTCCTTCGTTAAAGAAAGCATGGACGGGAGCCTGGTTTTGGGGACAGGCGAGTACCTTCTGGTGGTTTTCAATTGTAAAGGCGGTGAGCGGAAGCTTTTTTAAAGCAGGTTTGCGCCCGGTGAGGTTAGTGTAGTGCATGGTGACGCCCTGCTCTTCCGCAAGTTTCTGGACCTTTGGGCTGTAGAAGCCCCCGTCCTGGTAAAGGTCCGTCAAGCCCGTTCTTTCTTTATTCATCGATAGACGTTCTTCGAGTGTTTCGGGGTCAGTTTTAACGTTCTTCGTCAGGGTGTAATCGGTAACAAACTGGACCGGATTTTCATCAGCACAGGTTTCGGTCAGAGTGTAGGTGTAACCTACGCGATCCTTGTTCCCTTTCCGCCGGAAAGTGGCGTCGGGATCGTAAGCGGACTGAAGGGAATCAGGAGATATTTCCTGACCCTTTTTGGCCACCCGTTTTTTTAAGACGGGATCAAAGACGGTCTGTTCTGCTAAAAACCGCCTGACCAACTTCACCAGGGGAAGTTCGGCCACTTCTGGAAAAGAGGCAACCACATCCAGCAATTGTTGCTGGAGTTCAAGGAGGTACTGGAGTTTATTCTTTGCCTCACTAGCCCGGGACCGGTAGAGAACCTCGGTTTTAAAAGCAGGCTCTAAGACCTGGCGCAGGGATTCCGGTAAGATTTCCGGCGGGCAGACGCGAACCGCCTGTTTTAAGACATCAAAAGCCAGCGCCAGACGACCGGCGCGCCTAATGTTGGGCATAATGGCGGTAGAATCCGTGCGCTGTTCTTTCGTGTTGATTTTGGTGATGTCCAGGAAATGGGTCAGGAGTTGGTCAAACTGCCGGAAGACCAGATCAGCTTCTTCCGGATGGGCCAGGGTGTACTCGTAAACTCTTTTCCGAAAATCATAGAGGGTCCGTTCGCAGATGTAAAGTTCCCCCAGGTTGCGCTGCCCTAAGGCGTAGTTCACTTGGTAGTTGAAGTAATATTGCTCGAGGATCTGCTCATCGGTGTAGTCATACAGGTGTTTTAAAAATTCTAAGGAAAGGAGGATGTTCACCGGTTTATTGGGACAGCCGTTATCCGAGCAATAAAGGGATGCAAACATCTTTTCGTCGATTTTACAAAAGACGTGTTCGTAGTATAAAGGAGCCCAGCTTTTTTCCAGCATGGCCTTCGTTCTGGGATGCATGTAGGTAGAAGTGTTAAATAGTTCGGGTTGGAGATGTGAATTGTTCTCTTTAAACACTGTGTAACCCCCTGGGGGTAATTTATATTGTCGTTACTTTGTATTGCTTTCATTATCTTCATAATTCTACCCCATGGGAAAAATTCCTTCTGGAAAAGTAAATTTTTTAGAGATTTTTTTGGGGTTTTTGCACTGGAATCATAGATAAATATTACGTATAGATAAATATTATTTGGAAAAGCTATAATTGGGAAGTCGGGAAGGGGAAAATCATGCTTTCAAAACTTTACCGTGAATTTGGAATTAACCTGGACCTGGCCCTGGAAGCAAGGGAAATTATCCAGGGAGAAACAGGGCAGGAAGTTCCCGGGGTGCAGGTAAACAAGGAAAAATATGACTATGCAGAAGTCACCATCGTAAGAATCGTAGAACCTTATGCCGAGACTTTGATGGGCAAACCCATAGGGACCTACATAACCATTGAGGCACCCGTGATCAGGAAAAATAACCCGCCCGCCCACCAGGAAATAACCGAAATCCTGGCCCGGCAGTTAACGACGCTGATTAATATACCGGCATACTCCAATATTTTAGTGGTGGGCCTGGGCAACTGGCGGGCCACCCCTGATTCTTTAGGACCGAAAGTATGCTCTTTGACAGTAGTCACGCGCCACCTTTTTAATTACGCACCGCAGGCTTTAAAAGAAGGCATGCGCCCCGTCAGCGCCCTGGCACCAGGCGTATTAGGCATTACAGGCATCGAAACGGCCGAAATTATTAAAGGTGTAGTGGAAAAAATCAGGCCCGAGTTAATCATTGCCATAGATGCGCTGGCCGCCCGCAGTGTTACCCGCATTGGCACCACCATTCAAATTGCCGATACAGGAATCAGCCCCGGCTCCGGAATTGGCAACCAGCGGGCGGGCATCAACAAGGAAACCTTGGGTGTGCCTGTAATTGCCGTGGGCATTCCGACGGTGGCTCACGCCGCGGTAATTGCCCAGGACATTCTTGATCGCTTTTTAGAACAACTAAAGAACAGCCCGCATCTGTACCAGATCTACCAGGGATTAAGCCCGGATTTTTCGCACCAGGTAATTAAACAGGTTTTAGAACCCTTCGGCGGTAACTTAACCGTCACACCAAAAGAAATTGACGCACTCATTCATTCGGCGGCGGAAATCGTAGCGGGAGGAATAACTCTGGCGTTACATCCGAATCTGACTCCTGACGAATATAGATTTTACCTTCATTAATTTTGGATGACCTTGATTCATCTTTAATTAAATTAACCGGTGATAAGGTCCCTACCGGGGGCCGGTTTTCAAGTTGGATTTTTTTCTCGAAACGGCCCCCGGATAGGCCTTATTAAGTCAGGTATGGAACACGTGATACGACATGTATCCGTGTCTTGTTTCTTCATCCCCTACCCCCCTGTTTACGGGGTGGTCCGAACGTTGGTTACTTGCGGAGTCGGAGGTTGAGAACCGGCAGCCAGGCTTTGCTCGTAAGCGGCAATCATTTTCTTCACCATGTTGCCGCCGATGGCGCCATTAATTTTCGAAGGTATGTCGCCCATGTAACCTCCCTGCGGAATCTGAACCCCAAGTTCCTGGGCGGTTTCCCATTTGAACTGCTCCATGGCGGCACCAGCCTGCGGGAAGAGTAAGCGATTTCTCCTTTGCCCTTGGGCCATTTAATTTCACCTCCTTATCTTTAAATCTGGTTTTAGTATTGTCGCTAAGAAAATAATTTATAACTAGAACATTTTACCCAAAAAAGTCCCGCATCATTTATCATTAAAGGCTCCTGTCTCCATTAAAATGCAAAAAAGAAGATGACAATTTTCTAACAAAAATGTCTATGGTTGCCTTGTTTATAAAAATGCCAACAAAAAATGCCCTTGCTAAAAATGGCTTGCACCCCGTATCCTTTTCTGGTAGAATATCTGGGTGACGTCCGTTTTTAAGGGGAGGTGTTGCTTTTGGCCAGAAAATGCGCCGTCTGCGGAAAAGGCATCAGTGTAGGAATGCAGGTGAGCCATTCACATATTCGGACAAAAAGAACCTGGGCGCCGAACTTGCAAAGAGTAAAAGCAATCGTCAACGGCACGCCGAAAAGAATTCTGGTCTGCACGCGCTGTTTAAGAAGCGGGAAGGTGCAAAGGGCTGTTTAAAAACAATCAAAAGAACGAGGCGATCAGCTGCAAGCCACCTGCTCCATCCTAATTACTTTGCGTGCATTAAAAAAACGTTTTGCCGGGCAAATCCAAAACCCGGCAAACTTACTTTTTGGATAAAAACTTTTTAATAAAAATAATTATAATTTCATATCATGCGCAAGCGCGGGGTAGGAGTAATCCCTGGTATCCGCCCCCGCTTGGCCACAGGCCTGCCGTTAACTTCCTTGATATCCATGGTCATATCAATGGGCGGGGCGGCGGAAATGTAGCTCCCTACGCCGAAGGCGTCGGCACCGGCTTCCCGCAAGGCGGCAATGCGCTCCGGGGTGATTCCCCCGCTAACCAATATCTGAACATGAGAAAAACCCGCCTGGTCCAGGCGCGCTCTTATTTCCCTGACCAGCGCCGGGGTAACCCCGCCCCTTTCATTGGGGGTGTCCAGCCTGATCGCGTGCAGTTTTTCCTTTAATTCCGCGGCCACCCGCAGCGTTTCCTCCGCCTCGTCCTTAAAAGTGTCCACCAGCACCACCACCGGCGCATCCACGGGCATTATTTGCTGGTAAACACGGGCAACCTGCAGCGTATCGCCGACGATCAAGATCACCGCGTGCGGCACCGTCCCGGTTGGTTCTTGTCCGGCCAGTTTGGCCCCCAAAATGCAACTGGCTCCATCCGCTCCGCCAATAATAGCCGCCCTTTCCATAACCGGGGCCACTGCCGGGTGGACGTGGCGGGCGCCAAAGCAAACGACCCTTTTTTCTCCAGCCATTTCTTTGCAGCGCCGGGCCGCGGTGGCCCACCCGCTGGAGCTGGCCAGGATACCTAAAAGCGCGGTTTCGTAAAGTCCAAACGAATCGTAGGGGCCGGCGATGCGCATCACCACTTCTTTTTCGCAAAAGGATTCACCTTCCGGTAAAGCCCAGATTTGTGCGCCGGTCCCCGCCAGAAGTTTTTTAACTTCCGGCACCCCCGCCAGGATACCGGCCCGCCCGGCAAAAACTTCCGCCACTACCGGAGTGTCCGCCAGACCCATCGCGCGCAAAATTTCCCGCGTTTTCACAAAGTAAATATCTGTCGTCCAGCCCTGGCAGATTTCTTCTTCGCTCGCCGAAAAAAGGCGCCGGTCGGCAGATACTCTGTAGTCGGCCACTTCTTTTAAGCCCTGAACGGTCTTTATATTCTTCACCCGCCCCTCCTTTGAAATTTACTCATTCTCTCATCTTAAAATTACTCAAGCTTGAATTACAAATCTAGAATTATGCATCCTTTTCGATGCTTTTCAATAAGTTGGCCATTTCAATTGCCGTCACCGCCGCGTTCCAGCCTTTATTGCCGGCCTTCGTGCCCGCCCTCTCAATCGCCTGCTCAATGTTATCGGCGGTAATTACGCCGTACACGACGGGCACGCCGGTTTCCAGGCCGACACGGGCAATTCCTTTCGATACTTCGGCAGCCACGTATTCAAAATGCGGGGTGGCGCCACGAATTACTGCTCCTAAGCAGATGACCGCGTTAAAGCGCTGTTTTTCGACCATCTTGCGAGCAACCAGGGGAATTTCAAAGGCCCCGGGCACCCAGGCGATTTCCACATCCTGCTCCGACACGCCGTGGCGCTTTAAAGCGTCGAGCGCGCTGCTTAACAGCCGGTTGGTTATAAATTCGTTAAAGCGGCCAACCACCAGGCCAAAGCGCAAACCTTCGCCCAGCAAGTGGCCTTCGTAAACCTTCGCCATCTCTTTTTTCTCCTTTTTGACCTTTTATTTTTTATTTCCCCGGGCAGCCAAAAACTTTTTTTTATCCTGCTTCCCCGGTGAAATTCAGTAAATGCCCTAGCTTACGCTTCTTCGTCGCCAGGTAAAAACGGTTTGTTTTGCAGGGGGAGATTTCAATGGGCACCCGGTCCACCACCTGCAGGCCGTAGCCCTCCAGGCCGGCTATTTTGCGCGGGTTATTGGTCATCAGGCGGATCTTTTTCAGGCCGAGATCCACGAGGATCTGGGCGCCAATCCCGTAATCGCGCAAGTCCGGCGGAAAACCGAGCGCTTCGTTGGCCTCGACGGTATCTTTACCCTGATCCTGGAGCTTGTAGGCCCGGATTTTATTTAAAAGGCCTATTCCGCGTCCTTCCTGGCGCATGTACAAAAGAACGCCCACACCCTCTCTGGCAATCATCTCCAGGGCACGTTTTACCTGCTCGCCGCAGTCGCAGCGCAAAGAGCCAAAAACGTCCCCCGTTAAGCATTCCGAGTGCACGCGCACCAAAGGAGCCTCTACGCTGGCCAAATCCCCCTTGACCAGGGCAAGGTGGCCCTTTTTATCCAGCACGCTCTCGTACGCTACGGCGGTAAACTCCCCAAATACGGTCGGAAGCTTCGCTTCGTCCACTTTTTTGATCAGCTTTTCCGTTCGCCGCCGGTACTGGATCAGGTCGGCGATGGTGATCATTTTCAAACCGTGCTGCTGGCAAAACTGGATCAGTTCAGGCACCCGGGCCATGGTTCCGTCTTCTTTCATAATTTCACAGCACACGCCGGCCGGATAAAGCCCCGCCAAACGGGCCAGGTCCACCGTCGCCTCGGTGTGCCCGGCCCGGCGCAACACGCCGCCTTCCTTTGCCCGCAGGGGAAAGATATGCCCGGGGCGGCGGAGGTCTTCGGGCCGGGTGGCGGGATCCAAAATGGACCTAATGGTAAAGGCCCGCTCGTGGGCGGAAATACCGGTAGTGGTGTCTTTGTGGTCGATGGAAACGGTAAAGGCGGTGCCGTGGGGATCGGTGTTCTGCGTTACCATTAAAGGGAGATCCAGTTCGTCCAGCCGCTCTCCGACAATGGGCAGACAAACCAGGCCGCGCGCGTGCGTAATCATGAAATTGACCGCTTCCGGGGTCACCTTTTCGGCGGCCATAACCAGATCTCCTTCGTTTTCACGGTCCTCATCGTCCACGACAACAACCATTTTCCCTTCGCGAATATCTGCGATCGCTTCTTCGATGGTGTTAAAACGAAATTCCATCATGCTTCTTCCTCTCCTTGCAAAATAATGGGCAACAAAAAGCCCCTGCGCCACAAAGACACAATTTTTGATGGCATAAATTCTTGTAAATTTTTTATTATATTACAAAAAACCGTGTTCGGCGAGAAACTCAAAAGAAATTTTTTCTTTCCCGCCGCTTCGCCCCTGAAATAAAAGGCGCTCCACATACTTGCCGATGAGATCGGCCTCCAGGTTTACGGCGTCGCCGGGGCCCTTGTAGCCCAGCGTCGTCAACCTGGCCGTATGAGGAATGAGAGAAACTTGAAAGCTGCTTTCATTAAAATCTACCACCGTTAAACTTACGCCGTCAATAGCCACGGAACCTTTTTTAACAATATAGCGCATGACCTCCCGGGGGGCACTGACCGTCAGCAGTGTGGCAATATCGTGGCGCTCGCGCCGGATAATTTCGCCCACTCCATCCACGTGGCCGCTTACCAGGTGCCCCCCCAGGCGCCCGCTCAGGCGCAAAGCCCGCTCCAGGTTAATCCTGGCGCCGGGAGTCAACTGACCTAAATTTGTTTTGGCCAGAGTCTCGGCCATTACATCCGCGGTAAAAAAATTTTTTCCTACAGCAGTAACGGTAAGGCAAACGCCGTTCACCGCTATGCTCTCCCCAGCAAGGGTGCCTTCTAAAACGGTTTTGGCCTTAATCTTCAAGCGGGCGGAATCGGCCCCCCGCGTAATTTGCACAAGGGTGCCGAGCTCCTCGATGATACCGGTAAACAACTTTTGATCACCCTAACGGTAGACCTAAAAAATCACTCTTTTTTGGTGGCGCGGCATTCTCCCGCCCGCCTCGGGTCACTCGGGGGTGCCTGCCCACCCTGCTTTAACCACGTACCCCTCCACGCAGATGTCTTCACCAAAACGCATCAAGAGCACATCCTTAAGCAAAGTGGCTTCGCCCAAGCGGCCTGCTCCGTGGCCGCCCACCGGGCCGGGAGCTGTTTTCCCGCCGATAATTTTCGGGGCAATAAACCAGACGACTTTATCCACAATCCCCGCTCCCAAGGCGGAGGCATGCACTTCGCCGCCGCCTTCGATGAGTACGCTCGTAATCTCTCTTCTGGCCAGCTCCTTCATTAATAACTTCAGGTTAACCCGCCCGTTTTCCGCAGGCACAACCAAAATTTGCGCACCGGCCTTTTTTAAAGCTGTGACCCGCTCCTCCGGAGCGGCGGGCGTCACCGCAACCAGCGTAGGAGAACCAGACTGCCGGGTAATCACCCTGGCCTCGGGAGGAGTGCGGGCCTGGCTGTCGACAATGATCCGCACCGGGTCTTTGCCCCCGCCCTCCGGCAGCCGGGCAGTTAAAGCAGGGTCGTCTAAAATAACCGTATTGACACCGACTAAAATGGCATCATAGCGGTGGCGTAAACGATGCCCGTAGAAACGTGCTGCAACGGACGTAATCCATTTCGATTCCCCTTCCCGGGTGGCAATTTTGCCGTCTAAACTCATCGCTGCTTTTAGCACGACAAAAGGGAGCCCCGTGGTAATATACTTAACAAAAACTTCGTTCAAACGGGCTGCTTCCTCCGCCAGCACGCCGGTCGTAACGGCCACCCCGGATTGTTTTAACCAGGCGATGCCTTTGCCGGCTACCAGCGGATTGGGGTCAATCATCGCTACCACTATTTTTTTGACCTTCGCGGCAAGGATCGCTTCCACGCAAGGACCCGTGCGCCCGTAGTGGCAGCAGGGCTCCAGGTTGACATAAAGAGTGGCGTCCTGCGCCCGCTCACCCGCTTCCCTCAAGGCAACTATCTCCGCATGCGGATCTCCCGCGCGGGCGTGGTAACCCCGGCCAACTATTTCCCCGTCTTTAACAACCACGGCTCCGACCAGCGGATTGGGGCTGGTGTATCCTTCTGCTTTTTTTGCCAGGTCTAGAGCTATTTTCATATAATGTTCATCCATCACGACCACCCGCCGTCTTGCGCGCAAATCCTATCTTTCCAGTTCGCTTTCGTCCTCACGCCTCTTTTTGCGCCTTTGTTTCCTTTTGTGCCTTCCCTTACTTATGATTCCCGCCTATCAACTCATATACCTGCTCTTTTAACTCAGGTGGGGCGAGCACAATCAAAACATCTCCGCCGTAAATAACCGTATCTGCCTGGGGGGACAAAATTTCCTCGCCGTTTCTGTAAATGGAGAGCACGGTAGCACCCGTCCTGGTCCGGAACTCAGCCTCCGCCAAAGATTTGCCTGCCAGCGGCGAATTGGGCGACACCTTGATTTCCTCGATCCGCTGCAGATTGCCGGCCATTTTAAAGGTATAATCGAGCAATTCGTTCATCAGCTTCTCGATTTCCATGTTTATTTTATCCCTTTCCCTGAGCAGGCGGTGCAATTTCTGCTGCATGTGGCGCAGCACCTGCCGGTGGCCGTATTCAGCTAAAAAACTCTCGGCGGCCTTTTGGGATTTAACCACCACCCCTACACCGGGGACAACCTGGACAATGCCCGTCTCCTGAAGAAGGGTCAACGCCCTCCGGATGGTCTCCGGAGAAACGCTGTACTTTCCCGCCAGGGTCGAGCGCCCGAATACCTTTTGCCCTTCCCGGTACTCGCCGCGCACAATTCTCGTCGCGATATCCACGGCGATCGTAGCGTATCTGGCCAGCACCTGAGTTTCCTGTGTTTCCATATTTCTTCTGCTCCCCTAAAATTCTTTGTTCTTTCTATAACCATGCAGTTCCTTGCTCTTAAACCGCGCACGAAATAAAGGAAATTTTAATCCTTTTTCCTCGCCCTACGTTTTATCAGGGGTTTAAAAAACCCCGCGTTTTAGCTGACCGACCGGACGTAAAATCCTTTTTGGTTAAATTCCTCCACCAGCGAGCCAGATTCCGCGGTACTCAATTTTAACATAACCTGGACTTTATTCTCCGTCTTCTCCTCGCAGGCGATCCCGATCACACTAATATTATGATCTCTAACTATCGCCAGCATGTCCGCCAGGGCCCCCACCCGGTTTTCCGTTTCAATGACCATCCTGATTCCCGGCCGGCGGAAGCCAAAAACTTTGATCAGTGCTTCAAACAAATCTGATTCCGTTATGATCCCGATTAGCTTTCCATTTTCGACGACCAGAAGGGCGTCTACCTTATGCTCGCGCATAATTACGGCGGCTTCTTCGATATGCGCCTCTGGACTAATGACAGGCGGATTTTTGATCATGACCTCTTTCACGACCATTTTCGAGAGCAGGTAATTCATTTCAAAAACGCTCAGCGTGGTGGCGGGAGACGGGGAAACCGTCAATAAATCATACCTGGTCACCAGCCCGACCAGAGCGCCTTTATCCACCACCGGAAGCTGCCTAATCCTGTGCTTTTTCAATATTTCCATAGCCTCTAAAACAGGGGTATGGGAGGGAATGGTAATCGGCGACGGAGTCATGTGGTCTCTAATAAACATAATAATAAGTCCTCCTTTTTTAATAAATTTCCCGGATAAATTATAACACAAGTTACTATTAAAAAATATAGTGAAAAGTAAAAGAAATAAAAGCAAAAAAGTCCTGCTTGCCGCAGGACTCGGGAAAGGAGGTATAGGAGATATCAACTGAGCATGTATAATCTTATTTTTAGTTTATTATAACCAATTAGCCCAAGTCTATTCTGTCGTCCAGACGACTATGGCGATGTCAATTGAACGACATCATCCTAACTTATTTTCCCTTGAACTCCGCTTTACGTTTTTCCATGAAAGCGGCAATCCCTTCTTTACTGTCCTCGGTAGAAAACAGCACGCCAAAAAGATCGGCTTCATGGGCCAGGGCCTTTTCAAGATCCATCTCCAGGCCCTCGTTTACCGCTTCCTTGGTTAAGCGAATGGCCAAGGGGCCGCGCTGGGCGATCCGGTTGGCCATGTCCCGGCAGAAATCCAGCAACTGCTCGGGCGGCACCACGTGGTTAACCAGGCCGATGCTTTGCGCGGTGCGGGCGTCGTACTGGTCGGCGGTGAAAAGGATTTCCTTGGCCCAACCTGGGTTCACCAGGCGCGGCAAGCGCTGGGTTCCGCCAAAGCCGGCCATGATGCCCAGATTTACTTCCGGCTGGCCAAGCCTGGCCTTTTCCGAAGCAACCCGGATGTCGCAGGCCATGGCCAGCTCGCAGCCGCCCCCCAGGGCAAACCCGTTAATAGCGGCAATAACGGGCTTAGACAGGTTTTCAATCTTGGTTAAGACCTGCTGTCCCTTGCGGGCAAAGTCCCTTGCCTGCAGTGGGGTCAGCGTGCTCATATAGGCGATGTCCGCTCCGGCTACAAAGGCGCGCTCACCCGCCCCGGTGATAATGATTACCTTCACTTCCGGATCGGCTTCCAGCTGTTCCACCGCCTGGCCGATTTCCTCGACCGTTTCCGCATTTAAAGCATTTAAAACCTTTGGCCGGTTGATGGTGAGAATGGCAATATTTTCTTCCTTCTCCACCAAAATATTCTTCCAGGTCATTCTTGCCCGCCCCCTTTACGCTTTTCTTTCCAGGATCATCGCCATGCCCTGCCCGCCCCCGATGCATAAGCAGGCCAGGCCGTAACACAGATTCTTGCGCCTCATTTCGTGCATCATGGTGACCACCAGCCTGGCGCCCGTACAGCCAATGGGGTGCCCTAAGGAAATGCCGCTGCCCAATGGATTGGTTTTGTCGATAACCAAACCAAGCTCCCGCATGCAGGCGATGGCCTGGGCGGCAAAGGCTTCATTGAGCTCCACCACATCCAAATCGGTTGCCGAAAGACCCGTTTTCTTGAGCACTTTTCTTACCGCCGGAACGGGGCCCACGCCCATGTAGGCGGGATCTACCCCTCCCGAGGCAAATGCTTTTACAGTGGCCCAGGGCTCGATTCCCAGGGCCTGCGCCTTTTCGAGAGACATCAAGACCACGGCGGCTGCACCGTCGTTAATCCCGGAAGCATTGCCCGCCGTAACCACGCCGTCTTTTCGAAAAACGGGCGGAAGCTTGGCCATTTTTTCCAGAGTAGTGTCCATGGGCCGCTCATCGGTAGCAAAGACAATAGGGTCTCCTTTTCGCTGCGGGATGACCACAGGTACAATTTCTTCCTCAAAAATACCTTCTTTAATCGCCGCCCTGGCCCGCTGGTGGCTTAAAAGACCAAACTCATCCTGTTCCTGACGGCTGATTCCGTATTTGGCAGCGATGTTTTCAGCAGTGTTGCCCATGTGGTAGCCGTAAAATATTTCCCACAGCCCGTCGTAAACCATTAAGTCTACACATTCCCCTTTGGCGTTCACGTCCATCCGGTAACCCCAGCGGGCCCGCGGGAGAAGATAAGGGGCGCAGCTCATGCTTTCCATTCCGCCAGCCACTACAACATCCGCTTCCCCCAGCATGATCGCCTGGGCACCCAGGGCAATGGCCTTCAACCCGGAGGCGCACACTTTATTCACCGTATAGGCCCCGGTCTCCTTGGGAATTCCCGCGTAGATGGCCGCCTGGCGGGCGGGGTTTTGCCCCTGCCCCCCCTGAAGCACGTTTCCCATGATCACCTCGTCAACCTGCACTTCCCGCAAGGAATCATCCCAATTGGAGAATGATTTTTCCAGTTCGGTCAGGCCGGAATCTTTCAGCGCGTCGGGGCCGAGGCTGAACACCTCCGCGCTCGTTTTCGGCCTTAAGCCGGCCCGGGCAAGCGCCTCCTTAATGACCAGGCTGCCCAGTTTCACGGCGGGGACGTCTTTTAAAGAGCCTCCGAAAGAGCCAATGGCCGTCCTCACCCCGCTGACGATAACTGCTTCCCTCATCTCGGAGAGCCTTCCTCCTTTCATCCTCTGCACCTTTTTCGCCCGCTAAGACGAAGCTAAAAGCTTCTTGAATTCTTCCGTCAGAACGGGAACCACCTGGAAGAGATCGCCCACAATGCCGTAGTCGGCTACTTTAAAGATGTTCGCCTCAGGATCTTTATTGATCGCTACAATGCATTTTGAAGAACCCATCCCGGCCAGGTGCTGAATGGCCCCGGAAATCCCGCAGGCAATATAGATGGTCGGCGACACGGTCTTCCCCGTCTGCCCTACCTGCATACTCTGCGGTACCCAACCGGCGTCCACGGCGGCCCGGGAGGCGCCCACGGCGGCCCCCAAAACGTCGGCCAACTCTTCTATAATCTTGAAGTTTTCCGGACCTTTCATGCCGCGTCCGCCGGAAACAATAATATCCGCTTCGGTAAGCTCTGGGCGGGTGCTCACCTGGCGAACCACGTCCCTGATCACCTGCCGGAGATCGCCGGGGTCGGCGCTGATCTTAATTACTTCAGCCGTCCGGCCTTCCTGCGGAGCGGCAACGGAAAGGACGTTTGGCCTGATCGTGGCCATCACCGGCCTGGCTTCAGGACAGTATACCCTGGTATAGGCCTTCCCGGCGTAGATCGGGCGGGTAAACACCAGCTGGCCGTCTTCTAACGCCACGTCCGTACAGTCGGTCATCAGTCCCGTCTGCAGCCGCTGGGCCACCTGGGCGGCCAGGTCCCGGCCGCGGATGGTGCAGCCCAGTAAAAAAGCGGCAGGCTGATATTCTTTGAGTAAATCGGCCACGACCTTGGTGTAGCCGTCTGTCGTGTAATGCTCCAGTTTGTCCCCTTCCAACACGTACACCTTGTCCGCGCCGTACGCGCCCAGTTCAGGGGCCAGCCCGGCCACATTTTTGCCCGCCAAAACGGCGCAAAGCTCCTCCCCCAACTGATCGGCGAACCTGCGAAAAGTGCTTAAAATCTCGTAAGTAACTTTCTTTATTTTGCCGTCGCGTACTTCCGCATAGACCCAAATTCCTTTTGTCATGAGCTAAAAGACCCCCCTTAGATCACTTTTGCTTCTTCGCGCAAGGCTTTGACCAAAGCAGCGACAACCTCAGGAACCTCGCCCTCGAAAATCTTCCCGGCAGCCCTGGGAGAAGGCAGGAAAAAGGAGAGCGCCTTCACCTTCGCCGCCACCTGACCGGCATCCAGTCCCAAATCAGCCAGTCCCTTTTTCTCCATGGGTTTCTTTTTGGCCTGCATAATTCCTTTCATGGTTGGATAACGCGGTTCGTTTAAACCCTTTTGGGCAGTTAAAACGGCCGGCAGAGGGACCTCCACAACTTCGTTTCCCCCTTCGATATCGCGGGTGGCCACCGCTTTATCCCCTTCTATTTCGATTTTGGTAACCTGATTGACCACGGGGATGTTTAGGATTTCCGCCACGCGCCCGGCTACCTGGGCAGAGCCGTCGTCAATGGCCCGCCAGCCTCCCAGGATGAGGTCGTACTCCATGCCAGCTACGGCCTTGGCTAAAATGGTGGCGGTAGTGTACTCGTCAATTTCCTCCACTTCCGGATTAATCAGCACGGCCCGGTCAGCCCCCATGGCCAGGGCCTGGCGCAGGGCTTCCTGGACGCTGTCCCCGCCGACGCTGACTAAACTAACCTCTCCCCCGTGCTTTTCTTTGATCCGCAGTGCTTCTTCCACGGCGAACTCATCGTAAGGGTTGATGATCAGGTTGACCCCCTGACGGTTTATCTTGCCCTCTTTGTCTAGCGTCACTTTTGCTTCCGTGTCGAAAGTTTGCTTCATTAAGACGACAATTTTCACATCTTCTCCCCCTTTTACCTGGTCTTAACTTCAGCAAGTTAAACGGTTTTTTGTTGATTGAATAACTGGTTATTTTTTATTAGATTTAGACAACAGATTAAATCCATTGCACGTAAATAAAATAAAATTCACCCCCTTTGGATTGCACACCTGGCCTCCGTGCGCATTAGAACAGCGGGTTAATAATCTACTTTTTCTTCAATCCTTTTCAAAATTCCTGCTTTTAGGAACGAAATTATTTTCGGGCCATCGCCTCTTGTCTCCTCTTCCCGGTTTTATTCTAAAAATAAATTTTTATCCCCGCAAAATTTCCATCCCCGCAGTGTACGGCAGGAGGCTTGCTTCCTAAATTTTAATTCGGCCGGTTTAGGCGGTTTTCGCCCTCTTTTGGTGCCTGCTGATGGCCTCCTGGTACAGCTGAAGATATTCCACCGCGGAGCGCGCCCAGGAAAAGTCCATTTCCATCGCGTGCCGGACGAGCCTCTGCCACTGCCCGGGATCGTTATGGTAGAGGGTAAGCGCCCGGCTAAGGGCGTGCCAGACGGCCTCTGTGCTGTATTCTGAGAAAACAAAGCCGTTCCCCGAACCTGTTACGGGGTTAAAATCGTGGACGGTGTCCGCTAACCCCCCCACGGCGCGGACGATGGGGATAGTGCCGTAGCGCATGGCAATTAACTGCCCCAGGCCGCAGGGCTCAAAGCGCGAAGGCATTAAAAACATATCCGCGCCGGCGTATATTCTTTGGGCCAGGATGGCGTTAAAACCTATATATATGTCCGCCTTCTCGGGGTACTTTTCTTTTATTTTTATGAAGGTTTTTTCGTAATAAGGGTCCCCCGTCCCCAGCAGGATAAACTGCAGGTCCATCTCCATCAGCCGTTCCATTACCGAAGCTACCAAATCGAGCCCTTTTTGCTCCACCAGACGGGAAATCATCCCGATCACGGGGACATTTTTTACAGGCAGACCCATTTCTTTCTGCAGGGCATATTTATTTTCCCGCTTATTCTCCAACGAATCCCGGCTGTAATTGCAATGAATGCGGGGGTCTGTCTGCGGGTTAAATTCGTGGTAATTAATGCCGTTAACGATCCCGTAAAGATCAGCGGAGCGCTTTCGCAAAAGCCCGTCCAGACGCTCGCCCATCTCTGGCCGCTGAATTTCGTTGGCGTAGGTCTTACTTACGGTACTGATCACGTCGGCAAACAAAATGCCCGTCTTGATAAAGCTCACCGTACCGTAAAACTCCAGCAAATCGGGTGTAAAGTACTCTTCCCCCACCCCCAGAAGGGAAAGCGCCTGCTTGGGAAAATTGCCCTGGTACTGCAGGTTATGAATGGTGAACACGGTGGCGATTTTATTATAAAAAGAATCCTGGCGGTAGCGCACCTTCAAAAAGAAAGGAATGGGTCCGGATTGCCAGTCGTTGCAGTGGATGATATCTGGCTGCCAGTTCAGTCTGGGGAGCATCTCCAGGACCGCCCGGCAAAAAAAGGCAAAACGCTCCGCTTCGTCCTCAAACATGTACATGCCATCCCGATAAAAATAATGATGGTTATCCACCAGGTAAACGGGAACAAGGCGGTGTTCGCCCTGGTATTGGGCATCGATGCTGGCTTCGCGGATGATGGCCGTTTCCGCCCGGTTTTTAAACAAAACCGGAAAATCCATCCGGTAACGCGCCCCTTCGATCCCTTTGTAGTGGGGAAGCGTTACCCTCACGTCGTGACCCGCCTGATTGTTCCCAACGGTGGCCAACGCCTTGGGTAGCGAACCGGCCACATCGGCAAGCCCGCCTGTCTTGGCAAAGGGTACCACTTCCGAAGACACCATCAATATTTTTAACGGACGATCAAACATCCTTAAATTACCTCCCTGTGCGACAGTTCTTCGTTTTGCACGTTTGTTTCCCGCAAATACCGCGCGGCCAATTCCGGCGGCGTGGGATTAATGTAGTAGCCCGTGCCCAGCTCAAAACCGGCGATAATGGTTAAGCGGGGCAAGATTTCTAAATGCCAGTGGTATTGCTTAGTTTCCATATCGTTTACCGGTGAGGTATGCAACACAATATTATAAGGCGGGTCACAGAGCACTACAGACAACTTGCGCAGGCAGGCCCGCAAGATCCGTGCCAGTTCCCGCACCTGCTCTTCATTCAGGAGTACAAAATCATGCTGGTGGAAAGCGGGAACAATCCACACCTCAAAAGGAAATCTGGAGGCAAAAGGCGCCAGCGCCAGAAAATTTTTCCCCTGGATGACCACACGTTCGCGTTCGGCTATTTCCTGCGCGATCAGATCGCAAAAAATACACCTTCCCGTAGCCTGCGCATAACTGCTGAAGCCCGCCAGCTCGTTTTTGACTTCTACCGGCACCATGGGTGTGGCAATAATTTGCGAATGGGCGTGCTCCAACGAAGCGCCTGCTGTACTCCCGTAATTTTTAAAAACTTGAATATATTTAAAGCGCCTGTCCCGGCGCAGTTCCAGGGAACGCTCGTGCCAGGCCCAGAGTATTTCGGCCACCTGTTTTTCGCTCTGCATGTCGAGGTTATCAACGTGGTCCGGCACTTCCACCACTACTTCGTGGGCCCCTAAACCGTCCATCACCGCGTAGACGCCCCTGTTGGCCACCCCCTGGCTCCCCTCAATTCTCACCGCCGGAAATTTATTGGGAACTACCCTCACCCACCAGCCCGGGGTGTCTTTTGAGGAGCCTGCCTGGCGAAAAGCCATCACTTCGGGAGGGGTATCCTTTTCGCGGCCGACACACAGGGGGCAGCGGCCATCGTTTTTCTCATGGATAACACATTTAAAATCTGACGGCCGTTTACCTCGTTCGGTAGCAATGGCTACCCAACGATCAACCACCGGGTCTTTTCTCCATTCAGGCAAATTTTTTTCCCCCTTTTCGAAATCTATAGCCTACGGCGGATTCAGCCATGACTCCCAGGAAATTTGTCGTTTTCATGAACCGGCCGTTTACCTACCCCTCCCTTCATTGTATAGTTACCGCAAAAACAACCTTTTTATGCAAGACAGTTACCTTTTCCACAAAACTTTTCACTACCGGCAGGAAAAAAGACACTTTAGTCGAATTTTACCTCTATAAAGAAAATCCTGGAAGGGTGATCTCCTTTGGCGAAGGAATTTGTCAGCATCAAGGGAACGCGCGAGGGCCTGGTGATCTTTTTCGATCCGGACCGTGAATTTGAAGAAATAAAGAAAAACTTAAAACAAAAAATTGAAGCCGCCAGAGGGTTTTTTCGGGGCGCTAAATTCACCCTCCACCAGGAAAGCCGCTCGTTAAGCTATCAGCAACGCGCGGAGTTAGAAAACATCTGCCAGCAATACGGACTCGTTCCCTCTGCAAACATCCGCTGGCCGATCAGCCTCACCGCCAAAAACGGTGCGGGTGAACGCGCCCGGCTGGTGTTTGCCACTTTGCGTTCAGGGCAGCAAATAAAAACCTCCGGCAACCTGGTCCTGGTCGGAGACGTTCACCCGGGCGCGCGGATCGTCTCCAAAGGAGACATCGTCGTTATGGGCAGGTGCCGGGGAGACGTTCACGCCGGCGAGCCGGACAACGAAAAAGCCGTAGTCGTGGCTTTAGGCCTTTACCCCAACCGGTTGACCATCGCCGGGGTGGAAGGGCGAACGCCGCTTGACGCCTTTTCTTCCGATCTCCCCCGGATGGCCTTGCTGGAAAACGGAAACCTCATCGTCCGGCCCTATCTGAAGCAGTCAAATATATAGCGCGGCGCCCAGCAGGCCGGCAATGGACTTGGCGTCGCAAATTTCCCCCCGCCTGATCATTTCTGGGACCTGCTCCAAAGGAACTTTTGTTACCTTAATGAATTCGTCCTCATCCAGGCTCTGTCCGGTAAAGTGCAATTCCCGCGCCAGAAAAAGATGAATTTGCTCGTCGGTGAAGCCAGGCGTGGAATAAATACTGAAAAGGTATTGCCAGCTCCCGGCCATGATGCCCGTTTCTTCCGCAAGCTCCCTTTGCGCTCCGGAAAGAGGCTCTTCTTTTGCCTCCAGGATTCCCGCAGGGAGCTCTAGCAGCTCTTTTCCTACCGGGTAGCGGTACTGCCTGACCAAAAAAATGTTCCTATCCTCGTCTACAGCCACCACCGCCACCGCCTGGGCGTGCTCTACCACTTCCCGGAACGTTTCCTGATCGTTCGGCAGCCTTACCTGATCAACCCTCAGGTTAAGAATTCTTCCCTGGTAGACCACCCGAGAAGCGATCTGCATTTCCGGTTGACGGGTCAAGATTGCTCACCTCCCGCCTTTCTTAATCGATCTAAAGCAAGGCCGCATAAAACGACATAATCTTCCGTATGGAGATGCTTGGGAGCAGAAGGGTCAAAAAGCGCGTTGCCCGTGGGAGGAAATTCTTCATCCCCCGACCAGACGACAAAGGTAACCGGAATTTTGGGCAAAACGGGCAGCGTTACCGAAAATTCGCCGATGCCGGCGGGCTTCCCCCCCATTTTTTCTCCCGCCGCCACCAGCTTTTCTGGCTGCCGACCGAAATACTTCAGCAGGGGCCGGATCACCCGGCCGGTAAAAGGCCCGAGATAAATATTTCCACCCGGCAATTCTTTAAAGGATATGAAGCCTCCTTCTAAAACGGCCGGCGTAGAGTGAACCAGGTAATGCAGCAAAATAATTTGCACGGCGAGTGCGATCTCCCCTTCTTTGTCCCTGCCATTCCCGCACCTTACATCTCCTCCGGGGTAGGAAACCAGATAAACATCCCCCAAAAAAGGAATTATAAGCCGCCCCTTTTGAAAAGATACCCCGGCGTTAAAAGCCATCGCCTCCGGATCGCGCCGGGCAAAATCCTCCCGCGCTAATCTCCATGCCGGCTCAAGGTTCATCCACACGGAAAAATCTCCTTTCCTTTATCTCCTTTACTTCGACTTTCGCTGCACAAAGGATATTTTCCTGCTTATATTATGCGTATATTTCCGTTTGTTTCGGGATAAGCTTTAAAACGCAAGATTGCAAATTTTTGCATGGAGGGTTTTGTCCATGAGCCTGATGCGTTGGGATCCTTTTGCTGAATTAAGCGCTTTGCGCCAGCACATGAACCGTTTCTTGGAAAGCCCCTGGGCAAGGGGCTGGCGACCAGAGGGGTATGGCCCGCGGGTAGATGTCTACCAAACGGACGACGAGGTTATCGCCACCGCAGAACTGCCCGGTATAGAGTCCAAAGAAGATATTGATGTGTCCGTAGCCGACAACAGCCTGACCATCAAAGGGGAATTCAGACGCGCCAGCGATGTAAAGGAGGAAAACTTTTACCACAGCGAACGCTACTTCGGCGCCTTTAGCCGGACAATACCCCTGCCCGCAGAAGTAAAACCGGAGCAGGCCAGGGCCAGCTATCGAAACGGCATCCTGGAGGTGCGCATTCCCAAGAGCGAACAGGGCAGAAAAAAGCCAATCCGGATTGACATCCATTAAAAAGGTGCCAGCTTGTCCCTTTTAAACCAGATATTTTGCAATGCCTCCTTTGGGCAAATTTTATATAATTTGTAAATAAGTCTGCGCAAAGGAGGCTGTTATGTTTAACAAGCACAAATTTCCTGGTTTAATTCTTTTCCTGCTCTTTGTACCCAGTTTGGTTTTTTCCTTCGGATTTTCCTCCCCGGAACAGGGAAGCCAGTTCTTAAGGCAGGGTACTTACGGGACCGAAGTCTACACGCTCCAGCAACAGCTAAAGCAACTGGGCTATTTTCAAGCCGCTGCCACCGGTTATTTTGGCCCCCTGACCGCCCGGGCAGTAACCGACCTGCAAAAAGATCACGACCTGCGCGTAGACGGTATTGTCGGCCCCCAAACCCGTTCGGCAATTCATCACCTGCTGCAAAGAAAGGACTGCCGGCCGCGCATCGTCCAGGGCTACTACACCGGCGCGGAGGGCCGCCTCCCCTCTTCCGCAGCCACCCTGGCCGCTCAGGGAGGTTCCCTTACCCAGGTAGCGCCCTTCTGGTACCAGCTCGATCCCCGCGGCAACGGCAACCTGGTTGCCCACAGTCACGCTTTCCCGGAAGAGATGCGACAGTTGATGAAAACCGCCCGCGATCACAACGTGAAAGTACTGGCTCTCGTCCATAATTTAGTATATAATAACAATGTAAACGGAAGAGAAGTGGCCCACCGGGTTTTCGCCAGCGAGGAAAACAGACGCACGCTGATTGAAAAGATCCTTTCCGTAATTCAAGAACACGGTTTTTCCGGCATAGAGATTGATCTAGAAAATATTTATCCCGGCGATCGCCAGCTGTTCAATCAATTTATAAAAGAGCTGGCGCAAGCCCTGCAGCCAAAAAAATATTACCTGTCCGTCGCTCTTCCGGCCAGGCTGGATGAAAAAAGGGGCTTCAGCTGGTCTGATTCTTTTGACTACGCCACCGTTGGCCACTACGCCAACCAGGTGGTGGTTATGACCTATGACGAACACGGCGTGTTCAGTGACGCCGGACCGATCGCCTCGCTGCCCTGGGTAGAAAAGGTAATCAACAACGTTTTGAGGGAAATCCCTCCCGCCAAACTCATGCTGGGGATCCCGGCTTACGGGTTTGACTGGAACCAGGACCAGCCCGTGCCCCGCTATATCTCTTACGCCATCGCTATGGAAACGGCCCGCCGCGGGCAGAAAACGGTCAACTGGGACCAGGAGGCGCAGGTTCCCTTTTTTACGTATACAGACGAAAATGGCTCACGGCACACGGTTTATTTTGAAAACGCCAGCAGCTGGGCAGGAAAACTGGATCTCGTCGCCAAATACAAATTGCGGGGCGTGGCCATCTGGCGCCTGGGCCTGGAAGACCCGGCGGGTTGGGGAGTATTAAAAAGCAAGTTCCCGGTGCGAAAAATGTAACTTCCTGGAAGAGGAATTCAGCCAGGATTAGCGAATACTTCTCGAGAAACTTTTTGAGGGGGCGCGCCATGGCTGTTGTCCGGGTCGGCATTCCCAGCACTCTGCTCTATTACTTATACTTCCCCATGTGGGAAACTTTTTTTCAAAATCTCGGCGCGGAGGTCGTCACCTCCGGGAAAACAAACAAAAAGGCGCTTGATTACGGCGTCAAAGAAGCGCTGGCGGATGCGTGCGTGCCGATCAAGCTGTACTTTGGCCACGTTTTAAACCTGACCGAAAAAGGGGTTGATTACCTGTTCGTCCCCCGGGTAGTCTGCCTAAATCACGAAACCACCTATTGCCCCAAATTTCTCGGGTTGCCGGATATGATCAGGTACGTTTTAAAGGACATCCCGCCGCTGATTGACGTAAGAATGGACGTGCGCGAAGGAACCGGCGCCCTGTTTCGTGCTTATTATGAAACTGGAAAAACTTTAGGCGCGCGCTGGCAAACAGTCATTTGCGCCTACGGAAGGGCCATTTATGCCTGGAGGCGCTTTTTTTCCCTTTTGCAGGCCGGCTGGCAGCCGCCGGAGGCGATGGAAATATTAAGAAACAAAACCCGCCCCCGTTTCCCAAGGAAAAACACGGACCTTACTTTCGCCATCCTGGGATACCCTTATATTATTTACGATCAATTTATCAGCGTCGGGCTGTTGAACAAATTGTACAAGATGGGCATAAAACCGGTCACCGCCGAAAATTTGCCCTGGCGAGCGCTGGTCAAACAACGGGACGTTTTAGATAAGCGCCTCTTCTGGACGTTTAGCGATCTGGCCTATAAAGCCACCCAACTGGTTTTAAAACGCGGGGGAGTAGACGGCATCATCCACCTGACCGCGTTTGGCTGCGGTCCGGACGCTATGCTGGATAAATACATGGAAATGCTGGTGAGAGAACGCTCGTCTATTCCCTTCATGAGTTTAACGATCGACGAGCATAGCGGCGAAGCGGGCATGACCACTCGCCTGGAAGCCTTTGCCGATATGGTCAGACGTAAAAAGGGGGCCGTTTCCTGTGCCTAAAGTAACCTTTCCGCACGTCGGGGAAGCGCACCGCGCGCTTAAGATGCTCATGACCGACCTGGGCAACGAAGTGATTATGCCCCCGCGGCCCAGCAAGCGCACGCTGGACCTGGGAGTCAAGCACGCGCCGGAGTTTGCCTGCTTTCCGGTCAAAATATTGCTGGGCACCTACCTGGAAACTTGCCCGCAGGGTGTGGAGCTGATCATCACCAGCGGAGGGGTGGGCCCCTGCCGGGCCGGCCACTACGCCCAGCTGCACAAAAAAATCCTGCGCTCCCTGGGTTACCCCGTGGACATCATAGTCTTTGAGCCGCCGCGGCTTTATCCTCTGGATTTGCTCCATAACGTGCGCCGGGTCAATCCCGGCCGCCTGTCTTACCGGTCTATTTACGAATGCGTCCGGCGGGCCTGGCGCAAGCTTCAGGCCCTTGATAACCTGGAAAAACTGAGCCACCGGGTGCGCCCTCGCGAACTTAACCGCGGGGCAGCGACGAGGGCTTACCGGAAGGGAGTAGAATGGATTGACCGGGCCTATACCCTAAAGGAAATCATTGACGCGGAAGCCGCCGCCCTGGAAGCGATGGAAAAGGTGCCCCAGGATCCCCAGCGAGAAATTTTAAAGGTGGGCATCGTTGGGGAAATTTACGTCCTGCTGGAACCGGCCAGCAACCTGGAAATGGAAGAAACCCTGGGTAACCTGGGAGTAGAAGTGGAGCGTTCGATGTTTTTGACCGGCTGGACGCGCGACAACACCTGGGCGGAAACGGTGGAAAACATGACCGTGCGAGACGCGGCCCTCCCCTACCTGCCCGAACTTTTAGGCGGACACGGCCGCGATTCCATCGGCAACACGATTCTATACGCCAAACGCGGCTTCGACGGAGTAATTCAACTGGCTCCTTTTACCTGTATACCAGAGATTGTCGCCCGCACCATTTTGCCCCGGGTGGCAAAAGATTATAATATACCGGTGCTCACCTTTTTCCTGGATGAACAGACCGGAAAGGCCGGGATGGCTACCCGCTTAGAAGCGTTCGTAGACTTGCTTCGGTATCGAAAAAGGCAGCAAAAATCGCCGAAATTAGTCGTCAATATTTGAAGAAGGGAATGGCATGAAAGCTTACCTCGGCATTGACGTGGGCTCCGTCAGCACCAACGTTGTAGTTCTAGATGAAAAAGGGGAAATCCTGGTCGGCCTGTACTTGAGGACGGCGGGAAGGCCGATTGAAGCCATCCAGAAGGGCCTCCGGCAGGCCCGGGAAAGTTTGCCGGAAACGGTGGAGATCGCTGGGGCCGGCACAACGGGCAGCGGCCGTTACCTGGCCGGCGTGATGGTGGGAGCGGACGTCATCAAAAACGAAATCACCGCCCACGCCTTAGCAGCTTCTACCTTAATCCCAGACGTTCAGACAGTTTTTGAAATTGGCGGACAAGATTCCAAAATAATCATTTTACGCCGGGGGGTAGTGATCGATTTTGCGATGAACACGGTCTGCGCGGCAGGAACGGGCTCCTTTCTAGACCAGCAGGCCGCCCGGCTGAACATCCCCATTGACCAGTTCGGCAGCCTTGCCCTGCAATCGCAAAAATCCGTCCGGATCGCAGGCAGGTGCACTGTCTTTGCCGAATCGGACATGATCCACAAACAACAAATGGGGCACCCTCTTCCGGACATCATTAACGGACTGTGCGAGGCGCTGGTGCGCAACTATCTAAATAACGTGGGAAAAGGCAAAGAAATCCTCCCGCCGGTTGTTTTCCAGGGAGGAGTAGCGGCCAACGTCGGCATCAAGGCGGCTTTTGAACGGGCTTTAAACATGAAAATCTACGTGCCGGAACACCACAAAATAATGGGCGCCATCGGCGCCGCTTACCTGGCCAAAGAAGAAGTCCGTAGAAAAGGCCGCACCAATTTTAAGGGCTTCGGCGCCGCTCAGGTGATCTACCGCACCAGCAGTTTTGAATGTGACGGCTGCCCTAACACTTGTGAAATCGTGGAGATTTACGAATCTGCCCGGGTTATCGGGCGCTGGGGAGGACGCTGCCCGCGCTGGGATGCATTACCAGAAAGTTAAAAAAGATTTGAAAGGTGGGTGTTTTCATGGCCAACGAACGCGAGGATATTCAGAAAGGACAGGAAGAATGGCTTGCGCTCAGAAACAAAATGAAGGACCGCGAAGTAAAGTTTGAAACGGTCTCCGGGATGCCGGTAAAGGATCTTTACACTCCTCTGGATATCGAAGAACTTGACTACATGCGCGATCTCGGCTTTCCCGGCCTGTACCCGTTTACCCGCGGCGTACAGGGAAACATGTACCGCGGGCGCCTGTGGACGATGCGCCAGTTTGCCGGCTTCGGCACCGCCAAGGATTCCAACAAACGTTACAAATACCTGCTTTCCAAGGGCCAGACCGGTTTAAGCATAGCCTTTGACATGCCCACCATTATGGGCTACGACAGCGATCACCCCCGCTCCCTGGGGGAAGTGGGCCGGTGCGGCGTGGCCATCGATTCCCTGCAGGACTTTGAAATCCTCTTCGACGGCATCCCCATGGACAAGATCAGCACTTCCATGACCATCAACGCTCCCGCTTCGGTGATCTGGGCCATGTATATCGCCACCGGCGAAAAGCAGGGGGTTCGTTCGGAGCAGCTCATGGGCACCATCCAAAACGACATTTTAAAAGAATACATCGCCCAAAAATCATGGATCTTTCCTCCCGAGCCTTCCCTGCGCCTGATTACGGACATTTTTGAATTTGGTTACAAACACGTGCCCAAGTGGAACACCATCAGCATCAGCGGCTACCACATC
>DYES01000081.1 GCA_020725585.1 Desulfovirgula sp.
GACTGGCCCGATGAAACCCGGCAACCGCCCTAAAAATTAGGGAATGGTGCCAATTCCTGCAGAAGAGTACCATCTTCTGACAGATAAGAGGAAGCAAGGAGAAATGCGGGCCTCTTCTATGTTGGAAGGGGCCTTTTAACGTCTGGAACAGAGCACAAAAAGCATGGAGGGAAGCGGTGAAGATGAGCGTGGAAAAAACTTATGCCGAAATTAACGCCAAAATTAAAGCCGGTCAGGCAGTAGTGGTAACAGCGGAGGAACTGATCGCGCTGGTGGAAGAAAAGGGGCTAACCAGGGCTGCCCGGGAAGTGGATGTGGTTACCACCGGTACGTTTAGTCCCATGTGCTCCTCCGGCGTTTTCTTAAACTTCGGTCACTCCGCCCCGCGGATGAAAATGCACCGGGTTTGGCTAAACGACGTGCCCGCCTACACGGGCATTGCCGCCGTAGATGCCTACCTGGGCGCTACCGAAGTGCCCGAAAACGATCCGCTCAATCGCAACCACCCCGGTGAGTTTCGCTATGGAGGCGGCCACGTCATTCAAGAACTGGTCGAACGCAAACCAATCCGGCTAAGAGCAACCGCCTATGGAACGGATTGCTACCCGCGGCGGGAGCTGGAAACCACGATTACCTTAGACGAGATTAACGAGGCGATTTTGTTCAACCCGCGCAACGCGTACCAGAATTATAACTGCGCCGTTAATCTGAGTTCCCGGACAATCTATACCTACATGGGGGTGCTCAAACCAAACTTGGGGAACGCCCACTATTCAACCTCTGGCCAGCTCAGCCCTTTGCTTAAAGATCCCCATTTTCAAACCATTGGCATCGGCACCCGCATCTTTTTGGCGGGAGCCGTCGGGTACGTGGCCTGGCACGGAACACAGCACTTCCCCTCCATCCAGAAAGATGAATCGGGGCGCGAGCTGGGACCCGCCGGGGGAACCTTAGCGGTCATCGGCAACCTGAAACAAATGAACGCGCGCTGGTTAAGAGGCACCAGCTACCTGGGCTACGGGGCGACTTTAAGCGTCGGCATCGGGGTGCCCATCCCCATTTTAAACGAGGAAATCGCCCGCCACGCCGCAGCCAAAGACAGCGCTCTTTACGCCCCCATTGTGGATTACGGAGAGGCGTATCCAAACCGGATCCCAGGCAACCTCGGTTACGTAAGCTACGCCGAGCTCAAATCCGGAAAAATCACCGTGCTGGGCAAAGAGGTGCCCACCGCTCCCCTCTCCAGCTATCCGCTGGCAAGAGAAATTGCGCAAATTCTAAAAGTCTGGATCAAGGAAGGAAAATTCCTGCTTGCGGAGCCCGTCCAGTTGCTTCCTTCCCCGGCGGACGGAATCAAGGGAAAGGCGCTGGGGGATAGGTGAACAAAGCGCTTTAATCCTGACGTCTGACGCCCGGCGGCGACCAGCGTCTGAATTCAAGGTGGCAAAGAAGGAAAATACGTTATTTGGGGAGGAAATGAAAAATGGCACCGAAGAGAATTTTCTTGCGCTTCACCGCCGATAAATCAGACCAGCCCATTATTTACCGGCTGGTTAAAGACTACGACTTGGTGATCAATATTCTCAAAGCCAACGTGAACCCTCAAAAAGAAGGCACCATGGTGCTGGAAATAACAGGTGAACGTTACGACGAGGGCCTTGCCTACCTGCGCCGGCAGGGGGTAAGCGTGCAGCCGCTGATCGAGGGCATTACGCGCAACGAGGAACGCTGCACCATGTGCGGGGCCTGCACCGCCATCTGCCCCACGGGAGCTTTATACATGGAAAGGCCCTCAATGGAAGTATACTTTAAAGAAGATAACTGCATCGTCTGCCAGCTGTGCACGAAGGCCTGCCCCATGCGCGCAATGGAGGTACAGTTTTAATTGCTTTACAGTGAGCGTACGTACCGTCAGCGACACCGGCAGGAAGATTTGCTTCATTTTCGGGTGGTGATCCGGGAAACGGATCTGGACATCGCCGTACGAAAAGAACGCTTTTCGGCAGAACTTGTGAAAGCGGCCCAAAAAGCAACCCGGGAGTGCCGGCGCCCTTTGGAAGAATACATCCGGCAGGAACCGGCATTTGCCCGGGCGCTAACCCCCTACGAAGTAGCTCCCACCGCACCGCCGGTAGTGCGGGAAATGGCCCGGGCGGGGATGATGGCCGGCGTTGGGCCGATGGCCGCGGTGGCCGGGGCGATCGCCGAATGCGTCGGGCGCGCCCTGGCAAGATACAGCAAAGACGTAATCGTCGAAAACGGCGGCGATATCTTTCTGCGCTCCACCCGCATAAGACGCATCGGGATTTTTGCCGGCAAATCCCCCTTAAGTTACCGTCTGGCCTTAGAAATAAGGCCGGACTTCTCTCCTTTAGGAATCTGCACGTCCTCCGGAACGGTGGGCCACTCCTTAAGCTTTGGCAAGGCCGACGCGGTGGTTGTTCTTTCTCCTTCCGCCGCCCTGGCGGACGCCGTGGCGACGGCCGCCGCCAACCTGGTGCAAACAAAAGAAGACGTTCCGGCGGCCGTCAATTTTGCCTTAAATATTCCGGGAATTACCGGCGCCCTGGCGATCAAGGACGATCTCCTCGCCGCCGGTGGACAGGTTAAGCTCGTTCCATTTGGTTAAAACTTAAAACATTACGAGAAATCAATCAGTGCACCCGCTTTTCATAGCCAGTCCACTCTTTTTCCCGCAGCTTATACTTCATAATCTTCCCGGTAGAAGTTTTGGGGAGCTCCCCAAATTCTACCGCCTTAGGCACCTTAAAGCGGGCAATCCGTTCTTTACAAAAATTAATGATGTCCTCCGCGGTAGGATTGGTTCCCGGTTTGGGCACTACAAAGGCCTTGGGCACCTCTCCCCATTTTGGGTCGGGAATAGCGATTACCGCCACTTCCAGGACATCGGGGTGCTGGTAGATGCAGTTCTCCACCTCAACGGTGGAAATATTTTCGCCGCCGCTGATGATGATATCCTTCATCCGGTCCTTTATTTCCACATAGCCGTCGGGGTGCACCACGGCGAGATCTCCGCTGTGGAACCAACCCCCGCGGAAGGCTTCGTCTGTCTCTTTAGGCTGCTTGTAATAGCCCAGCATGACGTTGTTGCCGCGCATGATAATTTCCCCCATCGTCTGCCCATCATGGGGAACCGGCTTCATGGAGGCGGGCTCTACCACATCCATAAATTCGGCGGTAATATAAGGCACCCCCTGGCGCGCTTTAATGTTGGCCTTTTCGTCGCTGGATAGCTCATCCCAGCGGGGATGCCACTCACAAATGCTGTGCGGGCCGTAAACTTCCGTCAGGCCGTAAACGTGTGTAACCTGCGCGCCCAGTCCCTCCATATTCTTAATCACGGTGGGAGACGGCGGTGCGCCAGCGGTAATTACATTTAATTTCCTTTTCATCTTGCACTCTCTCGCCTTCGGATAAGAAGACATGGAGATCAGCACCGTCGGCGCCGCGCATAAGTGGCTTACGCCTTCCTGTTCAATTAAACGGTAAATTTCTTCAGGTACCACTTTACGCAGGCAGACGTGCGTGCCGCCGACGGAAGTAACGCCCCAGGTAAAACACCAGCCGTTGCAGTGGAACATGGGCAGCGTCCACAGGTATACCGACGAAGAATCCATTTTATGCTCTAAGGCTTCGCCAAGGGCGTTCAAATAGGCGCCCCGATGGTGATACATGACTCCTTTGGGCAACCCGGTCGTGCCGCTCGTGTAATTGATCGTGATCACTTCCATTTCGTCCTCCACCGGACTGGGCAACGGAGTGGGCGAGCCGTCGGCTAAAAATTCTTCGTATTCGGGGCCATCCAAAGGACGATCGGCGCTGACGTCGCAAATGTTGACAAACGTTCTCACGCCGGGTATTTCTTCCTTAATGGGCGTGATCAGTTGGGCGAATTCGTTATCGACAAACAGAGCCTTTGCTTCCGAATGGTTCAAAATATAGGCAATTTCTCTTGCCGATAAACGAATGTTGATGGCCACCAGGGCGGCGCCAGCCAACGGAACGCCGTAATGGGCCTCGAGCAGAGGGGGAAGGTTGGGGCTTAAAAAGGCTACCTTATCCCCTTTTTCGATCCCGGCCTTTTTTAAAGCGCTGGCCAGGCGGTTCACCCGTTCGAAAAATTGTGTGTAAGTATAACGGTTCTCCCCATAGACCACCGCTGTTTTCTCCCGGAATACATAAGCGCTGCGGTTAAGAAAACTTAAAGGGGTAAGCGGTTCATAAAAGACTTTCCGCAAAAAACTTCACTCCTTCCCAAATATTCTTATTATTATAAATTTCTCTTTCTCTTCACCAATTCCTCTTTTCCTGTCGGTAATTTCTATATTTTTGTCATTAAACGCCTTCCCCGAACAAAATAAAGGATAATGAAGAATAAAACCAGCAAGCCGCCGGCAACCACCGGCAACCAGGAGCGCGTGAGGTACAACAGGTATTCCCAGCTATGGCCGAACAAAATACCCAGACTTAAGTTAAAGGAAGTCCAAAATAGGGTAAAAAGAAGGTTGTAAACGATAAACTTGAAGATGTTCAACCCGCTCAATCCGGCCAGATAAGGGGTAAGGTTGCTGATCATCGGCACAAAACGGCCGAAAATAATAAAGGCGGCGGATGATTGCTCCAGCAACTTTTGCGCCTGCTCCAGGCGCTTCGGGGTAACGCGCAGGTAACGGCCAAAATGCATGAGAAAAGGTTCGCCCACGTGCCTGCCGATCAAAAAAGCAATTCCGGCGCCCAAGTTAAACCCGATCACAGTAGCGGCAAAGACGGGGAAAAAATTAAGCCTCCCCTGGTTGACTAAAAACCCAGCCAGGATGACCATTAACCCGCCTGGAAAGGGGATGCCCATGGCTTCAATAATCACGCCCAGGAAAAGTCCGCCGGCCCCCAGCGCGCCAAGATAGCTCATCACCCACTCCTTCATCATCATCGCGACCCCCTGAGTTTAGGATACCCAGGAGAGCTTTTTCTAAAGCGAGTTTTTAAATTGCCCGCCTGCTCAGCCTTTAACCCTATAAAGCAATTAAAGAGCGCGGGTCACCCCCCGGTAAATGAGCCCGCGCCGCCCATCGACGGTGACCACTTCCCCGTCGTTGAAAATGGCGGTAGCGGCGTCTACGCCGACCACCACGGGAATGCCCAATTCCAGGCCCACGAGTACGGCGTGGGACGTCAACCCGCCTGTCTCGGTAACCACAGCTGCACACTTTTCCATCAGCGGTGTAAAGTCGGCATCCGTGGCCCGGGTAACGAGAATGTCCCCAGGCGTAATTTTTTCTTGCGCCTCTTTGGGCGTAAGGCAAATTCTCACCTGCCCCGTCACGATCCGCTGGCCCACCCCGGTCCCCCGCGCCAGGATATCCCCCACCACATGCACTTTCAGTAAATTGGTGGTGCCGCGGATTCCCGCCGGCACGCCGGCCGTGATCACCACCAGATCGCCGGGACTGATCATTCCCGCCGCGACAGAGATTTCAATGGCGGAAGCAATCATGCTGTCCGTATCTTTAATCGGCGCAATCAGCAACGGCTGGACACCCCAGACCAAAGCCAGCTTACGCAGGACTTTTATTTCCGGGGTAACGGCAATAATGGGCGCCCGCGGCCTGTATTTGCTGACCATCCTGGCGGTGTAGCCGGACTGCGTGGAAGTAATGATGGCGGCTGCACCCAGGTCTTGCGCCGCAGCGCAGGTGGCGTGGCCGATGGCGTCCGTTACCGTGCGCACCAATCCCCTCCCTTTCCGGTCCAAAATTTCCTCGTAAGGCAAAGATGCTTCCACCCGCACGGCAATCCGGGCCATGACCTCCACCGCCTCGACCGGATACCGGCCGATGGCGGTTTCGCCGGAAAGCATCACAGCATCCGTGCCGTCCAAAATGGCGTTGGC
>DYES01000082.1 GCA_020725585.1 Desulfovirgula sp.
CATCGGGCCAGTCCCTCCACCACTCTGGATAAGAGCACAACAATTTAGTTGTTGAGCTTACTTTAACATTAGCTTTATGAGCTTGTCAAGTATTTTTTTTCTGCGGCTGGTTTTAGTTGAAAAATGAGGAAGGCGGGGGAATGGCAACTTATCCTTACCAGGTGCACAATCAAAAGCAAAAAGCAGTTTTGAAAAAGGGAAATGTTAATGGAGTATTTTTTTGTATTCTTTAAAGAGGCTCTCTTTGGTTTGCTTTAGTTCTTCAAGTGTTTCTTCATCAATCAAATCTTTAATCAACAGCATCTGGGAGGTTAGTTTTTCCGTTAAAAATACAGGCGCGTCGGTGCGCAGGGCCAGCGCAACGGCGTCGCTGGGCCGGGAATCAATCACCATTTCCTGATCCTCAAGGAGCAAATGGATTTCGGCGTAAAAGGTGTTTTCTCTTAGATCAGTAATCACCACGCGCGAAATTTTAGCCCCTAACTGTTCGCAAATGTTACGGAGGAGGTCGTGAGTAAGCGGCCTGGGCATGACCACGTTTTCCAACGCTATTGCAATAGAGTGAGCTTCCAGCAGACCAACCCAGATAGGCAGCACTCTTTCTTCTTCCTGGTCGGTGAGCAATATAATGGGATTGCCGGATACGTCGTAAGCAACTCCTTTTACATTGACGAGGATCATTGTTTGTTCACCTTCCCTTTCGCGCTGTTGAAGCAGCGCAGGTTTAGACTTGCTTTCCTTTTGTGCGGGGTCTTACCGTTATTTTATCATTAAGATCATCCTTGTCAAACCTTTTTTAAAGCAGGAATATATTGCTTGCATAGCGAAAAATTCTTTTTGGCGACGGCAACAAAATGAGGAGGAGATGAGCCGGTTTGAATCACCCGGTAAAAGTCCAGGGTCGGCAGTATGTGGGCATGGCAAGATCGGTTGCTTTCGGGGAAGGTTTTTTGGCCGGCGCGGCGGGGGAGATTATGCAGGCGTACCTGGCTTATCCGCTGGTGATGTTGCTGCTTGCCCTTTACACCGCTTGCCGCGCGGGCTATGTTCACCGCGGGGCCTTTTTGTTGGGCGCGCTGAGCGGTTTTTTTGTTCCCTCCTTATCTTTAAAGGCAGCAGGTGCCGTCCTGGTGCCTTTAAGTGTAATTGCCGCCTATTATTTATTTTCGGGCGCCCATTTTTTTGCCACGTACTCCAGAACGCGACGGGCCTGGTTAGTTACGGCTTGCTGGGCAAGTGTAAGCGCTTTTTTTGTTGCTTATCTTTTGCCGCACCTTTTGGCCGTAATGTTGACGCCTCTCGTTTGGTTGTGTTTTTTGCCCCTATGGAGCGCCAGTTTAAGAGTATTGCATTATCTTCTCTTTGCCCTGGTTTACCTGGCGGTGCTTCACCATACAGGCATGCAGATTTACTCGTCCTGGAGTCTTTGGGTGGCGGTGGGCGGGATGTCTTTCATTCCCGAGTTGCTGGCCCGGCTCTATCCCGAGCGCAAACATAAACTGGACTCCCTGCCCGTGCTGACCCCCACCTTAAATTTTGGGCAAAAATTATGGAGCGCTAAAGAAGTATTGTTTCTGGTCATAGATTTTTATGCACTGTCTCTGGAAAAATATAAATGGTTGAATAAAATTGCTCCTTTTGGTAAATATATGGCCTTAATCGGCGTCGGACTGGAATTAAGCCCCTTGTTTACCAACCAGGTTTGGTTACCGGCAGTTTTTCCTCTCGCCCTGGTTGTGGCCGGTCTGCTCATCTCCCTAGAGGTGGCTGATTTCGCTGCGGCGGGATTTTCCCTGGGGTTGTACGCGCTGGCCCTGGGTGCGGGGCGTGGTTTTCTGGCCAGCGGCTTTCAGCCGAAGGTTGTCGGGTGGGCCGTCATCTTATTTCTGCTGGGTGCGGTGATTTTTTTCGGCCGGCCTAAAGAAAGGAAAGAGGACAGGCAAAGATGGAAAGAGTTGAACAAACTTTAACCGCCGCAGCGCAATTGAATCTAAACGCCTCGTTTTCAAAGGTGCGCGGCGAAGCAAATTCCCTTTTCTCGGAGTGATCCTTTTGGGCAGATTTTTCCAAAGCTGGGCGCTAACCAGGGTCAAGCAAGCCATGGTTGATTACAACATGGTGAAGGACGGGGACCGCATCGCGGTAGCTCTTTCCGGAGGAAAGGACAGCACTACCCTTCTCTACGCGCTGACTCACGTCCTGCGGGTTTCCCCAGTAAAATTTACCCTGCACGGAATATACGTCGACCTGGGGTGGGAGGCAGAGGTTAATTCGTTGCGTGAGTTTTGTGAAAACCTGCAGATCCCGTTTTACTATAAGCCCTCCGCGATCAGTAAAATTGTCTTTGCCGTGCGGCAGGAGAAAAATCCCTGTGCCTTGTGTTCTAATTTAAGGCGGGGCGTATTGAACAGTACTGCCCTCGAGCTAGGTTGTAATAAAGTAGCCCTGGGGCATCACCTTGACGATGCAATCGAAACCTTTTTCATGAGCTTATTTTATACCGGTCAGTTCCGAACTTTTGCGCCCAGCACCTATTTAGATCGTACCGGCCTGACGATGATCAGACCGCTTGTTTATCTTTTTCAAGAACACATCTGGCGTTTGGCTAAAGAGCTCAATTTCCCCGTAATCGAAAACCCCTGCCCGGTAAGCGGGCTCACCAAGCGTGAAGAAGTAAAAAAAGTGGTCGGTTACCTGGTCGGGCTTTTCCCAGACTTTAAAGAGAGGTTTTTGAACGCCATCAAAACGGCTGACCTGCGGAACCTTTGGTTAAAAGAGGGGAATGGGAAAGGGTCTTTAAGACCGCTAAACTAGTTTCGCAAAATAAATCGCAAAATAAAAAGGAATTGGCCGGGCCAACTCCTTTTTATCGCTCTTTTTATTGACCGTTCACTTTACCTTTACCGGTTTTCCGTTCCGCCGCCTACGCCCGTTCTTCTTGCTTCCGTGCTGAGCAGGTATGAACTCACGGCTACCAGTACGCCGAGGATGATATCATTCCACATGGCGTAGGTAATGTTCTGGTACCTCAAAACAAAGGGGGCAATAATCAGCCAGATGCCTAAAATAATGCCTATCCAACCATAGCGGGACACTTTCTCATCCTCCTTCCGATTAGTTTTTATCTCTATTTTGACTAAATTTTGTGTGTTTTATTCATTAAAAACTTAACAACACACTTTATTTTTCAATTATAATTAACTGGGCAAGTGCAGACCGGGGTTTTTCGATGAATTGAATTTGGCCAAAAAGGAACCTAATAGAAGGAGGCCAGGGAGTATGCAAGGGGTTATTGTTTCCGTAAAGAGCGCCGGGCTTGCCCTGGAAGCCCGCCTGGAACTTACGGATGCTTTGAGGCCCTGCGCGGGAGTAGTGCTTTGCCATCCTCATCCCCTTTACGGGGGGGACATGGATAATAATATCATTGCGGCGGTAAGCCGCGCGCTGGTCCGGAGGGGAATGGCCAGCCTGCGCTTCAACTTTCGCGGCGTAGGCCGCAGCCAGGGGCGCTTCGCCGGAGGCGTGGGGGAGCAGGAAGATGCGGAAGCGGCCCTAAGTTTTTTGGCCGAGCAGGCAGAAATCGACCCCAGCCGCCTCGGGATCATGGGCTATTCCTTTGGCGGCATGGTGGCCCTTGCGGTGGCTGCCCGGAGCAGCCTGGCCAAGGCGGTCGCGACAGTTTCTCCGGTGATCCCCGATGACCTGTCCGAAGAATACGTCAAACCTAAATTGATCGTTTGCGGAGCCGAAGACGCCCTCCTTCCTCCGGCGTTGATCCTGCCAAAGGCGGCCGTTCTGGAAGAACCAAAAAGGGTTAAAATTGTCCCCGGCGCCGATCATTTTTGGCGGGGCCGGGAAGAAGAGGCGGCGGATCTGGTCGCAGATTTTTTTGCGGAGTTTTTGAAGGCCTGAAGATTAGGTTTATGGAACAGGAGGAAAAAGAATGGAGCAACTGCTGGCCACTTTAAAAGAAATCAGCGCGCGTGATTTTATCCCCCTTTTTGGAGTGGCGCCGGTGGAGCGTTTTGAAAATTCTCCTCCCGGCCACCACCCAAAGGACTTCTTAAAAACGGCCCGCTCCGTCGTGGTCATTGGCATGCCCATTATGAAGGGCATCCTGGGCTACCCCGAAATGCTCAAGGGCTCTCCTTTTATTCCGGAAAGCGACCGCCCCGAATACCTGCAGGGTTACTTTTACACCAGCACAACTTACGGGATCTTAAACGATCACCTGGGAAACGTTGCGCTTAAGCTTGCCTTTTCTCTTGAAGAAGCCGGGTACCAAACGGTATATTTTTATCCTACCTACGGACCGACTTACAAACGCTACCGGGATATGCTGCCGGATGTGGCGGGGATTTTCTCGCTGCGGCACGCGGCGGTGAGGGCCGGCCTGGGGGAATTCGGCCTTAATAACATTGTGCTCAATCCTGTTTATGGCTCGCGCGTGCGCTATAATTGCTTAATTACGGAAGCAGAGCTGCCTCCCACTCCTCTTTTGCCAAAAAAAGTTTGCCTGGGCGCGTCTTGCGCCGCCTGCGTTGAGCATTGCGGAGCGCAGGCGATCACCGTCGGCAACCCGGAGCTGAAAATTACCGAGCCCGACGAAACCGAGATTTGGCTGGACCCGGTAAGCCGGACGAATAAAATTCTTTGCACCAAGAAAAGAATAGAGTCGTTCTGTTACGGAAGGTGCATTATGGTTTGCCCGGCTGGAGAGAGGTAGACTGTGTACAGCCATTAAAAGGGCAGCCTGCTCAGGTGAGAAGTCAAATGTTTGACCTGCCCGCTTTTAGGGCGGGTTCACCTATGCCAGGTTAATTATTTATCTCAAGAGCCTGTCGAAAAAGCTTCCACGGGGCGGCGTTCGTCCCTTCGTCGCTCCGGTGCTTTAAGGCCGACGAAACATCGGCTTGCCTTAAGGCACGCAAACCATAGCAGCGCTGCCGAGATCCTTCGCGCTGGATTCGGATTCGCGCTGCCGGTTCGCTTACCTCGGTTGCGCCGTGTTTTGTTACCGGCCTTTGTGCCAAGTCGCTCCTCATGGGACGAACGCCGCCCTTGTTCATCAGGAAGTTTTTCGACAATCTTCTCAAATTACCGGTTTTTGCTCCGTGGGTGTGGAATAAATTAGAAAGGCTGCAGACAACTTCAACAACTTCAATGCTGACCTTGACAAGCGCATGTCGCTTCTATATAATGGGTTTCGTTAAGTAAAGGGTGTGCGCGCATGTTCCAGGTTGACGTAAGTTTTTTAAAAGATAACCCTGGCGAAACAATAAAACTACAGCTGGAAGGGCCTCTTCCTCCCTTGGGGGAAGGTGATGAAAAAATAGAATTTCCTTTCCCCGTGCGGATAGATTTGGAATTGACCAGCACGCAAGAAGCCGTTTTGGCCCAAGGAACAATTCAAGCTACTATTCGGCTGAACTGTGCCCGTTGCCTGGAGCCTTTTCATCTACAGCTGGAAGCTCCTTTTGAGGAGGTTTATTATTACACGGGAAAAGGAGAAGAAGACTGGATTTTTTTGGCCGGCAAGGTTATTGATTTGGAGCCCGAGATCACCAAGGCCATTTTCTCGGAGATTCCCATGAAGGCGCTTTGCCGGGAGGACTGCCGCGGGTTCTGTCCGGCATGCGGCAGGAATTTGAACGAAGAAGAGTGCCGTTGTCGGCAGAACAAGGTGGACCCCAGGCTGGCTGTACTGGAGGAACTTTTGAAATAAGCGCTTTTCACCGGGAACTTTGAGCGGAGTTTTTTCTCTTTTGCATTTCAAATTTATACTTAAAGGGGGTGCAACAAATGGGTGTTCCAAAGAGGAGAGTTTCCAAGCAGCGCAAGCGTCAGCGCCGGGCCAACTTAAAGCTTGCGGTTCCCACCCTGGTGCGCTGCCCTCACTGCCGGCAGTTAATCATGCCTCACCGGGTCTGCCCGGAATGCGGCTATTATAAGGCGAGGGAGGTAACCAAGGCGTAGTCCGTTTTCCCCTCCCCCGCAAACAACGGGAGTCAGCCGACATGAACAGCCTGACGGAGGTCAGGCCTTTTGTTTTTTTAAAATTTTTCTTCTCCCGGTTGCATTTTTCTGGAATAACAGTTATACTTTATTTTAATACCTGGTACTAAGTAATTCTTTCCACGGGTGAAGATTATGCCCAGGTGGAGCTTGGGAAAAATAAAACGCCAAAAATTATTGTCCAGGTATCTGGAAGGCAACCCGTTTTTAACGGACGAAGATCTGGCCCACATACTGGGAGTAAGTGTCCAGACCGTGCGCCTAGATCGCTGGGAATTGCACATCCCTGAATTGCGGGAAAGAATAAAGGATGTAGCCAGAGGCGTTTACGGTCAGGTAAAAAGTTTAAAGCGGGACGAATGGATCGGCGAACTGGTTGATTTGGAGCTGGGTAAAGAAGGGGTTTCCGTCCTGACGGTATCGGAGGAAATGACCTCCCAAAACAGTACGGTCGCCCGCGGTCATTACATCTTTGCCCAGGCCAACTGTCTTGCCGTGGCTCTGATCGATGCCCAGGTTGCCTTAACGGGCACGGCGAAGATAAGTTTTAAGCGCCCCGTTTACTGCGGGGAAAAAATTGTGGCCAGGGCTTACGTGAGCAGGAAAAAGGGTAATAAATATATTGTCCGGGTCACTTCAAAGGTGCGCGACGAAACAGTCTTTCAGGGAAAGTTTCTGGTCTTTGCCATCGCGTGAGGAGGAAATTGTCGCTTTGAAAATTGCTGTCGACGCCATGGGTGGTGACAATGCGCCGAGAGAGATCGTAAAAGGCGCCCTAGAAGCCGCCGGGCAGTTCAATCTAGAGGTGATTCTGGTCGGTGACGAAAATTTGATCCGGCAGGAGATGCCCGGCGGCCGGCATAAGTTGATCAGCATCGTGCACGCTCCCGAGGTTATTTCCATGCACGAATCTCCTGTGGGAGCCGTCCGGCGGAAAAAGAATTCTTCCCTCGTCAAAGCGGTCCAGCTGGTCAAAGACGGGGCGGCCCAGGCCGTGGTTTCCGCCGGGAACACCGGGGCAGTAATGGCGGCGGGAGTCCTGCTGCTGGGCCCCATTCCGGGAATCGACCGCCCGGCGATCGCCACCATTCTTCCCAGCAGGAAGGGGAAAACGTTGCTGATCGACTCGGGGGCGAATGTGGATTGCAAACCTTTTCATCTTCTCCAGTTCGCTCAGATGGGTTACCTGTACATGAAGGAAATTATTGGCGTGAGCCAGCCCAGGGTAGGCTTGTTGAACATCGGCGAGGAAGAAACCAAAGGCAATGAGCTTACCCTGGCCGCATACCAGTTGCTCCAGCGCTCGGCGAGCAATTTTATCGGCAACGTGGAAGGGCGCGATATTTACGAGGGAACGGCGGATGTGGTCGTCTGCGACGGTTTTACCGGGAACATCGTTTTAAAAGCCGGGGAAGGAATGGTTACGGCGCTGTTGGACATGATCAAGGCCGAAATCAGAAGCAGCCTGCCGGCCAAAATCGGAATGGCCTTGCTCCTGCCCACGCTGCGTAATTTTTGGCGAAAGCTCGACTATGCGGAATACGGGGGAGCGCCTTTGCTGGGGCTGAACGGAATAGTCATTGTCTGCCACGGCAGGTCGCAGGCGCGGGCCATCCGCAACGCCATCCGGCTGGGCCGGGAGTCCGTGGAAAACAACCTGGTCCCGGCCATCAAGAAATGCATCCAGCAAAGTTTAAACCAGAAGGTGGGTCAAATTTGAGTGCTCTTCAGCAGGCTGGCATACGCGGCATTGGTGTTTACGTGCCGGAGCGCATTTTAACCAATCGAGATCTGGAAAAGATGGTCGACACGAGCGATGAGTGGATTGTCAACCGGACGGGGATCAGGGAGCGGCGGATTGTATCCGAAGGGATGGCCACTTCTGATTTAGCCTGCCTGGCCGCGGAAAGAGCGCTGGCCGACGCCGGGGTGGGCAGCGAGGAGTTGGATTTGATTATTGTGGCCACCAACACTCCGGATATGTTGTTTCCCGCCACCGCCTGCCTGGTCCAGGACAGGTTAAAGGCGCGCCGGGCAGGGGCCTTCGATTTACAGGCGGGGTGCACTTCTTTTCTGTATGCGCTGACCGTCGCCAACAATTTTATCGCCACAGGGGCGTACAAGTACGTCCTGGTGATTGGCGCCGAGTGCATGTCCAGGATAATTAACTGGCGGGACCGGAACACCTGCGTTTTGTTCGGGGATGGTGCGGGCGCCGTGGTGGTGGGGAAAGTCCCCGGAGGTTGCGGTATTTTGTCCTATCTTTTACGTTCGGAAGGTTCCGGCGGTCCGTTAATCACTATGCCCGCGGGCATGTCGCGGCTGCCCGCTTCTCACGAAACGGTGGAAAAAGGGCTGCACTACGTGCACATGAATGGGCGGGAAGTATTTAAGTTTGCCGTGAAGGTGCTGGAAGAAAGCTGTTTAACGGTGCTGGCCGAAGCCGGCCTCACCTTAAACGACCTCGACCTCTTGATTCCCCATCAGGCCAACGCGCGGATCATCGAAGCGGCAGCCAAACGTTTAAATTTGCCACCGGAAAAGGTGGTCATGAATATCGACCGCTACGGCAATACCTCCGCGGCGACGATCCCCCTCGCTTTATTTGAAACGCTTGCCGAGGGAAAGATTAGAGATGGGGATAACCTGGTCATGTCCGGTTTTGGAGCCGGCCTCACCTGGGGGGCGGTGGCCATGCGGTGGTATGATTATAGCCAAGAGAAAGGAGTCGAATAATCATTATCCAGACGGAGTTATGCGCTCTTTTAGGTATTGAATATCCCGTTCTGCAGGGCGGGATGGCCTGGGTTTCCGATGCTCAACTGGCGGCTGCCGTCAGCGAAGCCGGCGGGCTGGGGATTATCGGCTCCGGCGCTGCTCCCGCCGATTGGGTCAAAGAGCAGATCAGGATCGTCAGGCAGCTCACCGACAGGCCCTTCGGCGTAAACGTAATGCTTCTTTCACCAAACGTTGACGAGGTTATGCGGGTGATTATCGCCGAAAAAGTGCCCGTGATCACCACCGGAGCGGGAAATCCCGGCAAGTACGTGCCCGCTTTAAAAGAGGCGGGGACGAAGGTAATCCCGGTGGTCTCTTCCGTGGCGCTGGCCAAAAGACTGGTCCGTACGGGTGTGGACGCTTTAATAGCCGAAGGCATGGAAAGCGGGGGGCACGTCGGTGAGCTGACCACCATGGCCCTGGTGCCGCAGGTGGCGGAAGCTGTGGATATCCCGGTAATTGCCGCCGGGGGCATCTACGACGGCCGGGGGCTGGCGGCGGCCCTGTGCCTGGGCGCCGCAGGGGTGCAGATGGGCACCCGCTTCATGTGCGCCACCGAATGTACCATTCACCCCCGGATCAAAGAAATGATCATCAAGGCCAAAGACCGGGACACGGTGGTTACCGGCCGCCTGACGGGCCATCCGGTGCGGGTCTTGAGGAACAAGCTGGCCAGGCAGTTTGAGGAACTGGAAGAGCGCTGCGCACCGCCGGAAGAGATGGAAAAGCTTGGGGTGGGGCGTTTAAGAGCCGCCATGCAAGACGGCGACACGGAGTACGGTTCCGTGATGGCCGGCCAGGTCTCCGCCCTGGTGAGAAGAGTCCAGCCGGCCAGGGAAATTATCCTGGATGTGGTGCAGGGCGCGGCGGAAATTTTGCGTGCCGCCGGCCGCCGGGTGAGCGCCTCATGAAAAAAACGGCCTTTGTGTTTCCTGGCCAGGGTTCGCAATATGCGGGCATGGGCCAAAAAATGTTTGCGCATTACCCCGCCGCCCGGGAAGTCTTTGCCGAGGCGGATGAAGTGCTGGGCTTTCCCCTCTCCCGGCTGTGCTTTGAGGGACCGGCGGAGGAACTGCAAAAGACGGTCAACGCCCAGCCGGCCATCCTGACGGTGAGCGCGGCCTGCCTGGCGGTGCTGGCCGAA
>DYES01000083.1 GCA_020725585.1 Desulfovirgula sp.
AAAGCTAAAGGGACGGAGTTGAGCAATAAAATTTTACGGGCGCTGCGGATTAAACCACCAAAAAATGTCACCCCTGCAGAGGAGCTGGTGCTGTAAAATAAAGGAACCGCTGTAGTGGCAATTTGCACACTTTTGTTTTCTTATTTACAGATTTTATGCGGGTTTACGCTAGGTGAACTGATAAAGTCAGGAAGACGTATCAAGCGGCTTTAAGACTTATTGTTTAACCGTTAGTAGTATAAGTATCATAAGGGGTTTAACCTGCATTTGGCTGCGTAGCCTAGCAATACCTTCCAGGGCCGCCTGTACCCCCCAAACGGTGGTGGTCGCCTTGAATATGAAGTTAAGCAAAGGGCAAATGGAAGATTGGATCAGTAAGAGGATAGTGCAGTTTGAACGTAAGTTTTTCGGGCGGGGCCCGGAAGCAATAAAAACTTATATTTTGGAAGATATGGTCCTGATCAAACTGGAAGGCGTTTTATCGCAGGCTGAAAAAGAGCTATCAAAGGACCTGGAAGGCATTTTAATGATCAAGAACATGCGTTCCAAATTATTAGAAAACTGCAAGGGATACATTGAAGAAATAATTTCAGACTTAATGGGTTGCCGGGTGATCAGTTTGCATACCGATATCAGCACAAAGACAGGTGAGAGAATAATTTTGCTGAAAATCGCTCCCGGTATTAACGGAATCTCTCTAGAGAATCATTAAAAATCTTTTTTAACGGAATTGTCCCTAGATTGATAGGGCCCAAAACTGGTTAACTGGAGGAGCAAGTTATCTGGTGAAGTCACTGCGGCTAAACGGACCGCAGTCCCCCCATTAATCTGGCCGGCCTCTGTTAGCCGGGGATAATGCCTGGTCAGCGACATGGCCTGCGGAGGTTGTCGGTTAAGCAATATGCTTCCAGGCGTTGTCATGAGCACGGGCAGAGCCGCACCCCTGCGTGTTATTTTAACCGTGATGGCTTCGGCGTAACGTTCCCCCTGCCGCTTAACCGTTGATTTCTGCATTTTGGGTACCGTTTTTTACCTTTCAGGAGCAAAAAGTTGACACTCCTTATTTTTTCCTTATAATTGTTCCCAACGTTCCAATATGGCACTTGACTTGTTCCAAAAAAGCAAGTTCATGGTCTGCCTGGTCTGGAAAGCCTGACGGAGAGTTGCTGTAGCAATTAGCCGAAGGGAAGTCCAGTCCTGATAAAATGTTTATCAGGACTGGCTTTTCTTTTTGCGTGCTTTTCCGTAGGAAATGGGCGAGCTTATATAGTTTTATTTGCCAGTTCCTGCAACAGCATAGCATCTAGAAACACTAAAAGAGGAGCGGAGGAGTGAACTTTTCGAAGTCGTTTCCTGCCGGGTGCATGAGCAAAAAAGCCGGATTTTTTGGTAGCTTTTTTGTCCTGAGGATTTATCGGAGGAGCTGAGCCAGAAGGGAAATGGGGGTATCGAAAAATATTGGTTACCAAACTGCTGGTGGCGAACAGGGGAGAAATTGCGGTTAGAATAATCAGGACATGTAAAAAAATGGGGATTAAAACGGTGGCTGTTTATTCTGAAATAGATGCAACTTCTCTACATGTGCTGTTGGCCGATGAGGCTTATTGCCTTGGCGAGGAGCTGGCTTACCTGGATATAGAAAGGATTGTTGCCACGGCTTTAAAATGTGGGGCCGACGCGGTGCATCCAGGTTATGGATTTCTTGCCGAAAACGCTCATTTTTCCCGTGCTTGCCGGGAAGCGGGTTTGATTTTTATTGGTCCCTCACCGGAAGCAGTCGCTATGTTGGGAGATAAAATTAATGCCAGAAGTATGGTGGCTAGGCTTGGCGTTCCAGTGCTCCCGGGAGCCATGGTAAATTTTAACGATAAGGAGTTTTTCTTTACGATAGCGAGACAAATTGGCTACCCTTTACTTGTGAAAGCTTCTGCTGGCGGGGGAGGAAAAGGAATTGCGCTGGTAAAACAACCCGACGAACTGTTGTCCACAATCCGAGATGTTTCCTCTTTTTCTAAAAAGTTTTTTCAGGATGACCGTGTTTATATAGAACAATTAATCCCCAATTGCAGTCATATAGAATTCCAGATTTTAGCTGATAATTATGGTAATGTTGTTCACTTAGGAGAAAGAGACTGTTCCATTCAAAGAAGAAACCAAAAACTGATTGAAGAGGCTCCCTCTCCCAAGTTAAACTTTTGGCAACGTCGGGAGATGAGCCAGGCGGCGGTTAAAATAGCAAAAGAAATGGGCTATACTGGTTTGGGCACAGTGGAATTTTTAGTCGACCTGCTAGGAAATTTTTTCTTTATTGAAATGAACACGCGCCTTCAGGTTGAACATCCGGTTACGGAAATGATTACCGGTCTCGACCTGGTGGAAGAACAAATCAGGATCGCCTGCGGAGAATATTTGGGATACCACCAAAATGACCTCAAATTCGACGGGTGGGCCATAGAATGTAGAATTAATGCCGAAGACCCGGTTACCTTTCTACCGTCTCCGGGAAAAATTTCACGCTTCCACAGCCCTGCCGGCCCGTGGGTGAGGATGGATTCCCATGTTTATTCAGGTTACGAAGTTCCCTGGGCGTATGACTCTCTTCTGGGGAAAGTGATTGCCTGGGGAAGAAACAGAAAGGAAGCCATTTCCCGGATGGATTACGCCTTGCGTGAACTTGTCGTGGAGGGGGTTGTCACCAATGTACCCTTCCACCTGCTAGTTATGCGCAACCGGCGTTTCTTAAACGGTGAATATACTACCCGGTGTGCGCGGCAATTGTTTTCTAAGCTGTCCCGCGAAGGTATCCTTGAAACATTAGAAACGCTAAAACTTCCATAGCTTCCCTGGTAAAGGGTTCTTATTCCTTTTGAATGTGCGTTTAATATTTAATTTTATAGTTGATTATTCCTTTAGGGTAATTTATAATTTTTAAAATTCCAGACATTTTTCCCCGGCATATTAGGATTCGCAAAAGTAAACCTTAAAAAGTCTGAAGGAGGGTTAAAAATGGCCGAGCTTAAATATCCCAACCGGTTTAACCGTCGTTTTTGGGAACCCGAGCTTTTCAACCGACTCCTTAACGCCTGCGTATCTGCCAGGCCGGTAACCTTTGCTGAGCTAACGGCATAGCCATAAAATAAATTTAACCTTTGGAAGGCTCTTTAAGGGGTAATTTTTATCAGTTAAAGGGCAATCCAACGCTGGATACTTTTTATCTGGTGTTGGATTTTTTATTTTTTACTAAAGGAGTGATTAAAATGGCAGATAATATTCATCCTGGCGAAACTACAACAGAGATGCAGCCGCTTGTTTCGATTATTATGGGGAGTAAATCGGACTGGCCGGTAATGAAGGAAGCAAGCCTTATCCTGGAAGAACTGGGTATTCCCTACGAAAAAAAGATAGTATCCGCCCACCGCACTCCCGATTGGTTGTTCAGTTTTGCCGAGCAGGCACAGAAACGGGGAATTAAAGTTATTATTGCCGGAGCTGGAGGCGCGGCCCATTTGCCGGGCATGGTCGCTGCCAAGACCTTGCTGCCCGTTATCGGCGTGCCGGTGCCTTCCGCCCATCTTCAAGGTTTGGACTCCCTGCTGTCCATTGTCCAGATGCCGGCCGGAGTGCCGGTGGCCACCATGGCTATCGGCGCAGGCGGGGCGAAAAACGCCGCCCTTTTAGCGGCCCGGATCCTTGCTTTAAATGATGAGCAGCTTGCCGGGAGGCTGGAAGTCCGCCGGGACATGATGGCCCGACAGGTCCTGGAAAACGAGGAGTGGTCTTAACCAGATGGTGAAGACAATTCTTCCTGGATCCGCTATCGGTATCCTGGGGGGTGGTCAATTGGGCAGGATGACGGCCATTGAAGCCAGAAAAATGGGTTACCGCATTTTCTGCCTGGACCCTACCCCTGGTTGCCCCTGCAGTCAAGTGGCTGACGACCAGATAGTCGCCGGTTTCGACGATGTGGAGGCGGCGGTCAGACTGGCTGAAAGGGTGGATGTGCTGATATATGAGTTTGAAAACATCGACGCGCGGGTAGTTGAAGAACTGGAAAAACACTATTATCTGCCCCAAAAAAGCCGCCCTCTGGCCGTAGCCCAGAAACGTCTCTTGGAAAAACAGCAATTGCGCCAGGGGGGCTTTCCAGTGGCGCCATTTTTTAGGGTTACGAACCCGGAAGAACTAACGGCAGGAATGACAGAGATCGGGTACCCCGGCGTGTTGAAAACAGCCAGGGGAGGCTATGACGGCAAGGGGCAGTTGGTCATAAACAACCACCAGGAATTAGACAAAGCCTGCGCGCTGGTAAAAGCAGGTGATAATGAGTGGATTTTAGAGAAAATGATTTCTTTTACCTGTGAAGTTTCGGTTATAGTGGCCAGGACGGAAACGGGAAAAGTGGCGGTATACCCGGTGGCAGAAAATATACATCGCGAGAATATTCTTCACATGACAGTCGTTCCGGCTCGCATTTCTCCTCAGGAGGAAGCGGCTGCCATAGAAATTGCCAGGGAGATAGCCCATTTCTTCCAAATAGTAGGTCTTTTGACGGTGGAGTTTTTTGTTACTCCTTCTGGTTTGCTGGTTAACGAAATAGCACCGCGGCCCCACAATTCCGGACATTACACCCTGGATGCCTGTTATATCTCCCAGTTTGAGCAATTGATCCGCGCGGTTTGCGGACTACCTTTGGGGCCCACACAATTGCTGACCCCTGCAGTCATGATAAATATCCTAGGCCGTAACCTGCCTGGGATATTGGAAAAACTGCCCAGTTTTCCCGGACACGTAAAAATACACCTGTACGGAAAAGGCGGCAATGCGGTGCCGAAGCGTAAAATGGGACACCTGCTTATTAAGGCGGACGGGTCGCGGGAAATAGACGCGATTATAAGAGAGTTTGAGGATAGGTGGTATTTTTCGGCGAAGGAGGAAGTTTAGGTCATGGCCAGCATGCTTGAACTGGCGAAAGAGAACCTGACATCGCCGGTGGTGCTTTTTTTCGGTTTGGGTTTGCTGATCACGGTTATTAAAGCTAAAGTGGAGTTTCCAGGCGCAGTCAGCAATTTTATCATCATTTATCTTTTAACGGCCATTGGCATTAAAGGGGGCGCTGCTATTGCCGCGGCAGGGCTAAGCGCAGTTTTCCTGCCCATTCTGGGTGCCCTTTTCCTGGGCCTGATTATTCCTGTATATTCTTTTTACGCCCTTTGGCGCATAGGCAGGCTGGATTCCGATAATGCAGCGGCTATTGCCGGGCACTATGGCTCAATCAGCGTGGTTACTTTCATGGCCGCCACGGTCTTTTTAGCTAACTTGGGCATTGACTACGAGGGCTATATAAACGGTCTGCCCGCGCTAATGGAAACGCCGGCTATCATTGTGGCGTTAATCCTGGCCTCTTGGGTCAAACGAAACGGTTTGCATAAATCCTTGCAGAAGGATATTTCTTTAGGGCATATAGCCAAAGAGGTTGTACTAAGTAAAAGCGTTGTGTTGCTGCTGGGAGCAATGGCGGTGGGTTACCTGACCGGGCCTAGGGGAATGGAGACAGTAAAGGTTTTTTATAAAGATATGTTCATGGGGATTTTAAGTCTGTTTATGCTGGAAATGGGAATGATTGCGGCAAGTAAGTTATGGGAACTGAAAAAAGCGGGGTTATTTCTCATGCTTTTCGGTATAATTACGCCAATACTAAACGCCCTTTTGGGAGTTTTGACAGGGCTTTTCCTCGGTATGAGCGTCGGCGGCGCGACCCTGCTGGGGGTGCTTGCCGCCAGCAGCTCTTATATTGTAGCCCCGGCGGCCATGCGGGTTTCTCTGCCCAAAGCCAACCCGGCTTTATATTTGGGGGCTTCCCTGGGTGTTACCCTACCCTTTAACCTGATTTTTGGTATTCCCCTTTATTATCATATGGCCGTTTACTTTGCTAATTTTGTGTAGATGGTTTCGTTCTTTGACACTATGTATGGCGCGAAAGGGGGGGGCAAAAAGCCGGTCGTTTTTAAAAGGACTGCGTCTTTGCCTGATTTTTCAAGTCATCTGCCCAGCACTCACAGTCAGTAGGCATGTTTCTTACACAGATTAAACACAATTTATCTCGAAATTGCCCTATACCGGTGAGTGCTGGGCTACTTAATCCGATATCCGGCATTGGTACCTGACGACTATTTTGAAGGAGGAGGTATCCAGGTGAAGCTTTATGATAAAAAGCGGATCAGCATAATTGTGGAAAAGGCGTGCCGGGATAAAATCATTAAATTGCTTGAAAAATCTGGAGCAAGTGGGTTTACAGTGTATAAGGATATCTATGGTAAAGGAAAAAGTGGTATGAGAGGTGACTATAGCAGCATAAACGAAATATCCGGCAATCTGGAGATCATAAGTATTACCAGTCCTGAGGTGGCTGAGCGCATTCTTCAAGGGCTATCGGACATAATTGAGAAGGGTTTTATCATAACAGTGCATGTTATGGATGTAAAAGTTATCAGGGACGACCATTTTGCGTAAAATCAAAAGCAAATATGCCATGACTAATGATAAAATAACTGAGTTAAAGGGAGGAGTATAGGTACCAGGAAAAGCATCCAGGTTTTAGCCGAGACAGAAAGTTACCTACCGCCACCGGCCGCTCTCATGGGTGTGGTGCTGCCCGAAACAAAAGAGGCATTGATAGAGGGCAAAGTGGTTCCGGAAGAACTCAGCGAAATAGGGTCTTGACACTGGTTGTCAGGTATGATAAAATCTTCGTTTATTTGACAAAGGTTATAAAATATGTTATAGTATTCGTAGCGTTAATTAAAGTTTATTAAGGGGGTCCGGCGTTGTTTAAAGTAGGTGACAAAGTTGTGTACCCTATGCACGGGGCAGGGGTTATTGAAGCCATCGAGGAGAAGGAAGTTCTGGGCGAAAAGAAGCAGTATTACGTTTTGCATTTTCCCGTCGGCGATATGAAAGTGATGATTCCCTGCGCTACCTGCAAAGAAGCGGGATTAAGGGAAGTAATCGGCAGAGAGGGAGTACAAAAGGTCTTCCGGATCCTCAAAGAAAACGGCACCACCATGTCCTCCAACTGGAACCGACGCTACCGCGCCAACCTGGAGAAAATTAAAACGGGCGATATCTACGAAGTGGCCGAAGTAGTCCGCAATCTGATCCAGCGAGAAAAAGAAAAGGGCCTGTCTTCCGGGGAAAGAAAAATGCTCCAAAACGCCCGCCAGATTCTGGTCAGCGAACTGGCCCTGGCCATCGAAGCGGAGGAAGAAGAAGCCAAATCACTTGTCGACAGTGCTTTGGCCTAAGCCTTTACGAGAAAACGTCGGACTGCCGGCGTATATTTTTTTATAAAAAGGTAAAATTCGCCAACTTTTCTGTTGAATTTGATGGGGGCTTGGCCATATAATATAAGTTAGTTGTGAGGGAGGTGAAGAGGGGATTTGGTTAAAAAGATTATTTTTTTTGTTTTGGTGATCTCCTTTGCTCTGGCGGGTTTCTATGGCGCCTACCTCTTTTTTGACACGGGGCTCGTCGACATCCCGCAGGGCTGGGTGCAGCTGCGGATCGGCGTTTTAGCCCTAGGTTCGTTGATCGGCCTGGTTGCCGGGCTGCTTCTGGCGCCGTTAGTCATCCGCGGGGCGGGGGTACTGACTTCTTTTCTTGAGCAGTACTTGCAAAGAACCCCCCTGCAAGACCTCTTAATGGGTGCGGTAGGCTTGATTATCGGTCTTATTATCGCTAATTTATTAAGCCCGATTTTATTTGTCATGGGTACTTTGGGGAAGATTTTCTGGGTGCTGCTGGCCACCTTGCTCGGTTACCTGGGGATCAGCATAGCGGTGAAAAAGCGGGAGGAAATAGTAGGACTTTTTAGTAATCTGCGCCTGGGCAAGGAAAAGGTCCTGAAAGGGGACAAAAAACAGAGCAATTTTAAAGTTTTGGATACAAGCGTGATCATTGACGGCCGCATTGCTGACCTGTGCGAAAGCGGCTTTATCGAAGGCACGCTGATCGTGCCCGCCTTCGTTTTAGAAGAATTAAGGCATATTGCCGATTCAGAGGATGTTTTGAAGCGCAACCGGGGCCGGCGCGGTCTGGACATTTTAAACACGATGCGGAAAAGCTCAAAGGTGAAAGTGCAGATTTACGATAACGTGCGCGGCCTTGACGAGGCCGGCGAAGTGGATACCAAACTGGTAAAACTGGCGCAGCGGCTCGGCGCCAAAATTATTACCAACGATTTTAATCTCAATAAGGTGGCCGAGCTTCACGGCGTGGGAGTGCTCAATATCAACGAGCTGGCCAATGCCGTCAAGCCCGTCGTACTGCCGGGCGAAGAGATGCAGGTGCATGTGATTAAAGACGGCAAGGAAACGGGGCAGGGCATCGCTTACCTTGACGACGGCACCATGATCGTCATCGACGGCGGCAAAAGGTATATCGGGCAAAACATCAACGTGCTGGTCACCAGCGTCTTGCAAACGGCTGCCGGGCGGATGATTTTTGCCCGGCCGCGAGGGGCGGACCGGCGCGACGGCCATAACGGGACCAGGCTTGACGAGGTGAACGCGGTTGGCTAGGGCCGTCGTGGTAGCCGCCGGCCGCAGCAGGCGGATGGGGGAAGGGATTAACAAGCAATTGCTTTCCCTGGCCGGGCGGCCGGTGCTCGCTCATTCCCTGGCCGCGCTGGAGGAATCTTCCTGCATTGAAGAATATGTATTGGTGGTCGGCGCCGGGGAAACGGAGAAATTTGCCGCCCTGGTCCGCGGCCAGTGGGGCTGCCGCAAGCTGGCCCGCGTTGTTCCCGGGGGCCTTACGCGGCAGGATTCGGTTTGGGAAGGGTTGCAGGTTTTGCCCGCCGATACGCAGATCGTTGTGGTTCATGACGGAGCGCGCCCTTTTCTCTCCAGCCAACTGGTGGATAAAGTAGTGGCTCAGGCCCGGCGCTGGGGCGCCGCGACGCTGGCCGTTCCCGTGAAGGACACGGTGAAAAGGGTAAATGAAGAGGGGTTTGTGTTAGATACCCTCCCTCGCGAGTCGCTCTGGCTTACCCAGACTCCCCAGGCCTTTTCTTTTTCTCTGTTGCGGGAGGCTCACCGCCGGGCGAGGGGCGGAAAAGGCGCGTTGGCCACGGACGACGCGTCGCTGGTTGAGGCAATGGGCTGCCCGGTCAAAGTAGTGGAAGGTTCGTATATGAACATAAAAATTACGACTCCCGAAGATCTGGTTTTGGCGCGGGCGCTCGCCCAAATAAAGGAGATTGCGGAAAAGCATGCGGATTGGTTTTGGCTATGACGTTCACCGCCTGGTCAACGGGCGGGAACTTATTTTAGGAGGGGTAAAGATTCCCTTCGAGAGGGGCCTGGCCGGCCATTCCGACGCCGACGTGGTCACGCACGCAATCATCGACGCTCTTTTAGGAGCCGCCGGGGCGGGAGATATCGGCCGGCATTTTCCGGATACGGACCCCTGCTATAAAGGGATTTCCAGCCTCGTTATGTTAAGCCGGGTTGGCGATTTGATTGTGCGGCGAGGGTTTCAAGTAGCCAATATTGACGCCGTAATCGTGGCGCAGGCGCCAAAATTGGCCGGTTACCTGCCGGCAATGGAAGAATTAATCGCGCGCGCCCTGGGCGTGGCCAAGGAAAAAGTAAATGTGAAAGCCACGACCACGGAGGGCCTCGGTTTTGCCGGCGCGGGGGAAGGCATGGCCGCTTACGCGGTGGCCTCGCTCCAAGAGGGTTAAGCGGAAATGCGGGCGACTTCCTCCACCAGCATGGGCATGATTTCTTCCGCCGGCCCCCGTAAAAAGATGTCCGCAGAGAGGGCGCGTTCGGGATTGACTTCAATAATTTTTGCTCCCGCCCGCCGGGCAATGTACGGAATGCTGGCTGCCGGCTCGACTACGGCGGAAGTGCCGATGACCAGCACTACATGGCAGCTTTGCGCTTCGGAGTGGGAGCGGGAGAGCGCTTCCCAGGGGATCGGCTCCCCGAAAAATACCGCGTCGGGCTTTAAAACGCCCCCGCAGGCGCAGGAAGGAGGCAGCTTTTCCAGGACTAAATTTTTACTCGGGTATTTGCTGCCGCACTTTAGGCATACTACCTGCCGGTTGTTTCCGTGAAATTCAATGACGTTGGTGTTTCCGGCTTCCTGGTGCAGGCCGTCTACATTTTGCGTAATGATCGCCCGCAGGTACCCCAGTTGTTCCAGTTTCGCGAGCGCAAGATGCGCCGGGTTGGGGCGCGCCTTTTCGATTACTTCTTTGAATTCTTTTAACATTTGCCAGACCTTGGCGGGGTCTTTGTGAAACGCTTCGATGGTGGCGTATTCTTCCGGATCGTATTTTTCCCAGAGCCCTCCCATTCCCCTGAACGCCGGGATGCCGCTGGCCACAGAAATGCCTGCCCCGGTGAGCGCAATGGTCTTCTTCCCTGCCAAGACGATTTCTGCTGCGGCGCTGCTTAAGAGCATGTTTCTATCCATCATTTTCCTTCCGCCTTCCTTTAAAATAATCACCGCCAGACCTATTTTCTTTCCGGACCTGGAGATCTCCTGCTAAAAACTTATGATTTTTTGGTTATCCAGTATTCCATGTTTGCCAGCGATTTGCTTCCCCACCCGACAAAGCTGTGTTCAACGATCCCTTGCTCGTTAATTAAAAAGTCGGTAGGTATTCCTTTTACCTGGTAGAGTTTGCCAACCTGAAATTGGTCGTCTAAAAGGACAGGAATATCCAGGTTGTTTTTATTGAGAAATTTCGTCAGCTCTTCCGGACGGTCGCTGGAAACGAGGATCAGTTCGAAGTTCAGCTGGCGCCATTTTTTAAGGTGTGGTTGCAACTGCAACACTTCTTTTACGCAGGGGCCTCACCCGCTGGAAAAAAAGAGCAGGGCTACCTTTTTCCCCCGGAAATCTTCCGGAAAAGTGATCTCTTTCTTTTTGGTCAGTTCGAGGAGCTTAAAAGAGGGCGCTTTTTCACCGGGTTTGGGCCCCGGGGCAGGCGGTCCAAACTGATCGCCGGCAACCCTTTCTTTGGTTGTTTCGCCTGTTTTTTCGCCGTAAGTTGTTTTTTGGCCGCCGCAGCCGGCGGACAGGACAAGGAAGAGCGTGGCGGCCAAGAGCGCGCAAAAAATTTTTTTCGTCATTTAAAACCCCCTTATCTTTTGGGCGAACGCCAGGTTTCACTAACTTAGTACAAGTTATAGCCCTAAAATTTTTTTAAACTTTTTCGCCGGTGTACTGCCGTGGCCACAGTGGGGAAGCGCTCTCGCTGCCGACGCCGGTACGAAAGGCAAGCGCGCCGTTCGGGCAGGCTTTGGTGCAGGCCAGGCAGCGGATGCAGTCAGGGCTGTTGGGCCGGCGGTAAACCGGGATATCCAGCGGGCAGCTTTTCCGGCAGGCGGGAGCGCGGCAGCGGCGGCAGCGGCTGGCGGCTATTTCCAGACGCCAGAGGCTCACCGGGTTAAAAAGGCCGTAGAGCGCCCCCAGAGGGCAGGCGGTTTGGCAGAAAGGGCGGTAGGTAGCAATCATGGCCGCCAGAAAAACCGCCAGCACGCTCACTTTCCAGGCAAAGAGCGGCCCCAGCAGGGGGCGCAGTTCCGGGCGGCCCAACCCCAGCAATAAGCCCGCCTCCAAAGTGCCGGCCGGGCACAGATACTGGCAGAAGTAGGGGGCCCCGAGTCCGCTTTGACCAATCCAGAGAATTGGCAGAGCCAGCGTCAGGATTAAAATAAGGTATCTGATGCGGGTAAGGGGCTTGGGAAGGCGGTGCTTTTTTGGCGTAAGCCTGGCGAACAAATCCTGGATGAGGCCGAAGGGACAGAGCCACCCGCAAATAAAGCGCCCCGCCGCCGCCCCAAAGACGGCAATGAACCCCAGGATATAAAGAGAAAGGCGTTGAACAGCCAGCAAAGACTGCAGCGAACCCAGCGGGCAGGCGGCAATCGCCCCCGGGCAGGAGTAACAATTTAAAAAGGGCACGCAAAACGCTTTCAGTTTTCCCTGGTAGATATCGCGGTACGCGAAGCCTGGGAAGTAGCTGTTGCCAAGCAAAGTAAAGATTGCCTGGACAAAGCGGCGTTTGGCGGCAAGGGAAAGATTAGCCATAAGCGCTTATCCGATCCCGATGCATTCTAAACAAATTTGGATCGCTTTGGCCAGGACCTGTCCGGCTTCTCCGCGGGCGAGGCCGGCCCCCAGCATGGCGAGGCCAACAAAAAGCAAAAAAAGGGAAATTCTTCTGTTCATGATTTGGAATAGCTCCTTGCTCCGGCTCCAGTTCTCTTCCCATGTTATGCTTTCTTATAATGTATGATTATACTTTAATCGTGTTTTTTCCTGCAACAGCTAAGGTGCGTTTTCTGTTTCCTGTTCGACGGGGAGATTTTCGCCGGAAAATGATTTGACAATCGCCAGAGCTTCTTCAATATGCTCTTCCGGCACCCAGATTTCCACGGCTACTACTGGCCCCATAATGATTTTAAGGTACTGGTCGACGCCTTTATATCTGCGTTGGGTGGGGATTCCTTCGCCGTTTAAAAGGCCGCAAATCATCTCTGCTTCCAGGTCGTTGTGCGCAGTGAGCAGCTTTTTCCAGGCCATGGGGCATCTTCCTTCTGCTTGATTTGTAATGGGTTTAAAAATATGCTATAGTTTACCCTGATTAATGTCTTTTGTCAAACAAAAGGAGTTTCGGGTGATCCCTTGAATTTCTTAGAAAAAGGCGTATTCTTAAGGAAGTTGAAAACAAGCTGGAAAGGAAGGGTCGAGGTGGCGAATGAGAAAATTAACGGGTTAGGCGCTCACGAAGAGGCATTGTATCGTTTATTCGAGGAAAAAGTAACCGTGGACAACCTCCGGAAGCATTGTCTGGCGACTAAGGCGATCATGGAAAAGCTGGCCGAGCGGCTGGGGGAAAATAAATTGGTTTGGGGCTGGGCAGGTCTTTTGCACGATCTGGATTTTGAAGAAACAAAGGACGCTCCCCAGCGGCACGGGCTGGTGAGCGCCCGGTGGCTGGAAAATCTCGGGGTGAACGAGGCCCTGATTTCCGCAGTGAAAGCCCACAATGCGGAGAGCCTGGGTCTGCAGAGAGTTTCCCCTCTCGATTTTGCACTCAGCTGCAGCGAGAGTATTACCGGGCTGATTGTGGCCGCGGCCCTGGTCAGGCCGGATAAAAGGCTGGCCGGTGTGGAGCCTAAATCCGTCCGCAAGCGGATGAAGGAAAAAGCCTTTGCCCGCAACGTAAACCGCGACCTGATCATGCTTTGCGAGCACCTGGGCCTATCCCTGGATGAATTCATTTCTCTTTCTTTAGAGGCGATGAAAGAAATCAGCGCGGAGCTGGAGCTTTGACCCTTCTTAACATTGACCTGCCGATCGGGGCAGCTTAAAGCAGGAAAAATAAGTAAAAAAATCTGTTATTGCATCATGGTTCCTGTTTGCAGATACCTGACGTGCCAGGAGAGAGCTTTTTCCAAAACGTGGGGTGTATGACCGCCCCGGGAGAGAGCCTCTTCGTAATATGTCCGCAGGTGTGGACGATAGGAGGGATGGGCGCAATTCTCGATAATCTTCAAGGCCCGCCCCCGCGGGTGAACGCCCCGTAAGTCGGCAAGTCCTTGCTCGGTTACAATTACGTGCACGTCGTGTTCGGTGTGGTCCACGTGAGAAACCATGGGCACAATACTGGAGATCCTGCCTTCTTTGGCCGTGGATTTCGTGCAAAAGACGGCTAGCCGGGCATTGCGGGCAAAGTCTCCGGAGCCGCCGATGCCGTTCATCATCTGGGTGCCCGCAATGTGAGTAGAATTCACATTGCCGTAAATGTCCACTTCAATGGCCGTATTGATCGAGATCACGCCCAGCCGGCGAATAATGCCCGGGTTGTTGGACATTTCCTGAGGCCGCAAGACCAATTTATCTTTATAAGAATTTAACTTTGCATAAACTTTTTCGCTTTTGTCGGGCGACAGGGTCAGGGCGCAGCCCGAGGCCGCGCGGATTTTGCCCGCATCCAGCAGATCAAAGACCGCATCTTGAAGAACTTCCGAGTAGACTTCTAAATCGTTAAATTCCGAATGCAGGAAACCATAACAAACAGCATTGGCAACAGAGCCAACCCCGAATTGGAGAGGGGTGAGCGAGGGTGGGAGGCGTCCTTCGCGCACCTCTTTTTGCAGGAAAGCAATTAAAAATTGCGCCATTCGATGAGTTTCTTCGTCCGGGGGGTCGACAGGACGGCTTGTGTCTTTGCGGTTGGTGATGACAATCCCTTTAATTTTTTCGGGGTTGACGACGATCGCCTTAGTTCCTATGCGTTGCCCTGCTTTTAACAGGGGCAGAGGTTGCCGGTTTCCTTGTTCTCCGGGATCGTAAATATCGTGAATTCCTTCCAGTTCTAAAGGTTGGGCGAGGTTCAACTCAATAATGATTTCCTTTGCCTGTTGGGCAAAAATGTGTGAATTGCCTACCGAAGAGCTGGGTACGATGTGGCCTTCTTCTGTTATCGCCACCGCTTCGATCACGGCGATGTCGATTGCTGGGAGGGCCCTGGAACGGAGCAGTTCGGCGGTATGCGAAAGGTGTTGATCCACATATTTAACAATTCCCTCGTTGATTAGCTTGCGCATTCGTTTTTCCGACTGGTAGGGAAGGCGCAACTCGACAATGCCCGCTTCAGCTAAAATTCCGTCGATGGCCGGGCTGGTGGAGGCGCCGGTGTAGACATTTATTTTAAAAGGTTTTCCCTCCTCTTTTACCCTTTCGGCCAGGGCAGAGGGAACCGCTTTGGGGTCGCCGGCGGTAAAGCCGCTAAAACCTATAGTCATTCCACTTTTGATCCAAGAACTCGCTTTTCTGGCATTGACAATTCGTTCTTTAAGTAATTGATTGCGCAATCGCTGAGATAACATAAAGTCCTCCCTAATGAAAAATTTAAAATGCGTTTTTCTCGCTATCCCGCAAGAGATTCCACATTGCTATGATGATCCTTAAAGCTAATTTTACTTCAAAAATCCCCAGGAGTTCAACCCGGGTATGCCTTGGAGTTTGCATTGACGAACTGGATTGTTTGATTTAGATAACCAAAAAAGGTAAACAAAGAAATGTGGCGAAATTATCAAAAGGATTCTAATCCTTATTTTTCTTGCCGCCGGGCGAAAAAGTCTGCGACAGGAGGGGGGGATTTGCGATGAAACCGTTTAAAATTTGCGACGGCCTTTACCAGATTGGCGGCCCGGAAATTACCGCCCCGGAGGACTGTTGTGTATATCTTCTCAACGGCGGCGGTGAGCTGGCCGTGATCGATGCCGGGCTGGGCCGCGCTATGGAGGAAGAGTGTAGCTTTTAGTCGGGGGTATTATGGAAACGGAAACAATAGAAGTGCTGATTGAAGCACCCTTAAAAATTCTTCATAAGTATTATCGCCCCGGAACCGAGCTCTACTATTTGTTGGTTGAACACGGGAAAGCGGTCGCCCGCAAGGCGCTGGAAGCGGCGGATAAAGTCAGCTTTCTTCGCCCGGACAGAAAGTTTCTCGTCGAAGCCGCCGTGCTTCACGATATAGGCATCTTTTTAACTTACCTCCCCCGGATTGGCTGCTGGGGCGAAAAACCGTATATCTGCCACGGTTATCTGGGGCGTGAAATTCTAGAAAAAGAGGGGCTGCCGGCGCACGCCCTCGTCTGCGAACGGCACGTGGGGGTGGGCATTACGAAAGAGGAAATTGTGGCGCGCGGCCTCCCCTTGCCGCCTCGGAACATGGTGCCGGTAACCATAGAAGAGCAGATTATTTGCTATGCCGACAAATTTTTCTCGAAAAATAAAAAAGCCCTTAGCCGGGCAAAAACAGTAGGTGAAATTGAGCGGGAGCTTTCCCTCTACGGCCCTGAGAAAGTAATGCGGTTTGACCAGTTGCACAGGATGTTTTCGTAGTTTTTTCGTATGGAAGTATTTTGGAAAATAACTGCTGACTTGAATGGTGGAGGCAAGGGGACTCGAACCCCC
>DYES01000084.1 GCA_020725585.1 Desulfovirgula sp.
CAGCGGCCCGGATCTTTTTGGCCAGTGCGGCCAGTTTTTCAATATTGTAAAACTGGGTAGTACGCAAGGTGATCCACTTTGCCCCGCCTGATACTAACTTGCGCGTAAAATCCACCACCTCGCTCGCATTCCACTCGCTTTCCTCTTTAATAATGCCCCATTTATCGCCAAAAGAGCAAAAGTGGCAGTTCATGGGACACTTTTTAAAGTCCACCCCTATAGAGGCCCAGACGCCCGCCCGGTTTTGCGCAATTTCCGCGGCCACCTCCCGGGCAACCTTGCCCAGCTTATCGGCCTCTTTAGAATCGGGATCAATATCAAGCAGTGCAATAATGCTTTTCCGGTCTAAAACTTTACCCTGCAGCGCGCTTTCCCGGGCCTGCTCAATCAGTTCTGAATGATGCAAATTGAACCACCTCAACTAATTAATTAAGTTAAACTGTTATAAATCATGCTTTATGACCGGTCTTTAGTAGTTACTTTCTTTGCTTCCGAAAGTAGCAGGCCTATTATTCGCCTGTATTCTTCCAGGGTATCAATCCAGCGGCAGAGGCATTCCTTGCCTGCTTCTGTGATACGGTAAAATCGTTTGGCCGGCCCTGTCCGGGAGATATCCCAGGAAGAAACGACTAAGCCCCGCTTTTCCATAGTCTTAAGGGAGCGGTAAACACCGGCAGGGTCCGGCTTATAACCGCCGAACATAGGTGTTTCGGCCAGCTTTTGAACAATTTTGTAACCGTGGAGATTTGTCTCTGCCAGAATTGTCAAAACAGCAGGCTGAACCATTTTGTCCAGGTAATCACCTTCACAGGGACACTTGTTAATCTCCAATACAAGATCCACTCCAATAATAGATTTGATCAAATAAATGGGCGAAAAAAAAAGCAAAGCAAAGGCACCTTCACCCTTCCGGCGGGCAAGGGAAAGGTTATTTTTCCCTTGCCCGGTTTTTAGGGTGTTTATTTACCTGTTCTTACGGGCCCACTTTTCCGCCCCGTACTTCTTTACCGTCTCCACCATGGCGCGCAGGTTGGAAAGCGGCGCCGTAGGCCAGATGTCGCAGGCCGGCCAGACGGCGTCCACGCCCCCTTCGATGCTTTCCAGCACCGCTCTTTCCACATCTTCGGGGGTCCCGTTCACCAATACGTTGTAACCGTCAATCTTACCGAATAAAAGCGGCTCGGGGCCGATCACTTCGCGGCTCTTCACCAGGTCGTTCTTGGTTTCCACGCTGATCGCATCGGCACCGCATTCGTTCATCATCCCGATAATCAGGTTGGTATCACCGCAAATGTGCAGTATTTTAGGAGAATCGATCTGGCTGAAGATTTTCTCCAGGTGCGGCTTGATTACCTGCTTAAAACTGCGCGGGCTCAAGACATCGGTCGGCGCGCCCATTTCCCGAATGGTGATGTAGTCGGCACCCGCCTCCTTGTACTTTTTCGCCACCATAATCAGCCCGTCGGCCAGGGTATCCAGCAGGGCATTCACCTCGGCAGGCTTTTTAAAGACGAGTTTAAAAAGGTCGTTTAAATCCATGATCTGCCCGGCCAGGGTGAACGGCCCCAGCAGCCAGGTACCGACGGCCACCTCGTTTCCAATTTCTTTCTTGATGGCGCCCAGTGCTTCCATCACCACCGGAAAGCGGCCCCGCTCGGGGTAATCGGGCGGAATTGTCACCTTGCTCATGTCTTCCGGGGCATGAATAATCTTTTCCTTGATGGTCGGGTACAGCAGGTGGGCGACATCTTCATACGCGTTCATGACACAACCGAGGGCCTCCGCCTCCACGCACATGTCCCACGGGATAACGGCGCACTCGTAGCCGAACAAATGATACGAACTGGCGCCGGCCGCGGCCATCTTTTGCGCGTCGCCGTGGATCTCCGGAAACCTATAGCCGAGCTGTTCGAGGGCGGCGGTGGTAACGTTCCCCATGCCGCTGTAGCAGGCTATCCGGTCCACTTCTTTGCCTTCAAAAAGGCCCAGCACCCGTTCGCGGGAAGTCATCGTCATCAGTTCAAAACCCCTTTCCATATTTCTTTTCTCAAAAAACAAGGGCATTGCGCACTAAGAAACCAGGAAGAACGAAATTACTGCTGCAGCTGTTTCACAAAATCGCCAAAGAATTTATAAAGCGGGTGGTTTTCGTTGGCGGGCAGTGTCTTTGTCTCGTCATAAACCATGGTGGCCAGCATCATGGCAGCGGTGGCCACCGCAGGGACGATCTTGGGGATGTTCACAATCGGGCCGCTAAACAGGAGATCGGCCCACAGGAAGGCGGCGATGGCCTGGCCCGCCGCGTTCATGGCGGAAAAGCCCTCACTGCCCCACATTTCCCTGGCCTCTTTCCACATATAGGTGCCGTTGGAGGAAGCCACTCCCGCCGGCCATCCGAATTCCTCCTTCACCATCCGGCTGGCGATGCAGGAAAAGGACGTGGAGGGCAAGTTCATCACGGCGGTGTCCACCAGGATAGTGGCAAAACCGTCCTCCCCAATTGCTTCCAGCATTTTCTTTAAGCCACTAACTCTTCCCCGGGGGGTTTGGTCCTCCTGATTGAAGGCCTGCACCACCACGTGCTTAATCCCCAGCTCTTTCAGGCGGGCCGCCTGGCCGGCGATGTCCTTATCCCACGGGGTAATACTGTTGTACAAAACCCTGTCCTGGATACCCAGTTCCGCTATGTAAGCAGCCACTTCCAGCCGGGTCTTTTCCACCCAAATGTCGATTCCAAAAGGCTGGCTGCTAATGCTTAAGAAAAACTCGATGTAGGTTTTCATTTCGTCCAGGGAATTGGCTACCATGGCCACCATCGCGGGGACCCCCGTCTGCGCGGAAAGTTCCTCCTGGCGCAAAACGTAGTCCCGCGCTTTATTCCGGTCAAACTTCCGCTCTTTGCGGCTCTCTAAAATCCTGTCGCCGTTATGGAACATAGACGAGATCAACAGCGGTGGGTTTTCGCCGGGCTGCCCACCCACCTTCCAGCTGCCGATCTGGCACACTTTCTGCGGACGACTGAGCTTAAACATGCTTTTCCCTCCTTGGGCTTAATTTTCTCGCCCTGTTCTCCTTTTTTTCATTAATTAAGGTTGCCGCCTACCGCTTGGGGATCTGATCCAGAATGTGCTGGATGTGCGGGAATTTATCCTTTGCGTGCGGGAAGGCCATGGCGGCGGCAAAACGCTCCTGAAAGTCGGGTTCGATGGCGGTTTCCACGAATTCTATTTCCCGCGCAATCCAGGCAGCTTCTTCCCGCTTATCTACGTCCAGCAGGGCCAGCTTGGCGCCGTCCCCGGCCGCGTTGCCGACAGCCACTACGTTTTCCAGGTCGCAGTCGGGAATCATCCCGATCACCATCGCGCTTTCCCGGTTAATGTAACTGCCAAAGGCGCCGGCCAAGGTAATGCTGTCCACACGGTCAACGCCCAGCTTTTCCATTAAATAGCGCGCGCCCACGTAAAGCGCCGCCTTGGCCAGCTGGACGGCCCGTACGTCACCCTGGGTAAAGGTAATATCTTTACCGATGGAGGTTTCTTCCGCCCAGGCCAGCACGTACTCTGGCTTGCCGTCCTCCCCCCTTCTTACCCGGGGAGAGTTCAGCTTCATGTTAAAACGCCCGTTCTTATCAATGATCCCGGCTTTAAAAAGTTCAGCGACAATGTCAATGATCCCCGAACCGCAAATCCCTTTAGCCTCCGTCTTTTTGATTTCCGGGTACCACTTTTCCTGGCCGATTACCTTATACGAGATTTCGAGCGTCTGGGGGTCGATTTTGATTTTTTCGATGGCGCCGGGCGCGGCCCGCATCCCGAACTTGATCTGCGCACCCTCCAGGGCGGGACCCGTGGCGCAGGAAGTGCACATCATCCTCTTCGCATTACCGATGTCTATTTCGCCGTTCGTTCCAATATCTATGCACATCCGGATTTTTTCCTGCTCTTTGTAAGGCTCTTCGGCAATCAGCACGCCCACGTTGTCCGGACCGACAAAACCGGCTTCCACAGGCAGGGTGTGGATGTTGGCCGTCGGGCAGACCTTGATCCCCAGGTCGCGCGCTTTGATGTTCAGGGAGCTTTTCACGCCGGCGGTGAAGGGGGAGCGACCAAGAAAACTGGGTTCGATGCCAAGGGCGATGTGCTGCATGGCGGTGTTAAAAACGAGCGTGACCTCCAGGATGTCTTCCGGAACCATTCCTATCTTCTCGGTCATCCGCTGGGCCAGCGTGTTGATCCCTTCGATGATCGCCTCGTGCATGCGCTGTAGGCCGTCCTCGTTCATCATCGCATAGGTGATGCGGGAGAGAACGTCTTCTCCGTAGCGCACCTGGGGGTTCATCATGGAGTCGACCGCCAGCACCTGGCCGCTGCGCAAGTCGCAAAGGTAGGCCGCTACGGTGGTGGTGCCCACGTCGATGGCCAGTCCCACGCAATTCTCGGCGAGGCCGGGCTCCACCAGAATGATCTCCTTGTTGTTCCAAACGGTGACGGTTACGTTCCAGGTGCTCTGATCGGTTGCTACCGGAGAGCCTGCAAAAACTTTGCCTCCAAGAGTGCGCCTACTGAAATTGCCCTGGTTGCGCAAAATATACGGGAGTTCCCGCAGCACCAGGTAGTCAATGCCTAAATCGGGAGGAAGCCCGTACTTGGTCACCAGAGCGTCCCGGATCCGCTCAAAATCTCCCCGGTGATCTTCCAGGGTGGCTTTTTCCACTTCCACGTAATACTTGCGCACGGCCGGGTTAAGCTTAAAAACGCGCTCCTTGCCGTGCTCCAGGACGACTTGCTTGGCCCCGCGGCTTTCTTCGGGCACAAACACCAGCACGTCCCCGTGCACTTCAGCACAGCAGGCCAGCCGGTAATTATTAGCAAGCTCTTTCCCTTCTAGAAAATCCCGTTCTTCTTCGAGCAGCGGTGACAGGTTTTCCATGCGCGACTCGATGCCGAATTTTTCAAAAAAGCCTTCTTCAATCTTCACCTTGCATTTGCCGCAAACCCGGGCGCTGCCGCAAACGCTTTCGATGTCCACCCCCAGCTGACGGGCCGCTTCCAGTAAAGTTATGCCCTCTTCCACCCGGCCTCGCCGCCCGGACGGCTGAAATATCACCTGTGGCGCCATTAACTAACCTCCTTAAACAACCGTTTGCTAGGAAACCTTTCGAACAATTACTTCGTAATGCTTGACGTATATGTATATATTATATTTACTCCATACGTACAGGCATGTTCATCCAACTTGATCTACTACTAAAACATGACCTACACCGCCGCCAAATGATTAGTTGAACTAGAAAAATTTTTGTCCGCAAAAAACAACAGAAAAAAGCTTTTGTATTCCTGTTTAAAGTGTTTAAAGTCGTCCCTACGTTAAATCCCGCAGCGAGCTGATCATGTTGATGGCGTCCTTTAAAGCGTTGCTGGCGTCCTTGGCGTAGCCGTCGGCCCCAAACTTGGCGGCAATATCTTCTGTTACGGGGGCGCCGCCAATCATAATTTTTGCTTTGGGGTTTTTCTCTTTGATGGCCTTGATGATGTTTTTCATCCCCACCATGGTGGTGGTCATCATCGCGGAGAGGGCAACGATTTCAGAATCGGTGCGCAGCTGCTCCTCCACAAACTTTTCTAAAGGCACGTCCCGGCCCAGGTCGTGGACGGTAAAGCCGGCTGCTTCGAACATCACCTTGACGAGGTTTTTGCCGATGTCGTGCACGTCCCCCTGTACTACCCCCATGACAACCTGGCCGCGCACCCCGACGTCTTCGGATTTCATGTGCGGCCGCAGGATGTCGAGCCCGGCGTAGAGGGCGTCGGCGCACATGAGCAGTTCCGGAACAAAATATTCCTGCTCCTCGTATAGGCGGCCACATTCCTGCATCCCCTTCACCAGGCCGTCGAACACGGCCTTGTTCGGGTCTAAGCCCAGGGCCAGCCATTCCTGGGCGGCTTCCTTGACGGCCTCCTCGTCGTAGTTAACCACTCCATTTGCTAACTTTTCCAGCAATTCCTGTTCTTTTTCCGTCGCCATTCCTTTTCCCCTTTCTTCTTAAAGATGATTTTAAACTGAAGGCAGCTCAAATTGTGTTAATTTATTGCTCTGCTACTAAAAAGAGAGGGGGATCACTCCTTTTTTTTGTTTTAAATGTTAACAGTAAACATTTTTTTTTAAAATATTTTTGTTTCCAAATGTAAAATTAAAATACCAAACGGTCGTTTTTAAAGGGCGAACGGTTATTTTGGAGCTTTTATGTACTTTTGCCAGCCGATCAAGGCAATGGGAACGGGATCTATCCGCTCAGGGCCGCCCGCAGAGCAGGGTCATTTTTCAGGGAAACAAGAATTTTAATGGCTACTTTCAGCGCTTTCGTCGCATTTTCTGCGTAACCGGAAGCCCCGAAGCGGGCCGCAATCTCTTCCGTGACGGGGGCGCCCCCAACCATTATTTTTACCTCCGGGTTTTCTTCTTTCAGGCGGACAATCACCCGCTTCATTTCCAGCATGGTGGTGGTCATCATGGTGGAGAGACACACTATATCTGGCCTGAGCTGTTCATAAAGATTCAGGAAGCTTTCCAAAGACACATCCCGGCCCAGGTCGTATACCTCGAAATTCGCCGTTTCAAACATCATTTTAACAATATTTTTCCCGATATCGTGGATATCTCCCTCCACAACGCCGATTAAAACTGTCCCCCGGACACCAAAATCCTTTTTTTCCAACCTATTTTTCAGCAGTTCCAAGCCCCTGTAGAGGGCGTCCGCACACAACAACATTTCCGGAATAAAATAAACCTGCTCCTCATACAGGCGGCCCACTTCCTCAATTCCCGGCACGAGGCCTTCAAAAATGGCCTTGCCGGCACTGATCCCTTTTTCCAGACACTCCTCTACCAGCTGAGCAACTTTTTCCTCGTCAAAATTTATTACAGCATTTTTTAATTGCAAAAGCAATTCGTTTTCTTCTTGACGCGACAACATGACCCAGCCCCCCCACAAATCTATGATTTTAAAACTTCTTGGACTACAGATCAAAAAAGTTCAATGTTGCCCCTATTGCTTCTAGCTGTTATTTCTTAATAATAGCTAATATTCATACAATTAACTATAAATACGTAACTTACATTACTGACTTGAGCCGCTAGCCTAGTTTTGCAAATAAGTTCAATGGGCTAGAGCAAATGTCGGTTTTGCTTAAAAAACTGAACAAAATTAAGCACATACTTCAGTTCGTTGGAATCAAAATCCCGCACCGCCCGTAAGATTGTTTGTGCTTTGGGATCGCCCAGGGTTTCCAAAACATCAGGATTTAACGAGGACAACAAATCTTCCACGTCGCTTTGGTGAGGAATTAAAAGATAACTGACGTGAACGTTTAAACTTTTTGCGATGCGTTCAAGGGTTTCCAAAAGGGGGGTGGTTTGCCCGTTTTCAATTTGACTTAAAAGACCCGGCGAAACACCTGACCGGTCGGCTAAGGCGGTAATGGTCAACCCCTGTTTTAAACGCAACTTTTTGAGGCGGTAGCCTAAACTGTTTGTATAATCGGACTGCTCAAGAAAATAACGTAAATTCACATTCAGGGCTTCAGATAACTTTTTCAGATCCTCCAAATCGGGAACGGCCTGTCCTTTTTCAAATTTTTCTAAAGAACCAACCGGAATCTCGCTAATTTCGGCCAGATCTTCAATGCTCAAACCCCTGCTTTCGCGAATGAAACGAAGCTTTTCAGCCGTAGCTTCGTCTTCTGTTTCGCTTAACAGATAGGTAACGGAAACATTAAGAGCCTCACTGATTCTTTTGAGCATGGGGATCGAGGGTTTCCGAATCCCTCGCTCAACCGCACTAAGGTAGGAAGGAGAAATATTTAACTGTTCAGCCAGTTTGCTCAGGGTGATGCCCCGCTCTTTACGGAAGTCCCGAATTTTTTGCCCCAGGCTCACATCATTGCCCCTTCCCCGGTTTTGTGGAACAGGCTTTCTAACCATATGTCTGAATAATTAAGATAATATTAACATGCCCCCAAAAAGTAAGTCAAGCATGAGAAGCCGGGGACAAGGAAGATAAATCCATTTGCGGAAAAAATAAGCCTATCCTGCGATCTTCCTTCGAAACAGGAGGTGAAAATCATCCGGACGGTATGGCTCGCCCTGGCTTTTCTCCCAGCAGCCCCTGCTTCGTTTTCCTCATAATAATTCCTTTAAAGGAACTCCAGAAGCTCCTAAAGAAGCTCTCGGCATTAGCTCTCCTTTTTTCACAAAACCGTATTTGCCCATCGCCTGCTCCAAGGCTGACAAGACCTGGGGCGCAAAGATAAAGACAAGTACGTTATTCTGGTTCTGCGCAACAGGGACCTGACGCTCTTCTAAAGAATACTGGCCCAGTACGTAATTATACAAATAGGTTTTGTTTCCTGCATTCAGAAAACCCTTCGCGCGGACTACCTCTTTGGGCAACTGTTTCGTCAGATCCGCAAGGTCAGGCAGATCCTCGCCCTTCCAGAAAAAGGTTGCAGACATTAAAACATCCGGCGGTGTAAGTGAGGCCTCAGGGTCATTCAACAAATCCTCAACGTACCGCTCCAGCTCCGTTTCGGTCATTTGCCGCGCGGCGGCGCCGGTTTCAGCTTTTTGCTCTCCCGCCTCTTCCTTCAATAAGAGCAGCTCCCTTACATCCACGTCAGCGTAAGTGGTTTCGTAAAATTGTGGGCAGGGATGGTATTTTCGAATCAGCGACTTAATCTCGGCGATTTGCTCCGGAGAAGCGAGATCGGTCTTGTTGATGATAAACCGGGTGGAAGAAGCGATCTGCCGCTCCACCGAGGCAAAAGCCTCAAACTCTTCTAAAAAATGGGCGGCGTCAACGATACAAAACTGTTCCCGGAACTGAAAGCAATTGTTGAAAATGGGCAGGCTCAGGTCTTTTTTCAGGTCCGTGGGATTGGCTACGCCGGTTGATTCGATGAGCAGAACGTCCGGCTTAATTTTTTGGGCGATCTCAAAAAGCCCTTTAATAAAATCGGTTTTTACGCAGGCGCAAAAAATAGATCCCTTGCTGATTTCTAAAATATCCAGTTCCTGCGCCGCCACCAGCGTGCCGTCCACCCCGATCTCGCCGAACTCATTCATCAAAATCATCAGCTTCCGGTCGCGAGGAAACTGATGGATCAACCGGTTTAAAAAGGTGGTTTTCCCGCTCCCTAAAAACCCGGTGATCAAATAAACAGCCGTGCAACCCGTCATTGCCGCCAACCTCCTCCTCGGGTTTGTTCAATACAAAGGGCTGACGGTGTTCAACGCCGGATTAATCGTCATCACGTTGTGGCAAAATTTGCAAACCGCCAGGCCCGCTTCCTCAATCGCGCCCGCCTGCAGGGCGCCCCAAAGTTTTTGGTACTTTTTCAGATCTTTTTCTTCCAGCTCACTTGCCAGGCAATCCGGTGGCTCCAGCGTCCTGACCCGGTCGTTTTTGCCGCAGTAGGGGCAAACCACGCCAAAAAGGATGAGTTCCTCTCGAGGCAAATTTAAATCTAAAACGAGATTTTTAAATTCTTCAATGGCGTTCAGATCCATCGTCTTCCTCCGTCAACCAGCAGTGGTTTAACAGCATTTGTACGCTCTTAAGAGGCGTTCGTTCATTTCAAAATAAAATTTCGTAAAGGAAGTACCGTCCTTGCGGGCGCGGATTCCGTGGAGCGTGTCGGCCAGCTCGATCGTGCTCCGCAGATGCGTGATCATGATCAACTGCTTTTTCTCCGCCAGCCGTTTAAACAGGGCCTGCATGTGGCGGTGGTTGGTCCAGTCCAGCGAGGGCTCCACTTCGTCCAGCAGGTAGAAAGGGCTCTGGAGCTGTTCAAAAATAGCCAGGTTGAGCGCCAGCGAACAAATGGTTTTTTCGCCGCCGGAAAGGAGAACCGAATTTCTCATCCCTTTTCCGGGAAAAGCGGCTTCAATGGCCAGGCCGGGCGCGCCGCTTAGCTCAACAAGGTAGATTTTGCCCTCTCCCTCGGGGATTAAAACTTGAAAATAATTCCGAAATTCGGCATTTACCCTCTCTGCCAGCTGAGGGCTTATCTCCTGGCGTCCCAGTAGAGAACACATGTACAGGTAACGCTCACGGGGCTGCAGGTGTAAAAAATCATTGATTTGCTCTTGCCGGATTAGGGTCCTGGTGGCGTCCGCCAGCCCGAGCTCATTTTTTTTGACCTGAAATTCGGGCCCGGACACTTCCGTGCCGTTTAGAAAATATTTCTCGCTGCCCTGGCGGTCGGCCTGCCGGGCGATGCGCACCACGGGCGCCTTTTTTTCCTGCCCCAGCTTCAGAGCCAACTCAACCCGGGTGGCTTCGGCCCGCGGGTATTCCGGCGAACCGCTAAAAAATAGATCATCATAGGCAGCGCAACGCAGCCTTCCCAGGTCGTTTTCGCCCAGCGCCCAGGCGATGGCGTCCAAAATATTCGACTTGCCCACCCCGTTGTTACCGATAATCACCCCAATGCCGGGTTTAAAGGCGACGGCGATCCTGGTTGCGTACGATTTGAAGCCGTCTATTTTCACTTCTTCCAGGTACACCAGATCTCCTCCCAAAAAATAACGTGGCTGCACAAGGGAAGCCGTCGGGCGCAATCAAACAGGACGCCGCCTGGAAATGGCCGCAATCAACTCTTCCAGGGGCGGGATCGTGGACTCAAAAACCATCTCGCAGTCAACGGCGATCCCCGGTATGCACCTGGCCCCCAGCTCCTGCTTGCGCCGGATTCCTTCCCTTGTCTTTACATTCCACACGCGTAATTCAATGTTCTCCTGAATTTCCGGCGGTAAAGCCTTTACCGCTTCTACCATGTAGGGGCCGGATGCTCACTGGTCGGTCATTAATACGTCTACGATTATTTTGGTCAAGACATTCCCTCCTCCTGCTTCTTTTTTTGATTTTTTTTGTTATACCGTTCACAAATGGCGGCGATCAACTCTTCCTGGGGCGGGATAAGCGCTTCGTAAACAAGCTCCCCGTCCAGCGCGACACTGGGCAAAGACTTTGCCTTTAGTTCCGTAAAACGCTTGATCCCTTCCCGCGTACGGAGGTCCCATTCCCGGACGTCGATGAGCTCTTGAATTTCCTGCGGTAAAGCCCTTACCGACTCCGCCATATAGACGCAGGCCGCTCACTGGCGAAAATCGGTAAGCAAAACGTCCACCACTACCTTGAGCATGCTCTCCCCCCTTAGCGCACTTCCAGTATCCGAAAGGAAATCTCCAGCTGCTCTCGATCCCAGCACAACAGGGCGTATTGATAGACCCCGCCGGCCTCCACCGGGCCAACGTTCACAAAGTCCACGCTGCCCAGGCGCACGTGCTCCCACGCGCCGGTGCCCGCAAAAAGAACCGCGTCGACGCTGAACTGCTCGGTCATGGTGCGCAGGGCGGGGTAAACTTCTTTGTTCCGCAGGTAATCGGACAAATTGCACACCATCAGCAGCTCCAGCGAATAAAGGGAAAAATCGGAGAAGCCCTCCAGCTCCTGAATGAACCCGCTGGTAAACGCCAGAATACGCTTTTCTCCCAACGAAAAAACTATAAAAAGGGGCGCCTGCAAAAGGCGGTCCTGGTTTTCCGGCTTCTTGCAGGGCAGGGTGCGGTCGTAAGGCCCCGCCGCAAAAATTATTTTTTCTTTGCGGGCCAGTTCCACCACCGCGTCGTTATCCCCGCTGGGCCCCGTAAGATTGCCCAAACAGTACAACTCCTCCACCTTCGGGCGCAGCGCGGCCACGCAATTTCGCAAAGCGGCCAGGTTGCCCTCCACCCCAGAAATTACCGCCACCTTTAAACGGGGGGTGGTATCCTCGTATATTCTTATTTCCTCGGAAGCTCTCAGTTGCCCTTCGCACGCCAGCTCAATCGCCCGCGCCAGCTGATCTGGGCACGAAGTATCATTCCGACAGACGATTCCCTTCAAAAGCGGGAGAACTTCGTCAACGTCCCGCCCCTCCAGAAGACGGCTGATCAGCTGAGCGTTGCCCCGGCAGCCGCCCCCCACGAAGCGCACGCCGGTGAGGGTATTCCCCGTCAAACGAAAATGGATTTCCGGCGGGCAAATTCCCGTTGTCCTGTATATGTACATCAATCATTCACCTGATTCCAGAACAAGCCTGAGCGCATCTTGGAGCTCTTCCACCGGCGGTGTATAGTCAAAGCAGAGCCTGCCGTTTATAAACAGGGACGGGATGGGCGCAGGCCTGCCCAGACCGTAGGAAAGAATCTTATAGCGAAGCGCCCCCTCCACCTGGCGCAGGTAGACCGTCGCCACCTTCACCCGCCCGCCGAAGACGGCCGCCGCCTCTTCGGCGGTTTCCAGCATGTAAACGCAGGGGAGGCAGTGATCACCTTCGTAAATCACTTCTAAAAGTACCGGTTCCAAAAGGTGCTCGCTCCTTGAGAAGAATAATAATTAAATAACGCAACCAGGAACAAAAATTAGAGCAGACCGCACTCCTGCAGGGCGTTAACCAGCGTCTGTTTGCTTGGACAGACGCCTATGATTCTGACCAAGCCGCCAACAACCACGGCCGGCAGGACAGATATCTTAAGTTCGTCCAACCGGGGATTGGGACCCCGGTGATACTTAAGCTCCACCTGCTCGCCAAACTCGGCCTTTATTTCTTCCAGCAGGCGCATTAGAGAAACTCCGCCCGAGCAAGGGGGAACGGAGAAAAAGGCCTCTATTTTGATCGCTTCAGGCATAGCCCGCCCTCCCGCAAAGCATTTAAGAAAGTCGCCTGACTCGGAACAACGCCTTCTATTTTAATCATACCGTTGATCACTACTGCCGGGACACAGAAAAGATCATACTCTTCAAATTTTCTTAGGCCGTCCTCGCCCACGTATTTGATCAACTCTATCTCCTCGCCGTATTCATCAGCAATTACCTGGGAAAGCTTCATGATCTCAAGGCAGCCGGGGCAGGGGGGACTGCCGCTGAAAACTTCCACTTTCACAGCCACACAACCTACCCCCTTACTTCTTGCCTGATTATCTCCACCAGCTCCTCTTCGGAAAGCACTTTACCGACGGCTACTTTCTTATCGTTAACCACAACGGTGGGGGTAAGCATTATTTCGTATTTTTGCCCGGTTTCGGACAGGGCGTCGTGTTTTTCCACCGTCACCTGGCCCGGTGAAAATTTTTCCGCAGCCCGCTGCGCCTCCTCCTCCGCTTTTTTGCACCTCGCGCAGGGGGGAGTAGTACCAAAAACCAGCACTTTTACTTTGCCTTCCATAATCCACGCCCCCTTTTTCTTCCAAAATTTACTTTTTTGCTTGTTTCATAAATAAACCATTGAAACTGTCCAATTTAGACCTTAAAAAACCTCAGTAAAGATAAAGAATAACTTATTTACGCCAGCGGCCCAGAAATACTTTGGAGGGGCCCTCCAAAGGCGTGTAGCCCGCTTCCCTGAGCAAGTTTTGGCAAGCCTCGACGGAAAAGCCCCTCCCTTTGGACGTATCCTCAATGGTATCTCTCGGATTGGGACCTGTTTCAGCATAAATCTGGTTTGCTCCCGCTCTTAGCGCCAGCACTCCTGGCTCGTGAACACCCATGGCTTTAATGGCATCGCCGACAACTATTCTTGTCACAGCGACTACTTTGGCCAGCTTCACCTCAGTTATTTTTTCGTACCCGGCAAGGGGGCCGGCCGACACGGGAACTCTCCACATGCAGGCATGGTTAACGGCGCCGAATTCTTTTCCTTTAAACATCCGATCAACAAGTTCCTCAAGGGAATGTTCCGGCCCGATAGGTTCCACACAAAAACTAAGGTCGAGCCCGGCATCCCGCGCAGCTTCAATGGTTTTTATCCTTTCCTGGGGGTCTATCTCTGTGTCTTTGCCTTCGCGCAAGCGAAGCACATGATATACACCCTGGAACCCCGCTTCCACCAGTTTTTCGGCCTGCTCCCGCCCAAAATCGCCTATGTTGGCCACCATCGGGATGTCCGGCGCAAGAACCGCTCGCACCGCCCTCGCAATTTCGAGGAAGCGATCAAATGGATAGTCCGCGCTAGTCATCAAGAAGATGGCGTTTGCCCCGGCGTCTGCAAATGCTTTCGCCCTGTTTGCCACTTCCTCAACGCTAAATTCTAGGGGCGCCTTAATCATATTCCACTTCCCGGCAAAGGAGCAAAAAGCGCAGCTTTTTGGGCAAGGCCACAGGTTTATACCCACCTGAGCGAATACTTCCCCCGAATTACCAAATTTCCGCCTGCTCAACGTGTTCGCCACCGACATAAGAACATACATTTCGAGTGAGTTTTCGTCCACTTTGAGCAGTTCCACCGCCTCCGTGCGGCTAATTTCCTCGCCGGCCAGGGCTTTATCCAAAATGGATTCAATCTTTGGATCCATCCTCACCATACTTCTCCTCCATTTGACCTGCTTCCACCGCGATCATCCCCTTGATAATCTCTTCCAATTCTTCCACGGACGGAATCTGGTCGCAAACCAATTTTCCGTTAATGAAAAGAGAGGGAATCGGGGCGCAGCGATGCCGTTTTTTCACGTCTTCCTCCCCGAATAGGGCCACGGAAAGTTCGTAGAATCGCCTGGCTCCTTCCTTTGTTAAGATATAGACGATTTCCCAGCGGAGCTCCTCAGGAAAAGTGGAGGCCACAACCTTTACGACCTCCGCCATGTAATAGCAGGAAAGGTTGTGGTCTCCAGAATAAATGACCTCTAAATGTAGCGGCTTCATTCGATCTCCGAATCGACCCTGGTGTATTTTCCGGCGCCGGCCTTCTCAAGATTTTCTTGAATCTTGTCAAAATTAAAGCCAACATCCCGCAAAGACCTGATCCGCTCTGCCATTTCCGGGGTGGGGGCGCGCTTGGCCAGTTCGTCAATGAGTTCCTCGTATTGAGGGATTATGCTCTCAAAGACCAGGTCTCCCTCAATGCATATGGTGGGTAGCACCCTGCCGTTAAGCTCCAGGAATTTAGCGATGCCTGATTTGTTCTTAATCGACCACTCTTTATATTCAATCATTTCCTGGACGTCGGGGGGCATGGCGGCAATTGACTCCATCATGTACCCGCAGGCGGCGCACTGCACGCTGTCCAGCGTAAGCACGTCTACTTTTATCTTTCTTTCGGACACTTCTATCCCTCCTCTTTTACCAAGATTCAGGATACTTGGCGTAATACTTCTCGTACCACTCCCGGGCTTCTAAAACCTGTTCGATGTGTTCCAACGGAACGTCGTAAGGCATGTCTCACCCAGGCGCAAAGACGTAGCCCTGCGTGCCGCCCGCCGCCAGGCTGACAATGGCGTCTTCGCGCGGTGAAAGGATCCCCAGGGACAGGGCCAGCGTCAGCTTGAGGTTGCCGCCAAAACCAACCTTGTATTTTAGGGCCAGGTCGCGGACAAAATTCATGTTCAGCTGCTCGTCGATGGCAAAGCCATGCGTGCCGATCTGGCAGACGGCCTCCAACACCTTCGTGGCGTCGCCGCAAATAAAGAAGCTGGACGTCTTGCCTTTGCGGTGAATGGTCGCGATGGCGGCCTGGCAATACGGGTGGACGAATTCTTTGAAGGTTTCTTTTTTGATCTGGGAAGCTACCGGATCGACGATGGCTATAATATCGCAACCCATGTCGCAATACATTTCCGCCGACTTTTCTACTACATCCGCACAGAACCGCAAAACTTGGTGAGCACGCTCCTTGTTTTTCACCACGTCGGTGAAAATCCGCACCCCGGCCAGGTGGCTGCCCAGCGTAAGCGGACCGATGGCCAGGCCCATTAAAGCGCAATCAATCTCATCGAGCTGCGGCTTGGCAATTCTGGCGGCTTCGAAAAGCACCGGGTAGCGTCCGTCATTGGGCCCCGGCACTTTTAATCCGGCCTCGGCCACGGTTTTATCCGCCAGGGGGTGGGACTGCACCGAGGGGACGTTGTCTTTCCAGTATTTGAGCTCTAACCCCATTGCCTCGGCTTCCACCGAAAGGTCGAAAACCAGCGGGATGCCGTCGGCTTTATATTTTTTGGCCGTTTCCACCACGCCTTTGGCCAGCAGCTGCGGATCTCTTAAAAACTTGTCCGCCGGTTCATTGATTACAAAAGCGCTGTGCACGCCGGCATACGGAACCCACGGCGCTCTGGGCGTCCGCTTGCCCCGGATGGCGTCAATCAACATTTGCTTGGCCACGTTTATCCCCCTTTTCTCTGTAAATTCGCAAAAAACTCTCGAAGTCTGCAGCCAAATCTTTACTGTGTCCAAACTTACTTAAATTTAAATTGTTCCCAGTTCCACCTCCCTCCACCTCATTGTACGGATGGTTCTCAGATTGTTTAAATAGTGTAATAAAATTATACTTTTGCTAAATTTTAAGCAACAAAAACCGGAAACAATAATATTTTATAAAAAAGCTTCCAAACTGTAAATTTTTTTTCCCTCAATTGCCATTTATGTTTTCCCAAAGGTCGATTTCCAGCCTCCAACGGTGAGCATACCCCCCGAGCACCGGAACGAATAGCCTAAATTTGAATCCAGCCCGTTTTTGCGCTACAACTTACCAAAGACTATCTTATCTTTTCTCCCCACTCTTTTCCAAAACAAAGAGGGTGTGTGAAATCAAAACTCCACACCCTCTTGCGCCTTGATCCCTTTGGCGTAGTGATGCTTGATTTCCTTCATTTCGGTGACCAGGTCGGCCCGCGCGATAATCTCCGGCGCAGCCCCGCGCCCGGTCAAAACCAGGTGCATTTGCGCCGGCTTCTTGTCCAGCAAGTCCATTATCTCTTCTAAAGTGACGAGCTTTAATGTTAAAGCATACAATATTTCATCTAAAATAAGCATGTCCACCCGCGCCAGGGCCAGTTCTTCACCGGCAGCTTTCAAGGCCGCGCGGGCGGCAGCCTGGTGTTCTTCCATGGTGATTTCGTTGTCTAGATAAGTAAACCCCTCTCCCAGCTGCCGGATCTCAAAATTTTCCCCCAGCTGCGCCGCCGTATTCAATTCCCCGTAGCGCCACCTGCCCTTAATGAACTGCAGCACCAGCACCTTTTTGCCCTGTCCCCAGGCCCGCATGCCCATGCCCAAGGCCGCGGTCGTTTTTCCCTTCCCCTCGCCGGTAAAAACCATCACCAAACCTTTTGTTGCGGACATTTCCTTTCCCGTCGCCCCTTCGCCAGGCGCGGCTCTTTTCAGCGCCGGCGCCGCTCATGCTCTTTTTCTTTTCGGCCAAGCCAAATTACGCTTCTTATCCGTTTACACGAAGAACCTAACCCTGTTATCATTAAACAAAACAAGGATCTTTTTAGTCCTTTAAGCACTTATATTTTATATTTTTTAATGGATCGACCTTCGCTTTTGTTCATTTCCTTAACTTTTAATTGCTTTTCAATTCCTTTTCATAATTCATAAGGAGGTTCTGAAATGATGGTTAAAAAAATTTCCCTGGAAGTAGAACTAGGCTTAAAAGGCGTAGAAAAAAGAGATGTTTTTGTCTATCTCGACGATAAACTGGAGGCCAGCTATTTTGACGTCCCCTACGAACAAATTCAGGTCATTGCCAAAGAACTCAGAAAAAAGTACGCGGGCGCCGAGCTAGAGGTTTTGTGCAAGGGCGAAGACTGCTGCGGTAAGATGCACCAGTGGAAACTGGACGTTTAGCTCCGGGCTTTAGGCCAGGGCCAGCTTCTGGCGGCGCTTTTCCTCGTACATCCGGTCGTCCGCTTCCTTGATCAGCTTATCTATCGACAGCGCGGGCCGGCCGGGAGCAATGGTGGCAAAGTGGTAGTCGGTCACCTCTCCTGCACCCTGCAGCCGCCAACAAAGGAAACCAATCAATTCCATCAATGCTTCAGTACTACTACCGTACTTTTTATACTTTTCTACTTCCTCTAGAAATTTCCTGTTAACAATTTAAATTTTTGTACGATCAATAACGTCAGCTCTGTACGGGTATCAACATTACCCCGGACTGCTTTTACAGCACCCGGGCAATCACAGAAAATACTGGACAACGTAATTAAGCGCCAGGCCCGTTACAATTATCCCCAGGATTCCTCTAATCAACCGCTCTTGAAGGAACTTTTGCAAATACGCGCCGCAGTATGTCCCCAAAAAACCGCCCACGCCAAACAGGGCGCCCAGGGCCCAGTCCGGGAAAACGGCGCTCTGCATGCCGAAAGGAGTAAAGGCGAGCGCCGTATAAAAAACAACGCCGGCGATGGAGGTTAAAAAAGTCCCCGCCAGCGCCGCGCCCGCTACCGTATACACGGGCAGGCCCAAGATGGAAACGCAAAAAGGCGCAATAATTGCGCCGCCCCCGATGCCGTAAATCCCGCCGACGAGCCCCACCGCCAGGGCTAAAACAAAAATGGCCAGCGTACTAAAGGAAAAGGTTTCCCCCCAAAACTCATATTCAATTTTGGACAGAGAAACTTTCCGGGTTTTCACCACCGCCTCTTTGGGCAGCCCGGAAGCAAGGCGCATGCGTTCCTCGGCCTTGAGCTGCCGGACCCTTTCTTTAAATTTATTTTCCAGAGTCTTGCTCTGGCTTTTGCTTTGCAGGTAACGGCCCGTAGTCTCGTAAAGCAAGCGAAGCCCCAGATACAGCAAGACCAGCCCGACGAAAAGCTTAAAAGCCCGCGGATCAGGCAGGTACCGGATCCTCACCCAGGCCCCTGCGAAAACGCCGGGCAAAGTGCCCAAAATAACCACCCAGGTCAGCGGCCAGGCCATCCTTCCTTCCCGGATATACCTGGCCAGGCCGCCGGGAATGGCAACAATGTTATAAATCAAGTTGGTGGGAGAAACCGCCGGAGAAACGAAACCCAAAACGCTGACCTGAAAAGGCAGGAGCAAAAAAGCGCCCGAAACTCCCGCCGTAGAAGTAACGGAAGAGACGATAAAGGCAACCAGCGGCGGGATTAGCGGAAAAACGTCGACGCCGGAAACGGGGAAATGCACAAGGACCAGCTCCTCTCTTCGGAAATTTTAAATCAGCTTTTCCTTTTCAGCACGGGATCAGGCCGCAACTCTCTAAAACTTTTTGTCCCGCCGGACCCGTCAGCAGGTCAACAAAGGCGCGGGCATAAACGGGGGCGTTTTTGGCCACGGCAACGGCAAACTCGATGGGAGCTCCCCTCACAATTGTAGGGCTGTGGGAGAACTTTCCTTCGACCACAACGTAGGCCGTACTGTAATAGCCGGCATGGACGGGGTTGGAAAGGTTGATCTGCGAAGGCAGGACCAGATAATGCAGTCCCATCTGCAAAGCCACGGAAGAATAAAGAAAGGCGTAGTCAACCATCCCTTCCACCAGGCCAACGGCGGCGTCGATTGACTTGGGATAAATGTGCGCCGGCTTGCACCCGGCGTTTAGCTGCTCGAAAAGCCCCGGGCGCCGGTAAAATTTTTCGGCGAGTTTCCAGACAATTAAGGTGCGGTAGCCGCAGGGGTCGCGGTTATGGTCCGAACGCGCGTAGCTTACTTCTCCGGTCAGCAAGATATCCATCCAGTTCTGGGCGCCGATTATTTCCCTGTGCCGAGACAGCCTCTCAAAAGCGAGAACAATTTGATCCGTGGCAAAGACATAATAATCGTTTACCAAATCCGGTGCCAAAAGCTCGGCAAAAATCGCGGGGTCGGCCAGGGCGACCACGTCAAAAGGCAGCCCTTCCATGATCCGGCGCGCGCATTCTCGGGAACCAGCGGCAAACATTTCCACCTTAAGACCGGGGAAAGATTCTTTAAACAACTCCACGCATCTGGCCAGGGGCCTGTATAAAGCGCCGGCATGAACAATTTTCAAAGTTTTAAAACCTTCTTGTGACATTATTCACACTTCCCCGTACGCGCATCTTTTAAATTCTTAAATACACAAGTTATTGTATTCTTGAATAAACTTTTCCAGTTTATCTTTCTCGCCCGCAATAGCCGTTACCCAGCCCTTCAGGACTTCCCTCCCCTCGGGGGTCACCTCGTACAGTCTTCTTGCCGGCCCGGATTCGCCGGCCTCCCAGCGCGAAGCCACCAAACCACCATGTTCCATTCGCCGCAGATTACGGTAGACCGTGGCCGGATCGGGTTCTGCGCCCGAAAACGACAGGCTGCCCAGGCGCTGGATTAACTCGTAACCGTGAGCGGGTTTTTGGCAGAGCAAAAATAAAAGAAACGGTTGCATCAGGAGTTCGAAAAAACCCGGATAATTTCCTTCACCGCCTTTCAAGTAAATACACCCCTCAACTAACTTCACTGCGCACATAGATTTGCTGTAATAATATCATAGGCACCTTCTTTCGGCAAGGTCTATTTCACCTTTGGCGGGCTTGTCAGAAGAAAAAAATTTTTATAAAGTAAAATGGGGGGTGTGTGGTCCGGTCGGCCTGGAACGCTGAAGTGGCGCCGGATTTAAAACAGCCCGGGCAAAGCAAGGAAGTTATTTTTGAGGGAGGGAGAGGATAGCAAGGTGCTTTTTTTGCCTTTGGGCGGCGGAAACGAGGTCGGAGCCAGCTGCTATTTCTTCGAAACGGACAACGTGCGCCTGCTGATCGACGCCGGCATCCGCCTGCACAGCAAAAATAGGGGGATGAGCGCCGACGCCCTGCCCGATTTAGCGCGGCTTACCGAAATCGGGGGCGTGGATGCTGTTTTGGTCACGCACGCCCACCTGGATCACATCGGCGCCCTCCCGTTGGTGCACCAGGCTTTTCCGGACACCCCTATTTACGCCACCGCTCCCACCGTGCACCTGATGAGGGTTTTGCTGGCCGACGCGCTCAAGCTGATGTCCCAAAAAGCCGAGCAGGAAATGGAATGCCCCCTTTACGACGCTGACCTGGTGGGCCGCCTGTTCACCCGCGTAATTCCCCTGCCCTTGGGGAAAAGCATTACCGTCGCGGGCTCCGTTCGGGCCCATTTCTTTCCGGCCGGGCATATTATGGGAGCAGCCATGATCGGCCTGGAAAGCAGCGAGGGGAATGCGCTGGTTTCAGGGGATATTTCGCTGGGCAGCCAGCGCACCATCCCCGGTCTGGCCGTCCCTTCTTTTAGACCCCATCTGCTGGTGCTGGAAGCCACTTACGGCAACCGCCTGCACGCCAACCGCCAGCAGGAAGAAAAGGGCCTTGCCGAAGCGGTGGCGGAAGTAGTGGCGCTGGGCGGCCACGCACTGGTGCCCGCCTTTGCCCTGGGGCGCGCCCAGGAAATCATTTTGCTCCTGCAGGCCTTTCAAGAGGCCGACCGCATCCCTAAATTTCCCATTTGGGTGGACGGCATGGTGCGCAGCGTGTGCCAGACTTACGTGAACTTCCCGGAATATTTAAAAGGGCCGGTAAAACGCGTCATTTTAAACGGCCAAAACCCCTTCTACCGGGAAAAATCCACCGTCCGGCCGGTGACCAGCTCCGCCCAGCGGGAAAAGGTCGTAAGCGGCGCGCCCTGCTGCATAATCGCCAGCTCCGGCATGCTCAGCGGCGGCCCCGCCCAGTTTTACGCCGCCCGCCTGGCCGAAGACGAAAAAAACGCCATCCTGCTCTGCGGCTACCAGGACGAAGAAAGCCCGGGATACAGGCTTTTGGCCATGGCCGACCAGCAGGACAGGGAGTTCATCTTTAACGGCGCGCCCACCCAGGTTAAGTGCCGCGTCGAGAAATACGGGCTTTCCGCTCACGCGGACGCCGGGGAACTGTGTTCCCTGGTTGGCCAATTAAAACCCCGCCGGGTAATCCTGGTGCACGGTGAAAAAGAAGCCCGCCAGGCTCTGGCCAATCAGCTTTCCGCCCGCCACGCCGTGCACCAGCCGGACAACGGTGAAGAAATCTGGTTTCGCTTCCGTAAAAAAAGCTATCCGGCCCCTGTCCTCTCCTCTTCTCAGACAGAGGCCGGCCAAAAAACGAAACGGGAGATTGACCTGGCAGAACTATGGAATTACCTGGTCAACCTTCCGGGGAAAACGAAACAGCTCTACACTGCCGAAGAGCTGGCCGCCATCTGGTACGGGACGGGGGTTTGCGCCGAACAGCAGGAACGGACGCGCCAGCTTTTGGCCGAGGACAGCCGTTATTTTGCTTCCGACTGGAAGCATCCCTACTTTTACCGCCCCCGCCGCCCCGACCTGGTGGCCGTAGAATTAAAAAGAGAGCAATTAATGGCCCGGCTGAGCAGCCTGCCCGGCCATCTCGTCCTGCTCAAAAACAGTCACGGCGCCGTGCGCGCCGGCATCTGCTTCGCCGTCGGCAGCCAAGGTTTTGAAGCCTGGAAAGCAGGCCAGGAAGACACCTACCACCCGGCCGAACACCTTTTGGAGATTATCGCCCCCTGGACGTTTAGCGGCGAGCCGCCCATCTCCCGGGAGGAAAAAGTGCGCCTGTATAAATTGCTTTTGCAGGTCCAGCCCCTTTATCGGAACTTAAAAGTCCGCGAACTGTGGGAAAAGCTGACCGCAGCAGGGGAAGAGGGGCGTACGCTGGATGAGATCGCGGATGCAATTGCGGAAATTACGGGTGCAGCCGTGGATAAAGTGGATAAAACAATAAGTCCAGGGACGGAAAAAATTACCACACCTTACCTAAAGACGGAGAGCCAAATAATTTATCGCCTGGCGGCGGCCATGTGCTTAAACGCCCACCCGGAGTATTTTGCGCGTCTGGCCGACGAGCCCGGACGGGCGCTGTACAGGCCCCGGCCCCAACCTCCAGAAGGCGCCGGGGACGAAGCGGCGGAACCGGCTGGGCTGGCGGACGCGATCATGGACAAAATGGAACAAAACGCCGCTTTGTCTTTGGTGGAGGCCGTTTTTCCGCCGGGGAGCGGCCTCTACCGCAAGGGACTGGACAGGGAAAAAGGCAAAATTACCTTATATTTTCATTTCCCCCAAAGGGCGGCCGATAAATACCAAAAGGAGCTGGAAAGCTTGGCCGCAGAAACCGGCTGGGAGGTGGAACTGCACCCGGAAGCCCACCAGGGGGCTTTAAACGAACTGGTCGCCAGACTTTTGCCGGAAGGCTGGACCTTGTGCAAAACCCCTTCCGTTTACAGGGAAGAGCGCCAGGTTGTGGCTCATTGCCTGCCCCCGGCGGGCCGGGACCCGGAGGAGGAATTCTCCCGGGCAGCCAAGGAATTTGAAAAAATCACGGGCTTTTCCCTCATCCTGGCCCAGGTTCAGGCCGCACCGGCTCCCCCCGCGCCCGCTTGTTTGCAGGCTGCCGGTGCCGGTGCCGCCGGCGGGGAAAAAGCGAAAATGGAAATCAACCAGAGCTACGCCCTGATCAAAAGCCGCCTGCAAAGCGCGGGGGCGGCCGTTTACCGAACCGGCAAAAAGACGGCGGGCGGCGGCGAATATATCGAAGTAACCTTTATCAGCCCCCAAATCGGGGAAAAATACCGCGCTCTCCTGGAAGAACTGTCCAGGATAACCGGCTGGGAACTAAGGGTAAACCCCGAACCCAACCAGAACGAAATTAAAAATCTGGTGCGCTCCTGCCTTCCGGCCGCCTGGGGGATAAAAAAAGAGCCCGGATTTTTTAAAGATAGGCAGGAGGTGCGGGTAAAGCTGGCTTCCCCGCCGGCTCCGGACGATCCCGCCTGGGAAGCCCTGGTGAAGGAAATTTACGAGCGGACGGGGTACCGGCTCCTTTACGAAAGCTAGGCATGCCGCTCGTAAGCGGTCCTGTTCTTTTCCTGATGCCGCTCCAGGGCCAGGGCAAGCAACCTGTCCAAAAGCCGGGGGTAGGCCAGGCCGCTTACCTCCCAGAGCTTGGGATACATGCTAAAGCGCGTAAAACCAGGGATGGTGTTAATTTCATTGACCAGCACCCGACCCTCAGCGCGCGTGAAGAAAAAATCCACCCGCGCCATGCCGGCGCAATCCAGCGCCCTGAAAGCCCGCACGGCATAATCCTGCAGAACGCGCACCACGTCGGGGGGCAGCTCTGCCGGGACGACCAGCTCCGCGTTGCCGTCCACGTACTTGGCTTCGTAATCGTAAAACTCGCGCCGGGGGATAATCTCGCCGGGAAGAGAAGCAACGGGCTCATCGTTGCCCAGCACGCTTACTTCCACCTCCCGCGCATCGATAAATTCCTCCACGATAATTTTCCGGTCGTACCGGGCGGCCAGGGCCAGGGCGGCAGCCAGCTCTTCCCGGTTGCGCGCCTTGGAAATGCCCACGCTGGAACCCAGATTGGCCGGCTTCACAAAGCACGGGTAGGCAAAACGCTTTTCGATCTCGGCAAGCACCGCTTCGTTGTTCTTCTCCCATTCCCTGCGCAGGCAGAACCAAAACCCGGCCTGCGGCAGCCCCGCCTGGGCGAAAGCGGTTTTCATGAGCACCTTATCCATGCCGACGGCGGAAGCCAACACCCCGGCGCCAACATAGGGAACGTTGGCCAGCTCCAAAAGCCCCTGGACGGTGCCGTCCTCCCCGTAAGTCCCGTGGAGCACCGGGAAAACCACGTCAATTTCTTCTAAAAAGCGCTCCGCCGGCCCCCGGTCGGTCCTGACCAGCCCTTTTTGCGCAGGGTCCGGCAGGATGGCCACGGGCACGCCCTGCCCTTCACCTCCTCCCGCCATCCGCAAAGGCTCCACTCCGGCGAGCCACCTGCCTTCTTTTGTTATGCCCACCGGAATCACCTCGTATTTATCCTTATCCAGGGCGGAGATCACGGAAGCAGCCGACTGGAGCGAAACTTCGTGTTCGCCGGAACGCCCCCCAAAAAGCACCACAACCCGCAATTTCTTGCCCACTTAAAAACCCCCCAACAGCTTTTCAATCAATTTTATTCACCCTGCACACAAACAAATAACCCTTTAACCATTAAAAACCTTAAAATAAAACCCTTCAAAACCGTGTGCAATGTTTTCCTTCGTAAACACCGCCCAGCCCAGCACGAACAATTAATCCGGAAAAACCAAAAACTAACCCCTCTAAACGACTGCTTGCGCGGCTTGTCCAAAAAAAAATTAATATGTTAAAATTTAATAGTCCCTTTTTAAAAACGTGTGTATGAAAATCCATGCAAAAGGCAATAATGGCGCTAGAATGAAAAGAGGAGAAATTGCCGGATGCCCGCCCAAATTTACGCTTTTCCCAGCTTTGAGGATCAGCAAGTGATCCGTACGGCCATCGAAGTTTTTTTAACCTCCCAAACAGGTGCGGCGCGGGACAGGATGCTCAAAACCATCAGAGCCGTTCTGGATCGCTACCGCATCTCACGCTTTTGCTTTCCTGATTATATCGTAGAAGCAACCAAAATGCCAGGCTTTTGCACGGTGCGGGCAAGAAATTTCGTTTCCGGCCACCGGTGTCCCTGGTGCGGGGAATTTCTCTACGGGCTGAACAGCCGGATCCGCATCCTGAGCATCCAGGAGCGCAAAGATTACCACCTGGTAACCTACGGCTGTTCCTGCGGCCGTGTATTTGCCAAATACGAGCAGCTCTGATAGACAACCAGGCAGGCAACCGGTTTTAGCCCGGCAAGGCGAAGCGAGTAGGGCTGTTGAGACCGCTGCGTCTGCGGCCTATGACGTATTGACAGCATCTTCTTAATATGATAGCATGTAAGTTGCAAGAGCAGTGCAAGAGCGCGCCGAAGTGGTGGAACTGGCAGACGCGCCGGACTCAAAATCCGGTGGGGTTCACTCCCCGTGTGGGTTCGACTCCCACCTTCGGCACCAGTCTATTTACAAGGGTTTCTGGGTAGCCGCAAGTTTTCAGACAATTGTTGGTCCGGTGTAGTAGAAATCCGCTCCCGCACATTACCGGACTGCTCCCTCTTCGCAGGACAAAAACACAAAAAGCGAAGGGGGATTTTTAATGCCCAAAGGAAAAGTTTTAAAGCTCCACAAGGACACCCCCGCTACCTGGGAGGAGGCATTGAAGCAGTTCCTCTGGTGGAAGCAGGGGGAGCAGGTATCAAAGAGGACGATTGAGGATTACCGTTACCACGTCACCCGCTTTTTCACCTGCCACCCGGACGCTTACAATCCCAAAAACGTAAAGAAATGCGTCCTGGAGTATATGTCCAGGGAGTGCAAGCCCACCACCTACAACCTGCGGCTTATTTACCTGCGGACGTTCTTCAAATGGGCCGTCAAGGAAGGGATTTTCCCGGAGAATCCGCTGGAGGGGTTCCAGAAGAAGAAAGACGAAGGCCGGGTAGTGGACACCGACACCGAAACCCTCGAAAGGCTTTTGTCCCTGCCGGACAGGGCCACCTTCTCCGGCCTCCGTGATTACGCATTATTGCTACTTACCCTGGACACAGGTATTCGACCAGGGGAAGCATTTCTCCTGCTCCCGGACGATTTTAATTTCAAGTCCCTACAAGTCACCGTCCGGAGGGAAACGGCAAAAACTAGAACAAGCCGGACGCTGCCGATTCTCCCGATTACGGCCAACGCCGTTCGGGAATTGATTGCCGCCCGCCACCCCTCCTGGAGGGGCAATGTACCCGTCTTCTGCACCCAGGACGGGAGGCCGCTTGATAGGCACTCCTGGGGGGACAGGGTGGAGAGCTACGCCAAAAAGTTAGGTGTCAAACTCTGGCCTTACGCTCTCCGTCATGCCTTCGCCTTGACGTATATCCGCAACGGGGGTTACGAACTGGGCCTTCAGCGTACCCTGGGGCATAGCACCCTGGCAATGACACGCCGTTACGTCAACCTGACGCAAGCCGATTTGCGGGAAATGAACACGGCAGCTTCCCCTTTAAATACACTCCTGCCGCAAAGACACAGGGTTCGGAAGAGAAGGTAGCTGCCGAAACAGCCAGGTTATAGTGGCCGCATGGAAAGCGGCCTTTTTTGTTGCCAGAAACGTATAGAAGGCCATTTTCGGGGGCCTAAACATGGGTGCAGGTATCATAACCTTACCCGGCAGTTTTCAAGTGCTCAAATTGAGCACTTGATTTTCTATCACCACATGGTGGTGGAAATATTACCACCACCGAAAAGGTGTCTCAAAAACCCCACCCTATTATGGTACACCTCTTTGTGGGGTGGGGTGTGCCTTTTTTTAACGGTTGCGTTTTCTGCACCCGCCCTTTTTTAATGTGTCGGGAAAGTCTGTTTAGGCCATTATCCCCTCCCCCTTCCCCTTACCTCCAGAAAGCCATATTCGTCCGAAAAAATACATGCAGTTCACTCCCTCCTCCTGGGCCACCTCCGCCACCCGCCAATGCGGACAAGCCGCCCGTAGGGGTAGGGCCGTAAAAGCACGGCTTCCCTCTCTACGGCAAAAAGCCACCCATTATTCACCTTAACGGGGCTTAAACCCGCCTTCAATAAACAGTTCAGCACCCGCTGGCTGGTCGTAAAAATGCTGGCCGTCTTGTCCCGCCCAGCAAAACGGATCACCGTTACCCGCTCTTCGCTCATTTTCCCACTCTCCCAATTCCCTGTTTCAGCAAAGACACCCTTTTTAGCGTTCAGCTCTTTGCGACGCCACCGGCCTTAGAATGGCTTTTTACGGCAGTCCGTACCCTGCCGATCCGGATCAGCCGGTTCCCCGGCTTTAAGGCCACCGCCCGCTTATCCAGGTGGTAATACCAGGCTATTTCCTTGCCTTGCCGGTCTCTGTCCGCCCGGTAAGGCTGAAGGCCGTATTTAGCCAGCAGCTTATGCACCCTGGGGGAAGCGGTGTAAAGCTCCGCCGGGGTCTGGGTTTCGTCAAAATGAATTATTGTTTCCAGCTCTTCAAGGGTCATTGCCCTTTCCTCCTTTTTGCGAAAAATTTGCCGCCCGTGTGTTTTCATAGGCCAGCAGGGGGGCCGGGGGTGTGTATGCCCCCTCCCTGCTGGGGGTCAGGGCCTTAGAAGGGCCAGAAGGCCAGCAACAAACAATAATGCGTCAATCGTTAAAAGCACGGCAAGGGTCTTCATGGTTTCCGCCTCCTTCACCATTCAATAACCCTAAACTCGCTCAAAAGACGCTCGTTTCTTTCCCAGTCCGCCGGAGTTTCCCTTCGCCACGAATCAAATAAGTTCGCCCCTAAAAACCAGGACACTTTACACCGCCGGCAAATAAAGAAATGTGCTTTCTGTAAGTTGATTGGGCCTTCGCCAGGACAGCAGCATACCGGACAGTCAAACCTTGCGTCCCTCTTCAAAATTCCATGCCGCTTTAGCCATGCTTTCGCCGCTTCAGTCATAGAAGCACTTCCCCTTTCTTCTATAAAAGTTTTACCGAAGTTTTACCGCCGGAAGTTTTACCGGTAAAAGTTGAACGGTAAAAGTTCCGCAGGCCTGTAAAGTGCCTTCAAGCCTTGTGGCATAAGGCTTTGCGGGTCTTTTAAAAATTTTTACCTCGCGTTAGTGGTTATACTGGTAAAAGTGGTAAAACTTTTCGCCAAAGCCTTATTTCACAAGGCTTCCCGGCTTTTTGACCGGTAAAAGTTCCGGTAAAAGTCGGTAAAACTTCGTAACCTTTACCGCTATTACCTGCATTACCACCTTTACCACTTTTACCACTTTTACCGTTGGATATATGTATTTATGGCAGGGTGTACTTACCGTATGTTCCAGCCTTCACCGCACCACCCCGCACCATAACATGAAGAAGTTTAGCTACTGCACCGTATGGCCTGCCCAGCACCGACGCAATTTCCTTTGGCGTTAACGGGCCGCTGGCTTCCTTCAGCACCTTCAACACCTGCCGCCGTTCTTCACTAAGCCGATACTCTTCAGCTTCACCGAGAATTTGCCAACTCATGGTTAAGGTGTCGAATTGCAGGGCTAGTTCCTTTTCTTCAATATCCCGGCCTGTCGCAAACAGTACGGCGTCCGCCTTTCCGCGTTCCTTCTTTAGTACCCAAACGGTATCCGCGGCACCGCTTATTCCTGTGGTACCGCTTATGGTGTCCAGGGGGTCAAGGTGAGTGCCCTTGTTCAGGTGGTGAATAAGCAAAACTGCCGCATGATACCGGTCGGCAACGGCTTTCAAGCTGGAAATTGTGCCATAGTCCTGCTGGTAAAGGTCGGCGTTTTTCCGTCCGGGGGGCCTGACTTTACCCAGGGTGTCAATGACAATAAACTTCGCCTGGTGTCCGGTTACGGCTTCTTCCAGCGTTTGCAGTCCCCCCTGGTCAAGCCGGGGAAATTCGGTGTAAAAGTGCAGGCCGTCCGGGGCTTCTCCACGCTGGAGGACGGACGTTAGCCTGCTTTTCAGCCGCCGGAGGCTGTCCTCCAGGGCCAGGTAAAGGACGCTGGCCTTTTCAGTTTTTGTTTTTCCCAACGCCACGCCGCCGGAAGCTACGGCAACGGCAATACCCAGGGCCAGCCAGGACTTGCCGATTTTTGGCCGTCCGGCCAGAATAGCCAGTCCTTCCGGGAGAAGGCCGGGAATTACCCAGGACGGTTCGGGGAAGTCCTTTTTCAGCAGGTCTTTCGCCGAAAAGCCGGAAGGAGTATTTAATTTTGCGGCTTCCTCTCTGCACCTGGCATATTTCCATGCCGATTCCACCTTCTCCCTGGCCGTTTCCTCCGGGAAAGGGGGCTGGCAGTTCCGGGCCGCCTCCAGCACCAGCCGGGTTGCTTCTTCTTTTGTAAGTCCCTGCGTCCGTAGCCTGCAAGCATACCTGAAAAGGGTCGTGTCCCGCATACCTTCCGGGACGCCGTTCAAGACGTTGACGGGATTGATTTTCTCCCGTTTACCGCCGGACTGCTTTTTACCTTGAAGCAACTCCAAAAGCCACCGGGGGGCAGGGGCCGGGCCGTCCGGGAGGTCGTCCGGGGACATTGCGGGAATCCATTCATATTTCCTGCCGGAAACGTGGACGCTTCCGGGGGCCACTACATAGCCGCCGTCCCCTCGAATATCCACTCCAGGGAGAATTCGGACGCCGTTGGGCACCGGGGGGCCGGGGTGTTTAAAATAGTAATGCACGCCCTTGCCGGTGGACACCGCCCAGGTCAGGGGAATATGCTTCCCCTTGACTACTTCCGCACCCTCCGGGCCGTCTATGTCCAGGACAATGACGCCCCCCACCTGGCCGGTAACAATTCCCCAGTTGCAGCCGGGGAATTGTTTCCGCCACCGGGCCAGTTCCTCCGGGGTGGGCTTCCGGGCCTTGTATTCTTCCCACGGTAAGCGGGGGTGTTTCCCCGGCTTGTCGCAGGCCGGATTGCCGCAGGTACAGCGTCCGCCTTTTATTCCATGCAAGGGTATCAAGCTAAAGACCGAAGGCAAGTTCAAGTTGGTCATAGTCCGGATTTACCTCTTTCCAGTGCTTATACGCCAGGTACATTCGCCGGGGGTGAAGGGGGCCGATTGCCTTAACGTCTGTCCGGGGGTGATTCCTCAAAACTTCCAAGGGGATTTCGTAAATCCTCTCCCGGCCATTGTCCGCCACAATGTGCCTAATAACGCAGTTCTCCGGCAGGGGTGGGTCATAAGCCAAGTCAATACCCGTCCCTCCCCGGATTTTCAAAATGGCCTCCCTGCGGATTCTTTGCTCGAAAACAGGCCGCCCGTCCTCATACTTCAGGACGCCCACGGGCCGCCAGACACCATTGCAATAAGCCTTAATAACTGTCCTGCCGCACCCTGCCGTCCGCATTAAAGATTTCCTCCTCTCGCACTTTTAGTGCCTTTGCGATTCGCTTCCGCCAGGCGGGGAAGGCATAAATTTTCCCATTTTCGATTTGCGACAGAACATTTTGCGGTATGTTCACCCGCCCGGCCAGCTCTGCCTGCGTCAGCCCTAATTTTTGACGAAAACGTTTCAACATTTTATTTCCCTCCGTTGACATTCTTCAATATACATGGTACCATAAACTAAATGATTCCCAAAACCGGAATGACACTACAAAGCCCTACAAAGCAAGCAATAAGGGGGATTAAAAAAGGTGCATTATGACATATTCTTTTCCACCACAGGCATGGAGAGAGTAATGGGTAAAAAGGGCAAGTGGGTGAAAGTCCAGCCGGGGCATTACCTCTCTCTGGTCATGGGGCCTGTCCTTGAAGGATTAAGGAAGGCAGAAGAACAAAAATCTATGGGGCCTTTCCGGGAGCAGTTGAATAAGTCCCTCCCCTCCCCGCCCTTTTTCAACTACCGGGAGAAGTATTTCTTTGCTACGGGTCTGCTCCAATTGGTTCTGTCTCTCCAGCGTGCCCGAAAAGAAAAACTAAAGGCCAGGCTTGCCTTTGTGGAAACGGAGCAAACAGCTTTTCAGAAAATCCGGGAGCGAAAAACTGCTTTCCCCGCCCTCCCCTGGGTACAGGGGTCATGGAGGAAATGCGATATTTACCCGGAAATTGTGGGTCGCCAGTTGGGGTTCCGGATATCCGCCCCTACCGTTTTTGACGCCGCAATGGTTGAAGCAGCCTTAATGGTCATGTTTAACGTGAGGAAGCTGAAAATCTGCCCGGACTGCCTTCAGCTCCATTGGGGCGAAAGAGAGGCCGCCTGCCTTTCGTGCCGGAGGAAGAAAGACAGGGAAAGAAAAGGGCAACAGGTGAGGACGGCGGAAGACCGTTTTCTCAATAAACTTGCACAGAACTTAGCGAGAGGAAACTTAACGAAGAAGCAAGTTAAGAAGCTAAAGGAAATACTCCAGGTAAAAGGACTGGCCAAAGCAGAGGAGCATTACCAAGAAATAAGAAAATCCTCCCGCCCTAACACGTCCGGGGCAGGGAGGGCCTCGGATTCATAAGGATACCTTATGGCAACCATGAGGAAAATGAATCGAAAGGGAGGAGGAAAGCGGCTGTTTGTGGTGAAAAAGCACTTTACCGGACTGAAGGGAAAAAGGAATTGCCAAACAATTTCAGTCCGGTGAAGTTGGCGAAGGGCGAAGAGGGGAAAAGTCAGTTACGGCAAGGCTTAGCGGATTCGGAGGAACATTACCGGACTCAAAATCCGGTGGGGTTCACTCCCCGTGTGGGTTC
>DYES01000085.1 GCA_020725585.1 Desulfovirgula sp.
GCGCCTGCCGGAGGTAAGGTTTGCCGGCTGGGAGGAGGAGCCCAAGGACGCGCTTTTGGTCCTCAACGGCTGCCCGACGGGGTGCGCGACGAGGCCGGAGTTTAGGGGCCCTGTGGTTGTGGTGGCGGGGGGCGGGGTGGACGGGAAGGCTTTCAAAATGAGCGGCCACGTCACGGAAGCGCTAGCTGCGGAGGTAGTCGAAAAGTTAAAAAAGTTTTGGATTTCGCCCGCCAAACGATAATTACAATTAATAAACAGAAAAAAGATTGAATGAATTCCGGAAGGAAATGGGTTGCCGGCCATCTTCTCCTTTTTCTTTCTCTTTCCCCTTTGCTTTTTCCGTTTCTGTTTTTGTAGCTTTTTCCGTCTCTATTTCTGCTTCTTTTCCCATTTCCATTTCTTCTCGAGCGTTATATCGCTCTTTTTGTTCCCCCTGGCCCGGGCCGTCCAAACCCGGCCCCCCGGGTTCGTCCCTCTGGAAAGGGGAAGGCGCATTTTTTTCGCCCTCGGTAATTTCATCCTTCGCTTTTGTCTCCCGTATTCCCCGAACTTTCTCATTGTTTTCGCCGCCGCCCGCCGGAGTCCCTTTTCCGCGATTCTCCGGATGCCCTTTTAAGCCGCCGGGAGGCTCTTGAGGGGCTCCGGTCTTGGTCCTGCCCGCCTCCCCTTGCGTTCCCGGGACCGGCTTTTTCAGATCCTGGTCCAGGGGCCGTTCTTGCGGTTCTGCGTCGCTAACGGCTCCCTTTCCTGACTCCCCAGCGCGTGATCCGGGCAGAGCTTTTTGAGCAGCCCTTAGCTGAAGAAGGTACTTCCCGGTGGACAAACCCGCTTGCCGGGCCTGCCGGCGCACCTCCGGGGGCGCTTCCTCCACCACTACTTCCGCCCGCACCCCGGACATACGCAGGGCCTTTTCGATGCTCTGCGCAATTTGCTGCTCGTCAAGAAGATCCCGGCTCCTCTCACCCTTTGTTGCCGTAACGGTAGTGAAAATGACATTTTCGCGGGCGGGCTCAATGTACCGGGCAGAGACAGCCCCGGCCACCAGCGCCTCGATCGCCTGCTCCACCGGCAGGCCAAAAACGGATACCTTCTTAAGGAGCGCCTTTCCCTCCGCATCCAGGCCGCTCGTCCGGCAGACGCGCTCGCGCCGGTTTACGCCCAGCTCCACGCTGGGGTTGATATCGAGGCCAACGTAGGCAACCGCCGCGTTGTAATCGTAATAAAGAAATCCGGCGAAGAGTAAAAGAAACACGCAGGCGGCGGCGAAAAAAGGCCTCCGCCAGATGCCGGCCGCCGCCTTTACCGGCGAAAGGGCAATCTCTTCCCCCAGGCGTACACCGCGGGAAGGAAGGGCCACCTTCCGGAACTCTCCCTGGGGAGTGAGAACTATACACGTTCTGCCTCTTATCTCCACAACCATCCCAGAACTTCTCTTCATCATTATTATTATAATCCCTCTTTTAAGCCTCCGGCTTGAGGTAGCTGCACAAGTACAGAAAGTCCTGGCAGTAGTGCCAGATTAAAGCCACGGCGATAATATATTTTCGCCCCCGCTCGAGTGTTTTCGGGTGGACCCCGGTTAACCTCGCCAGCTCCAGGACGGGGAGCTTTTTAGTGCGGAACAGCCGCGCGGCCAGGTCCGGGCTCTGGGCCAGCACCCTGGCCGTCCTTAAAAGAACCTGCCGCGTATCGCCGTGTTTTGGGGAGCACTTCACCAGTTCCGCAAAAGTAATTCCGAAGCTGTTCAATAAATTGCTGAATTCCTTAATCTCTTCTTCCCTTTCCAGCGCCGCCTCGTTTATCCAGTGCTCCTCCCAGGCGCCGGCAGCCTCCCCGCCGGCCGCCGTCTCCCCGCCGTCCAGAACAATGGGCGCGCGGGCCTGCCGGCGCAAATAATCGGTCAGGCGGCTTTTGATGAGCAAGCGGGCGAAGGCCAGAAAAGGAACCCGGCGTTCTTCCCGGTAGCGGTCGACGGCTTCGTTCAAGGCAATGAAGGCAACGCTCAGCTCATCGTCTATGCCCCATTCCAGCCGGCGGCGGCAAATCTGCGCGGCCGCCCGGAGCACAAACGGGCGCAGGCCTTCCAAAAGCCTTTCGCGCGCCGCCTCATCCCCGGAACGCGCCCGCCTCAGCTCTCTCTCTAAATCTGTGAAGGGAAGCATTGCTCCACTCCTTCTGGTATAACCCCTTAAAAACCACCTTCCCGGAAAATTTTTTACCTTCTTCCTTTACTTAAGATCATTGCTTTCCTTGTTCAACGGACTCTACTTTTCTTAACTAAACTTAACTTATTCTTATCTGCCGGTTTCCTGGTTGCCCTGTTGTTTTATTGGTTCCTTTATTAGTTAATACGTTTTGCCGGCGGTTTTTTCAGGGGTTCGGGTTCTTTTCTATATTTAGATCCTGGTTTCGATCCTGGCATTTTTCGCAGGGGAGGTTCAACCGGTCAGCCTGTCCGCACCATCTATTCCCCCCAGCGCCATTTTGTTCATCCTTCGCCTGCTGATCCGGCTGGACATCTTGACCGCACCATTTAATACAAAGAGAGCAAACCAGGCACTCGTTCCCTTCCGGCTCGCACGGCTCGGGATGAATAAGCACCTGGGCGCCGATTAAGCTCTTCCGCAGGGATTCTTCGATCCGCTCGCAGAGATCGTGAACGCGGCCGATAGGGTAGCGGCGGGGCACCACCAGGTGCAAATCCACGTGCCTCTCCGCGCCGGCTTTGCGCGTGCGTAGCCTGTGGAATTCGATAAATTCGTCCGCAAAATCCTTGAGCACGTCGCGGATAATCTTTTCTTCCGCCTCGGGCAGGCGTACATCGAGAATGCTGCCTAAAGACTCCCGCAAAAGGTCGCAGGCCGCTTTAAAAATCAGCAGGGTTACGCCCAGGGCGATCAAAGGGTCGAGGACCGTCAAGCCGGTCAACCGGATGGCCAAAAGGCCGGCGAAAACACCCAGGGAGGTATAAACGTCGGTGCGCAGGTGCCAGGCGTCGGCGGCCAGCGCGGGCGAATCCGTCTTTTTTGCCGTCCGCATGAGCACGGTGGAAACAATAAAATTAACCAGCGCCGAAATCCCCATCACCGCCGCTCCGAGATCCAGGGATTGGATGTGCACCTCTCCTTTGAGCTTCGGGACGGCCTGGAGAATAATTAAAACTCCGGCGCCGATAATCAACAGGGCTTCGACTAGGGCGGCAACATTTTCAAACTTGCCGTAACCAAAACGGTGCCTGTCGTCGGCGGGCCGCCCGGAAAACCACACGGCCACGTAAGCAATTAAGGCCGCCAGGAGATCCAGGCCGGAATGGAGCGCTTCGGAGATCACACTGATCGAATTCATGGCCAGGCCGACGATAAGCTTGCCCGCCGTCAAGACGGCGCCGGCAAAAATAGACAACCAGGCCACTCTCAGCTTGGCTCTCTGCAAATGCACCCACCCCCGAAAGTGGACGCCAGCCGTCAGTTGCCAGAGGCCAAAACGAATTAAAACCGGCGCCCGTTACCCTGTTTATAACACAGAGAACTTGTTCACCGCAAGGAAAAAGCCCCTCCAAAATTCTACAGAGGGGCTTGTTTTTGCCGGGCCGCCGCAAAAATATGCGCTCAAATATTAAGCGCCTGGCGCACCAGCTCCATCGTCGCCCCTGCTTCGGCGCGCGCCTTTCGGGCGCCTTCTTTAATCACTTCGGTGACGTAACGCTCGCTGATTTTCTCCCTTCTCTCCCGAATGGGGGTGAGTATTTCATTTATTTTTTCAGCCAGGAAGCGCTTGCAGGCCACGCAGCCCACGCGGGCAGCCCGGCAGTCCTCCTCGATCGCCAAAACCTTTTCCTGGCTGTAGTAATGATGGTACTTGTGCACCACGCAAACCTCAGGGTGGCCAGGATCGGTTTTGCGGATGCGCGCCGGGTCGGTAATCATGGCGTTGACACGCTTTTTTATATCGTCAAAAGAGGCCGTGATGGCAATGTCGTTGGCGTAGCTTTTGCTCATCTTCCGGCCGTCAACCCCCGGGAGCAGGGTGACGCGCGAAAGCTCCGCCCGGGGTTCCGGAAAAATCTTTGCGTAAAGGTGGTTGAAACGGCGGGCGACTTCCCGGCACAGCTCCAGGTGAGGCAGCTGATCCTCGCCCACCGGGACGGCGTCGGCCCGGTAAATGAGAATGTCCGCCGCCTGCAAAAGAGGATAGCCCAAAAAGCCGTAGGTCATGATGTCTTTCCCCTGCTCTTTAAAATGCTGCACCTGGTCTTTGTAAGTAGGCACCCGTTCCAGCCAGGAAAGGGGCGTAAACATGGAAAAGAGAAGGTGCAGCTCGGCGTGTTCCGGAATGTGGGACTGCACAAAAATAACGCTTTTTTCGGGATCGAGCCCGACGGCAAGCCAGTCGGCAACCATTTCTCTTGTGTTTTCTTTGATGGCGCCGGTGTCGTCGTAGGCAGTGGTCATGGCGTGGTAATCGGCCGCGAAAAAAAAGCAATCGTATTCTTCCTGCAGCCGCACCCAGTTTTCCAGCACGCTCAGGTGGCCGATGTGCAGCCGGCCAGTAGGCCGCATTCCGCTCAAGATCCTTCCCTTGCTCAAAACAGCTTCTCCCTTCTTCCTTGAACTTCTTCCTTTTCTTCAGCCATATCCATCATTTCAAGGTAAACTTTAGAACCCGAACCGGGATATCCCCGTGGCCAGCTGGATTAAGAGGCGGTAAACGGGAACAATGATCACGCCCAGCACCTTTCCAATGACCCCGGTAAACAGGAGCACCAAAAGAATAATTACTCCGTAGTTCTCTAAAGTATACAGCCACTGCTGCCGGCCCGGCAAAACGCCGGCGAGTATCTTGGAGCCGTCTAAAGGAGGAATGGGCAAAAGGTTGAATACCGCCAGCACCACGTTTATGCGAATGATTTCGCTAAAAATGTCCCGCGCAACAGGAATTTGCCAGGCACCCAAACCTAAGGCCACTGCGCCCAGGAAGGCCAGAACCAAATTGGCCGCGGGGCCCGCCACGGAGACCAGCAACAGGCTGCGGCGCATGTCCCCCCGCAGGTTATACGGGTTGACGGGCACCGGTTTAGCCCAGCCGAACCCGGCAAAAAACAACATAATCAGGCCAATTACGTCGATGTGAGCGAGGGGGTTTAACGTCAACCGGCCCTGGTAGCGCGCGGTGCGGTCGCCCAGGCGGTCCGCCGCCCAGCCGTGGGCGAATTCGTGCAGCGTAAGCCCCAGCACAATGGCCGGGATCATTAAAAGCATCCGGTAAGGATCGGGAAGATGAAACAAGGTTGTTCGCTCCTTTGGACGTGCCTTTACGCTTCAAGAATCTGTCGAAAAAGCTTCCTTAAGGGCGGTGTTCGTCTAACGTCTCTTCAGATGCTCCGTTTGGACGAACACCGCCCCTGTACATCAAAGGGCTTTTCGACAATCTCTCCAAGCGCCTCTTTTTGCCGCAAATATTCTTTGATGAAATCCATCTCTTCTTCCTTCGTTTTCACCCTGCCCTCCAGGCGGGCCTGCCAGACGGCGTCCAGCACTTCCCTGAAGATGGGCCCCGGGCGGCAGCCCAGGCTTTTGATGAACTCGCCGTTCACCTTCGGGCGGCTGTCCCGGATGTGCGCAAGGACCTCGTGGAAACGTTCCCGCTGCCCCTCTTCCGTCAGCAAGGTGAAAAGCAACGGGTAGGACTCCTTAGGCAGGGCCAGCATCAGACGGCCGAGATCGCCCGCTCTCTCCCGCCAGTTGCCGCCAATTACTTCCCGCCAATACAAAATCGTCCTGGTCACTTTTTCCGTATGCCTTTTGTTAAGGTGGTACCGGGCGCATAATTTTTCTGCTTCTTCGAGATGGGTATTATATAAAATAGCGATAAAATAACTTAGCCACTGCTCGCCCAAATTCACAAAGCCCCGGCTCCGCAAGAACTCGCGGGAGTCCTGCAGGCTTTTGAGCACGTGCTCTACTTCCTCATAGGCGACGCCCGGAAAAATATCCGGCCAGACCTGCAGGTCAAACAGGCGGCCCAGCATCGCGCCGGCTTTTGGCTCCGTCAGGATATGTTTTAATTCTTCCCAGATCCGCTCGTTGGAAACCCGGTTTAAAACCCGCTGGCGCACTGCTTCCTGCAAAAACTTTTTCGTCTGTTCCTCCATCTGAAAGTCGTAGCGCTGCTCAAACCTTACCGCCCGTAAAATGCGCGTAGGGTCTTCAATAAAGCTCAAGTTGTAAAGCACGCGGACGAGGCCGTCGGCCAGATCCTGCCGCCCCCCGAAATAATCGATCAGGTCGCCGAAGCGGTCGCCGTTTAAAGCGACGGCCATGGCGTTGATGGTAAAATCGCGCCGGTAGAGGTCCTGGCGCAAAGTGGAGCTTTCCACCTGCGGCAGGGCGGCGGGGTATTCGTAAAATTCCACCCTGGCCGTGGCCACGTCCACCTTAAAGTGATCGAAAACAATTTCCGCCGTGCCGAAATGCTCGTGGGCGCGCACGCGCGCGCCGTAAATCTCGCCCAGGGCCCTGGCCAGAGCGATGCCGTCCCCTTCCACCACCAGGTCCAGGTCCAGGTTCTGGGCCCCCAGCAGGATGTCGCGCACGATCCCGCCGGCGGCAAACACCTGGCAGCCCATCTCCTGGCCGACTTCCCCCGCCTTCTGCATGATTTCCAGGAGCACCGGCGCAACGTTCTTTTTGATCAGCTCCTTAACGTTTTGGTTAAATGTCCGGAACGGGGAAGCATAAATCACCTGGTGGCGCGCCGGCAGGTGGCCGTGCAGCGTGCGCAAAACGTCGGTACGCGAAACTATGCCCACCAGCCGGCCGTCCTGGACGATGGGCACGCGGCCGATATCGTGTTCGATCATCAGCCGCTGCACCTCGTTTACCGGCAGGTCCGGCGGCGCCCAGATGACGTTGTTGGTCATGAACCCTTTTACGGGCGCATGCCCCAAGCCGTGGTGGATGGCCTTTTCCACATCCCGGCGGGAAATCACCCCGACCAGCTTCTCTCCCTTTACTACCGGGAGGCCCGTGTGGCCGTACCGGAGCATGATCCGGCCGGCTTCGTTAATGGTGGTCTGCGGGCCCACCGTTTTTACCGGGCTGGACATAATCCCGGCGCAGGTCAAAGGCGGGCGCACTTTTTCTTTGACGACGGCCAAAAGACTGGCCGCCACCTCTTCTACCCGGGCATCTTTAAGAGTGGCCGAAGCCGCCGCACTGTGGCCGCCCCCGCCAAAAGGCTCCAGGATCTCGGCGACGTCCACCTGGGGCACGTTGCTCCTCCCTACAATATATACACGATCCTCCATTTTCACCACCGTAAAAACCGCGTCTAAGCGTTCGATCTGGGAAATGGTATGCGTGAGCACGGACAGCCCGACAACGAATTCCGGCACCGCCGCAGTAGAGAGCAGGATCTTGACCCCGTTGGTCTGGTGGCGTTCGGCGGAGAGGAGCAGGGCCTTTAAAAGGGACTTTTGCTCCTCGCTTAAAGGGCGCCCCAGGAAATCGGACACCACCCCCAGGTTCGCCCCCTGTTCCAGCAAAAAGGCGACCGCCGCGACGTCCCGGGGAGTGGTGCTGGTAAAAACCAGCGAGCCGGTGTCCCCGTATATGCCCATGGCCAGAATGGTGGCCTCCAAAGGAGTAATGGCAATGCCCTGCGCGCGGATTCTCTCCACCAGGAGGGTCGCCGTGGCGCCCACCATTTCGACAACCTCCAGGCGCCCGCGCAGGTCGCCCTGGGCCCAGGGGTGATGGTCGTAAATGTGCAGCTCGCACTCCCGCTCCTTTAATATTTCGCCCAGCTTCCCCAGGCGGCGGGGATTTTTCGTGTCCACTAGAATTACCCTTTTTATTTTGGCGGCGTCTACCTCCTTTAGGCTGCGCACCGTCAGCGTATCTTTGTGTAAAGACATAAATTCTTCCACATTGGGCAAAAGCTTCCCCGGAAAAACCAGCACCGCGTCCGGGTAGAGCTTCTGCGCGGCCACCATCGCCGCCAGCGCGTCCAGATCCGTATTGGTATGCGTGGTGATAATATCCATGAACCACCCTCGCCAGTTTTTTAATTATCTTTTTATCTTTCTTGTTTTTTGGATCTTTTTTTGGTTATTACCTTAATTGGCAAACCTCACCTGGCGTTCGTCCAACGTCGCTAAAGAATAATATGTCTTTCGCTGCCAGGCTGGTATCCCCTTTTCTGTCCTATTATAGAACCATTAAGACCGCTTTGTCAAAAACAAAAACAGCAAGGAACGAGGGTCCTTGCTGTTAGTGCCGGGTATTCCCCTTCTTTTGGGATAACGAACCGCGGGCCGGCAGGCACTAGCGAGCCGACGCCACATTGGAAAGTTTTCCCTTGCGCAAGCGGGCCGGCAGCCGGTCGTGGCTGACGAGGTCCGCGTAGGTTTCCCTGGCCAGGATCAGGTCCGCCTGGCCGCCGCCGACCAGCACCATGGCCGGGCGGGGCAAGCGGTTGTAATTCATGGACATGGTGTAATTGTAAGCGCCGGTGCAGCTCACCGCCAGGATGTCGCCGGGCTCTAAGGGGGGGAGCGCGATGTCCCAGATCAGCATATCCCCCGACTCGCAGCATTTGCCGGCGATGGAAACCACTTCCGCAGCCGGCTGAGCCGCCTTGTTGGCCGCACAGGCCTCGTAGCGCGCCTGGTACAAAGCGGGGCGGGGGTTATCTCCCATCCCGCCGTCGACGGCAACATACTTGCGCACGCCGGGGATATCTTTAATGGCTCCCACCGTGTAAAGGGTGGTTCCCGCCGGTCCGCAGATGGAGCGGCCCGGCTCCACGATCACCCGCGGCGCCGGCACGTTTAGCTCCTCAGCCGCCGCCGAAACGGCGTTTACGAGCACGTCCGCGTATTCCTGCACGGACGGGGGCCGGTCTCCGCTGGCGTAATAAATGCCCAGCCCCCCGCCCAGGTCGAGCTCTTCGGCCGTCCAGCCCGTCTCCTTATACGCCTCGGCGACAAAGCCCATCATCACGCGGGCGCAGTGGGCGTAAGATTCCAGCTCAAAAATCTGCGAGCCGATGTGGCAGTGCAACCCGCGCAAATTGATATTGTCCATTTCCAGGGCCTTTTTAATGGCCGCCAGCGCCTGGCCGTTTTCAATGACCAGGCCGAACTTGCTGTCGATCTGGCCCGTTTTTATGTACTCGTGGGTATGCGCCTCGATCCCAGGCGTTAAGCGCAGGATAATGTCCGCCCGGACGTGCCTTTCTTTCGCCAGGCGGTTTAAAAGCTCCAGCTCGTAAAAATTATCCACGACAATCCGCCCTACTTTATATTCCAGGGCCAGGGCCAGCTCCTCGAAAGATTTGTTATTCCCGTGGAAATACACCCGCGCCATGGGAAACCGGGCCTGTCTGGCGGTATACAGCTCGCCTCCGGAAACCAGGTCCAGCCCCAGCCCTTCCTCCTCCACCAGGCGGCAGACGGCCATGTTGAAAAGGGCCTTGGCCGCGTAGATGACTTCCGCACTGTATTTCAAGGTAAAAGCCTGGTGGTATTCCCGGCAGTTTTTCCGGAACAGCTGCTCGTCAAGTACATATAAAGGGGTGCCGAATTGCCGGGCCAGCTCTACGGCGTCACACCCCCCGATTTCCAGGTGGCCGCGATCATTGATGCGCATCGTCCCGTGCAGTTTCATGGCATTTTCCTCCTCATGCGAGCAAAGCTTGCTAAATAACAGCTAAATATAATCCAAGATATTCCCCAAAAAAAATTTTGCGGCCTTTTGCTTGCGGGGAAGGCCGCTTGTCCTCGTCACCGGAAGAACGCACCCCCTCCTCCCGCGTGAGATAGCGCTCCACCGGGCAACGGGGAGATGCCCGGTGACAGTCCGGCGCCTGTTCGGCGCCGGCCCAGCCCAAAAGCCCCGGCGGCTTTTTGGACTTCGGCGGGCAGCCCCTTCCCTTTGCCTCATCGTCGCAGCCGGTGACTTCTGGCAAAGGTACTCATGCTGACCCGCGCCTCTACCCCACCTCCAGGGGAGATGAGGCATCAATTTTTGGTTTTAACTGACGCTATTCTAACAAACTTTCAAATTCACGTCAATAACCAGGAACAAACCTGTGTGATCCGTCTGCAATATTGTCAGGGTAAAATCCGTCAGTGAAAATGTCGGTACGAAGGAGATGATCACCCTGTCGCAGGCGGAACATAACTATTCAGGTATATTGGGAAGAGTAGTTATTTGCCCTTTATAGTTTCTGAGCGTATACTCTTTTTCGTCTTTCTTAATGATATAATAATCGGGCATGAGGGGAATTTTGCCGATGTTGGTAGCAATCACGTACATCGGCTGAGCCAGACCGGTGGTATGGCCCCGGATCGTATCCCTGATCAACTCGGCGCCCTTTTCCACGGGAGTTCTGAAATGATCGATCCCCGGCGCCGGCTCGCAGTAGAAAACATAATAAGGCCTTATTCTGATGGTCAAAAGTTTTTGGTGCAGCTCTTGAAAAGATTTTTTGTCGTCATTTATCCCTTTTAACAATACGGCCTGGTTGCCGACATTCACCCCACACGTGAGTAAATCGTACACGGCTTTGGCCGTTCTCTCGGTGATCTCCTTGGCATGATTGCACTGGGTATTTAACCAGATCGGTACCTTATGGTAACCGCCGAGCACTTTAAGCAGTCCCTTGGTAATTCTGTGCGGCAGGACAATGGGCAGCCGGCTCCCAAACCTGATCATCTGAATATGGGGTATTTCGCGCAGTTTCCGGACGATGTACTCAATTTGCTCGTCCGGCAGCAACAGGGGATCGCCCCCGGTAACCAATACGTCCCTGATTTCGGAGTGTTCCCTAATCCACCGTAATCCCTCTTCCAGATCAAATTTCAGGCTTAACGATTTATCAACTACCAGCTCTTTCCGGAAACAATGCCGGCAATAGTTGGCGCAGGCGTTCACGACCGTGAAGGCAATCCGGTCGTGATACTGCCTGGCGATGGTATCGGGCCTTTTCTCTTCATTTGCGCGATTCTCTTTCCAAACAAGATAATTTGGTATCCCGTACCGGTTCTCTCTCTCTTTTAGCGAAGGCACAACCTGTTTGCGAATGGGGCAATTCGGGTCATTGCGATCCATCAGGGAAGCGAAATAAGGCGTTGTGCCCCATCTCGTTTTGGTGGTTTCGATGGCCTCTCTTTCTTCTGGGGTAACGTTGATAAATTGTTCCAGTTTTTCCAGGGTATTGACGTGATTCCGCAGTTGCTCCTGCCACTCTTCCATGCAGCGATTCCTCCTTGAAATAGCTAGGAATAAGTTAAGTTTAGTAATTACTTATATAAAGCGTTAACAGCTTAAAGTATCTTGCTTAGAAAAGAACGCGTGCGTTCGTGTTTTGGGTTGCTAAAAATTTCGGCCGGTGTGTTTTCTTCTACAATCACGCCCCCGTCCATAAAGATGACCCGGTCGGCCACTTCCCGGGCGAACCCCATTTCGTGGGTGACCACAATCATGGTCATTCCTTCCTGCGCCAGTTCCTTCATTACGGTCAAAACCTCTCCGACCAGTTCCGGGTCGAGAGCGGAGGTGGGCTCGTCAAACAACATGACCTTGGGGTTCATGGCCAGCGCCCGCGCAATGGCCACCCGCTGCATTTGCCCCCCGGAAAGGGTATGTGGATACACATCGGCCTTATCCCGCAAGCCTACCTTGCTTAACAACCGCAAGGCTTTCTCCGTTGCTTCTTCTTTTGACAACTTAAGTTCTGTCATCGGAGCTAAAGTGATATTCCTTAAAACTGTCATGTGAGGAAAGAGATTAAACTGCTGAAAAACCATGCCCACCTGTCTTCTAACTTTATTAATATCTGTTTTTGGGTCGGTCAGGTCAACTCCGTCGATAATTACCTTTCCGCTCGTAATGCTCTCCAAAAGGTTTAAGCAGCGCAAAAAAGTACTTTTTCCCGAACCGGAGGGGCCAATCACGCAGAGAACTTCTCCCTCCGCCACCTGGCAATTAATACCTTTAAGCACTTCGAGGTGGCCAAATTTTTTATGCAAATCGAACACTTGAACAATCAACTTACGTCCAGTCTCCTTTCGATGCGCCTGAGCACAAACGAAATGGATAGCGTCAACATCAAGTATATGAGAGATACAAAAGTATAAATCTCAAAGGCCGCGAAAGTGGTCGCCACCACCAGCTGTCCCTGTCTTAAAAGTTCGCCTACGGCAATCACGGCAAAAAGAGACGTATCTTTGAGACTGATGATAAACTGGTTCCCTAAAGGAGGGATCATCCGCTTGAAGGCCTGAGGCCAAACAATATAATAAAAGGTTTTCAAACTGCTTAACCCGAGGGAACGCCCCGCCTCAACCTGGCCCTTATCGATAGATTGAATTGCGCCGCGGACGATCTCCGAAATATACGCGCCTGAATTTATGGCGATGGCGATAATGGCGGCGGTTAAACTGTTGATTTGTAGCGCGAACATCTGTTGAAGGACCTGGTTGACGCCAAAATAAAGGTACAAAGCTTGAACGAGGATGGGGGTGCCGCGGATGGTTTCCACGTAGACCGTAGCGATGCCAAAAACAAGTTTATTTTTCGTCGTTCTGGCAAGACCCATCGCGGCACCGATAAAAAAACCGAAAAATAAACCCACAACGGTGATGAGGATCGTCCACTTTATCCCGGACAACAAAGTAGGGAGTGAAGCGATTGCAATTTCCCAGTTAAGATTTAAGCTACCTCCCAAAAACTACACCTCGTTTCATTTTCTCGATCTAAACTTACACTACTTTACATTTCAATCTTTTCGCCTCTTTTGCAATCAATTTTCTTATTGAACGGTCATGACGCCGGCTTAACGCTTTCCTGAAACCAGCCCAAAAAAAGCGTAACAACGATGTGTTACGCTTTTTTTGGGGACTTCGCACGTTGCTACCTGGCTACAGGTTTCTGTTTTGGTTTTTGGCCGAACCATTTTTCGTAAAGTTCGTCGTACTTTCCGTTCTCGAACAGTTTTTCCAGCACCTTATTCACTTCGGGAACAAGCTTGCTGCCTTTCGGAAATGCAAACCCGTATTGCTGCCCTTCTAGAAGATCGCCAACCGGCTTAACTTTGCCTTTTCCGGTCGTGTTCGCATAATACAAAACGTTCGGCGAGTCGAAAACAACAGCGTCGGCAGCGCCACTGATTAACTCCATGTAAGCCCCGTCGATATTCGGGAAAGGTTTCACTTCTTTGACTCCCGGTATTTTTACGGCATAATCGTAGCTGGTCGTCCCGGTTTTAGTGGCCACCACTTTTCCTTTCAGGTCCTGGACGCCCTTAATATCATTATTATCGGCCCGCACAAGCACGAGCAGCCCGGCGTCATAATATGGAATCGAGAAATCTACCTTTTGTTTTCTCTCTTCTTTAATGGTCATGCCGGCCAAAGCGGCATCAATGGCACCGGATTGAAGAGCGGGGATGAGGCCGTTGAAATCCATGGGTTTTAACTCGTACTCGAGACCCAACTCCTTCGCGATTTCAGCCCAAAGATCGATATCGAAGCCCTCGTATTTTCCTGTTTGCTGGTTAAGAAATTCAAAGGGCACAAAACTCGCATCCACTCCGACCACCAATTTTTCTTTTTTCGCTTCCGGTTTATTCTCTGCCGGCTTATTCTCCGCCGTTTTCCCGCCGCAGCCAACCAGACTAATCAGTAAGCCAAACACCACAAGTAAAATACCTGCACTTTTTAGTAGTTTCATCAAAAATGCCTCCTTCGCTAGAATATAGATTCTTGAATTCTTGAAAAATAAAACTACCTTTGAAGAAGTTGACTCGAATGTTTGCTTGCTGGACACCTCCATTCATTAACTCGGGTAGTTATTACCATTTTCTACTGTTTAAAGTGGTCCATAAAAACCAACTATTTAAATTCCATAAAGGCTGTCAAAAATCCTCCATTCATGAAAAAAATTTTTCAAAACCATTCAGGAATCAAAAGAACCTATGAGCTTTCAGGATAAAAAAGATGAAAAAGATTACTGGTGATTATTCACAGTTATTTAACAGCTACAACAAATAATAAAGAAAACAGCAGTCAATATCTGTCGCCCGAAAACTTTTCAGGAAAGAAAGCGATACAGGGTGGCCCTGCCCACGCCCAAAATCCTGGCTGCCCTGGCCTTGTTGCCGCCCGCTTCCAAAAGCGCCTTTTGGACGGCTTTTTGGTCCAGCTTTGGTTTGCGGCCGGGCTTTTTGTTTTTGGCCGGTCCGGCTGTTTTTTCCTCGTCCCTGAATATTTCCGGGGGCAGGTGCTCCGGTTTGATCAGTTCACCCCGGCACTTGATCAGGGCAAATTGAATGGCATTTTGCAACTGCCGTACATTGCCGGGCCAGTCGTAGCTTAGCATGGCCGCCAGGGCCTCGTCGGACAAAAAAACCTCCCCGCGCCCGGCTTCCTGGGCCAGCCTTTTTAAAAAATGCCGGGCAAGCAAGGGAATATCGTTTCTTCTCTCCCGCAAAGGAGGCAGGGTAATGGGAACCACACAAAGCCGGTAGTAGAGATCTTCCCGGAATTTGCCCTGGTTGACCATCTCTTTTAAATCCCGGTTGGTGGCGCTGATCACCCGTACGTTCACCCTGATCGTTTTTTCGCCTCCCACGCGCTCAAAAGTCCCTTCCTGCAGCACGCGCAGGAGCTTGACCTGCGTGAACAAAGGCAGTTCGCCCACTTCGTCCAAAAAGATCGTGCCGCCGTCAGCCAGCTCGAAACGGCCCTTTTTATCGCGAACGGCGCCGGTAAAAGCCCCCCGCACGTGACCGAAGAGCTCGCTTTCCAGCGTCCCTTCCGGCAGGGCGCCGCAGTTTACCGCCACAAACGGTTTGCCTGCGCGCAGGCTTTCGTTATGGATGGCGGCCGCCACCAGCTCCTTGCCTGTACCCGTCTCCCCCTGGATTAAAACGGGCGCGTTGCTGTCGGCAACCTGGCGGATCAGCTCAAAAACCTGCAGCATTTTGTGATCCCGGCCGATAATTCCGGCGAATTGTTGAATTTCTCCCAGCCGCCTTTCCAGTTCCCAAAGGCGCGTCTGGTCCCGGTAAGAAGCCAGAATTCCCACCATTTCGCCGGCGTTGTCCCGGATGGGCACCACGGATACGTCCAGGTATTTTCTTTCCCCGTCCCTGGCGGTAAAATCCAGGGTGTAGTGGAGATACCCCGGGCGGCACACCCCTTTTTCTTGAAAAGAGCACTTGCCGCCGCAAAAGCCGCCCGGGAACACTTCGTGGCAGTCTCGGCCGAGCACTTCCTCCCGCCGGTAACCGGTAATTTTTTCGGCGCCGCCGTTAAAGTAAAAGATCCTCCGGTAAAGGTCGTGGGCCACAATGCCCTCCGTAAGGTTTTCTAAAATCCGGTCGGCGTTGTTCTTTAAAGTAACCAGGGCATGAAAGTAGCCGCCGTTAAATAAATCCCGAACCAGGTCCCTGATTTCGTCGCGGCACCGGCGAAACGCCCGCAGGACTTCTCCCTCGCTCCCCTTCAATTGGGCCGGGTCGGCAAGGTTCCAGTGCACCGCGCCGGGAATACCCTGGAGCACCGGACAATCATCCTTGACCCGGCTGCTTAAGGTGACCACCACATCAAACAACTGCGCACCCAGGTCCTCCACCGTTTTCGAGGCCTGGTGCGCTATGTCGATCCCTGCTTCGGCCATTACCCGCACCGCCAGAGGGTGTACCTCCCCGCCAAAGAGCCCCGCGCTCGCCACCTCCACTTTCGGCGGCGCCATGGCCCGGGCAAAACCTTCGGCCATCTGGCTGCGGACGGAATTTTTTTCGCCGACAAACAAGAGCCTGGGCATGCTTCTTCCCGCTCCTTCCCGCCTGCACGATAAGTTTTTCGCCCCGGGAGCCCGGCGCCGGCATAGTTAGTTTAGCTCCTTTCGCTCGCCCGTAACCAGGTAAATTACCGCCTCCCCGATATTTGTCGCGTGGTCGGCGATCCTTTCCAGGTAGCGGCTCACGTACAAAAGATAAGCGGACTGGGTTACCACTTTGGGGTCTTCCATCATGCAGTTGATCAGCTCCCGGAAGACCCGGGCAAAAAGGTAATCCACATCGTCGTCCAAAGCGCACATGGCTCTAGCCTTTTCCACGTCGTTATGGACGTAGGCGTCCAGGCCGTCTTTAATCATCCTTTGTGCCAGCCTGGCCATCTCAGGGATGTACTGAAGGGGCTTAACGGTAAGGGGATGGCCGCTCAAACACATGGTGGCGCGGGCGATGTCTACCGCGTGGTCGGCCATGCGCTCCAGGCTGAGCAGAATTTTGATGCCCGTGATCACCACCCGCAAATCCCTGGCCATCGGGTGCTGGGTGGCCACCAGCTTAACGCACTTATCCTCTATCTCCAGAAATAATTCGTCGATCATCTCGTCCCCCATGATCACCTGGGCCGCGCCCGTCACATCCAGTTTCACCAAAGACTGCACGGAGTCGTACACCGCGTGCTCTACCAGGCTGGCCATGCGCAGGATATCCTGCTGAAGCTCTTTGAGCGCTTTATCGAAATTGCTTCTCGGGGTCATCGGCATTCCCTCCCGCAAAAAATATCTCTTTTTCCCTTTTCCTTTTTCCTTTTTCCTTTCCTTATTTAGCCGAAGCGGCCGGTGATGTAATCCTCCGTTCGCTGGTCCTTTGGCCGGGTAAAAACTTCATCGGTCGTCCCCCATTCAACCAGTTCGCCATGCAAAAAATAAGCCGTAATATCGGAAACCCGGGCGGCCTGCTGCATGTTGTGCGTAACGATAACAATGGTATACTCCTGCTTTAAAACCTGGATTAACTCCTCAATTTTTAATGTCGAAATCGGATCCAGGGCCGAACTTGGCTCATCCATCAAGACCACTTCCGGCTCCACGGCCAAAAGCCGCGCTATGCAAAGACGCTGCTGCTGCCCGCCGGACAAGCCTAAAGCGGACTTAAACAACCTGTCCTTGACTTCGTCCCACAGGGCCGCGCTGCGCAAACTGAGCTCCACGATCTCGTCCAGCTGGCGCTTGTTTCTGATTCCGTGCACGCGCGGCCCATAGGCCACGTTGTCATAAACGGACATGGGAAAGGGGTTCGGCTTTTGAAAAACCATCCCCACCCGCTTGCGCAGGCTCACCACGTCCACGTTGGGTGCGTATATATCCTGGCCGTCCAAAAGAACGCTGCCTTCTACGCGCACTCCTTCAAACAGGTCGTTCATCCTGTTCAAAGTCCGCAGAAAGGTGGACTTCCCGCAGCCGGACGGACCGATCAAGGCGGTGATTTTGTTGGCCTGGATTTCCAGGTTGACGTTTTTTAAGGCCTGGAAATCTTTGTAAAATAGGTTCAAATCCTTAACCAGAATTTTGATCTCCTGCAACAAGAACCCTCCTTAAAGAGTCCCGGCGTAAACTTAATTTTATGCTTGAAGATGCCCTAAGGCTGATGAGACATCGGCTGAAGTAAACCCCGGCTACTTTCCTCAACGGGCAGGGTAAAGGAAAACGTGCTCCCCTTGCCCACGGCGCTTTCCACCGCGGTTTTGCCGCCGTGTGCCCGGATGATGTGCTTGACGATCGCCAGGCCCACCCCGATGCCGCCCAGCTCACGCGAGCGCGCCTTATCTACCCGGTAAAAACGCTCAAAAATGCGGGGCAGGCTCTCCGGCGGAATTCCGATGCCGGTGTCTTCCACGCTCACCCGCACCTCCCCATCGGCCACCCCGGCTCGGATGGTCACCCTTCCTCCGGCAGGGGTGTACTTAATGGCGTTATCCACCAGGTTGATGAGCACCTGCGTGAGCATGTCCGGGTCGCCGTGGACGGCAGGCAGCCCGGGCAAGACATCCACCGCCAGCTCAAGGTTTTTCTCTTGCGCCTGGGGCATGAACATGGTCACCACCCGGTTGATGTGGTCCGCCAGCTGCACCGGCTGCCAGCGGTGCACCACCCGGCGCTCCTCGATTTTAGATAAATCCAGCAGTTCGTCGACCAGCCTGGTTAAACGCTCCGTCTCCTTGTTCATAATCTCCAGGAAATGGCGGGTAGCGGCCGGGTCTTCTACCGCCCCGTCCAGGAGGGTTTCCAGGTACCCGCGCAGGGAGGTGAGCGGCGTGCGCAGCTCGTGCGATACGTTGGCCACAAATTCAGAGCGCATTTCGTCCAGTCTCTTGCGCTCCGTGATATCGCGCAGCAGAACCACTACGCCGCCCTGCTTCGCGCCCTGCCCCTTTAAGGGGGTGGCGTGCAGGCGAAAAACCCGCGGCTCCGGGTTGATCAGCTTAACTTCCTGGGTGGTCGGCTTCCCCGTTTTTAAGGCTCTTTCCAGCAAACGCTCCACGTCGTAGTTGCGGATCACCCCCAGGATATTTTTGCCCACCGAGGTGGCCTGGCTGATCCCGAAGATTTCTTCCACCGCCGGGTTGATAAACAGAACTTCCCCGTTTTTGTTTAACGCAATCACCCCGTCGGCCATGCTGTTCAAGATGGCCTGGGCCTGGTTTCTGGCCTCCGTAATCTCAGCGATGGTGGCTTTTAGCTGCCGGGCCATCTCGTTGATGCTGCGCGCCAGCTGGCCGATCTCGTCATCGGAATAAATGAAGATTTCCCTTTCCAGGTTGCCCCGGGCCATCTCTTGGGCCGCCTCGTTGATTTCCTGCAGCGGCTTGATCACCCGCTTGAAAAGAACCCAGGCCAGACCGACGGAAAGGGGCACGGCAATGAACAGGGCCCCGGTGATGTTGAGCTTTTGGACGGCGTAGAGCTGCAGCAGGGCATAAAAAATGAGTAATAAAAAAAAGTAACTGGCTACCGGCCGCCAGGTGATCCCCTTCCAGGGAAAAAGCCTTTTCATCGCTTACAGCCCCTCCTTAAACCGGTATCCCACGCCGCGCACAGTTTCGATAAACTGGGGCGCCCCCGGCACCTGTTCGAGCTTCTGGCGGATGTGCCGGATGTGGACGTCCACCGTGCGCGAGTCACCCGCGTAATCGTACCCCCAGATGTGCTCCAGGAGGTATTCGCGAGAAAAAACCCTCCCCGGCTCGCTGGCCAAAAAACGCAGGAGCTCAAATTCCTTCGGGGTGAAATCCTGCTTTACGCCGGATAAGGTGACGGTAAACTTCTCCTGATCGATCACCAGCGGGCCGTGAACCAACCTTTTCTTTTCGGCGACGGCCTTCCCCTCGCTTTCCAGGTGCCCGCGGCGCAGCCTCGCCTTCACGCGGGCCAGCAGCTCCCGCGGGCTAAAGGGCTTGGTGATGTAATCGTCGGCGCCCATTTCCAGCCCCAGGATCCGGTCCACCTCTTCCACCCGCGCGCTGACCATGATAATGGGAATCCGTTTGGTTTTCGCCTCCTGCTGCAGAACGCGGCAAACGGAAAGCCCGTCCTGCCCGGGGAGCATTACGTCTAAAATAATCAGGTCGGGCTGCTCTTCTTTCGCGAGCTTAAGCGCGGCTTCCCCATCGGCGGCAGCGATCACGGTATAACCCTCCCGATCCAGGTTATAGCGGATCAGCTCCACTATGTTTTCCTCGTCGTCAACGACCAGAACTTTGGGCATTGCGCGCTTTCACCTTTCCCGTTTAACATGTTTAACATAATTAAACCATTAAAGCAACATAATTAAAGCGGCCATTCTGCCCGTGCGCCCCCCGCTGGCCCGGTGCGAAAAAAACAGATCCCGGCGGCAGCCGGTGCAAAGGTTCGCCACCGCTACGCGCTCTTCCTGAAGGCCCGCCAGCAAAAGCGCGCGCCGGTTGGCCTCCCAGAGATCCAGGCGCCAGCGTCCCGGAGAGGCCGGCGTAAAGAAGTCCCGCCAGGAGGCGAAAGAGCTCTCAAAAAGCCCGCGCACCGGTTCGTCCACCTCGTAACAGCAGGGCCCAATGGAGGGCCCGATTCCCGCCAGGCAATCCTCCGGCCGGCTGCCGAAAATTTCCTGCATTTTTTGAACCGTCCGGCCGGCAATCTGCAGGGCGGACCCTTTCCAGCCGGCGTGGACCAACCCAACCACCCTTTGCACCGGATCGAAAAGAAAAACAGGCACGCAGTCCGCATGGTAGCTGGAAAGCATAAGGCCCCTTTCTCTGGTGATCAGGGCGTCGGTGGCGGGAAGGGCGCTTTTTGGCTCTTTTGCCCCCCTGCCCCGGTGCGCGGCCGTGACAACCGCCACCGAGTCGCCGTGAACCTGCTCGGCGGCGACGAGACGATCCAGATCCGCGCCTAACGTTCTACAGATGATCATCCGGTTGATCAGAACGTTGCCTGCCTCATCCCCCACGCGAAAGCTCAGATTCAAAGTGGCGTAATCACCCTTGCTCACTCCGCCGCGGCGGGTGGTGAAAGCGTGGGCGACCAGGCCGGTGAGCGAAAAGGAGTCTATGGTTAGATACTGGACTTTATTTTTTTGGCGCAGAGAAAAACCAGCCAACCCGAACCGTTCCTTTTTCACGAAAATGCGAGTTTTTTCTTTTGCCTCCATTTTAGCATATTGTAAGCCCTTTTGACTAGACAATCTTAGGTTACAAAAATCTCGCTCACCTTGTATCTTCAGGTTTATGACGAACAGGCTGGAAAACGGTGAAAAAGAAAGGGATTTGGTAATTACTTATAACGGAAAGCCGGTGGCGGTCCTTTCCGGCATAGAAGGTGATCGCCTGGAGGAATACCTTAAGGCCCTGCGCCGCGCTCGCGCTACCCTGGCCGTGAGTAAAATTCAGGAACGCTCCCGTCACAAAGGGCTGGATGGAATTTCCCAGGCTGAAATCGAAGCCGAGATTCAGGCTGTCAGGCGGAGCCGGCCGCGATGAAAATAGTGAAATCCCGCAGTGATGCGGGGACAATTGTGCGGATGGTTGCGGGGGGGTTTGTTGCAGGTTGTTTATGATGCCCGGATTTTGACTGAATACAGGGAGGTGCTCAACAGCCCGAAATTCGGCTTTGAAAAAGCAGAAGTAGAACCCGGGGGAATTTGTTTCTTTTTACCGGGAGATGATTCAGCAGGGCGGTTGACGGGGTAAGGCTTTGGGCACCGTCACCCGCAAAGGACATTGGTTTTAAAGTCGGGCCTTAAAACCTCAAAAAAGGATGTTTTCTATTTTTCTCTTTTTCTCTTTTTCTCTTTAAAAGCCCTGCAGGCCTGTTGAACCCGTAGGTAGTCCTCCGGAGTATCGATATCCACCAGCATCGTCCCATCCGTTACCGGCACCAGCACAACCTGGTCGCGATAACGGGCGACAATCTCCCGGGCGCCGGTGTCGCCCTCTAAAGTCAACAGTTCCGGGATCAGGGACGCATCGAGGAGGACAGGGTGGCCCGGGCGGCCTTTAAAAACGGGCCGGGTAACCAAACAGGCGGAGGTTTGGTAAACTTCGATCAGACGGTTGATCAGGGCCGTGGTTAAAAAGGGCTGGTCGGCCAGGATAAACATGAGCGCCGCGGCTTCCGGGCACGCGGCCTTGACGCCGGCGATTAACGAGGTGCTCTGGCCCCGGGCATAGTCCTGGTTCACCACCAGGCGTACGGGTTTTCCAGCCAGCACATTAGCCACCTCTTCGGCCCGGTAACCCAGCACTACAATCACTTCGTTCACCTTTGAGGCCAGCGCAACGTCCACCACCTTTTCCATGATGGTCCGCCCGCCCAGCGGCAAAAGGAGCTTCTGGGTGCCCATCCGCACCCCCCGCCCGGCGGCCAAAACAATGGCGGAAACAAAAAAATTCACTGCCTTAGCTCCCCCCACGGGTGATTACGGCACAAAAAAACTGTCTTCCCCCGCAGCTGGCCAGCACCACCCGCTCAATTCCGGCGGGCAATAAAACCTCCGCCAGCTGCCGGGCGGCCGGCTGCTCGGCCGGCCCGTCCACCTTGTTAATCAGGGGGACCACTCTGGCTCCCGGAGGCACGCCTTTGCTTAAACCCGCCGGGTGCACGATAACCTTGCCGGCTACCGTGGGCGTTACCGGTGAACCCGGAGCGACCTCCGCGATCCGGGCAACGATTTCCGGCCGATGGGCGAATTCGGCGGTAAGCGGCCTGCCCAGCACATCCAGCCCGACCACCGGCACCACCAGGGTAGCCGCCCCGGGAATAACCGGCTCGTGTTCTGCGGGGGCTTTCAAGGACCTGCCCCGGCTGCCGTCTGCTTCCACCAGCAGATAATCAGCGATCCCGGTTCGCCAAAGCTCATCCACCCACTCCGCCGGCAGACCCACCAGTTTCCTGTCCGGGGCGATTTCCCGGCCGGCCGCCGCCACTTTCCCGGAAGCAAGCGCCCGGCGCAGCCCGGCAAGGCAAGCCCGGTAATCGCGGCAAACAACCACTTCCCCCAGGCCGGCAAACTGCTCCCGGTATACTTTCGTCGTAGTCGCGGCCACCACGGTGCGCCCTGCTTCGGCCAGCTCCCGGGCCAGCCTTGCCAGCGCCGCCGACTTGCCGCCGCCCCCGACGAAAGCCACTAACTCTTTCCCGCCGAGCCCCAGGGCCGCCCGCAAGGTCCCCTCCGGCCCAAATCCTAACACTTCAGAATACCTCGCAGCAGATTGGAAAAAGGTCTTGAACCTTTTTCGCGCTGTTTTTTCTTGCCAGAGAAAGCAACATAAGATATATTTTGATTAGAATCCTTTCGATGCGGGTGGTTTGATGTCCTTTTACGGAAAGGTAAAAACAGTCGGCCGGCGAAAAACAAATGCGTACAAATTTCAAGACTACGATCGTTTCCTCAATTTGCTAAATAAATTGGGCGAAACGACATTTATTGTACAAAAAGGCGTCCATAAATTTAAAACATTCGAGGAGGCCAACGCATGGATGGAAGAGGCGATCGTCCGGACAATCATCCAAAAAAACAGGCAGAGACGCCAAAGATCGAAGATCTGAAAAAAATCTGCCAGGAACTGAACAAACTGGAAGCAAAATATGCCCTGCTGGGCGGCTTTGCCATGCATTACTTCGGCCTCACGAGAACCACCTACGATATTGATTTTTTGGTATCCGTAGAAAAAGAAAATATCCGCAAAATTAAAGAGGCATTAAAACAAAAATGGGTGTTCGAGAAAAAGACCGCTTAGATTTAAAGTACCTGCTCAAAGTACAGCAGCAATTGGAGAAACAAGAAAAACGAAAGAAGTAAGGAGTTAATCGCCTTCACGAAAAACTACAGATTAAGTCTGTTTAATAAATGCAACATGGCTTCGAGTACCCCGCCCGCCACCGCCCGGGCCTTTTCGCTGATGGTAAAGCAGTAGTCCACCTGCCCCCGCGGGTCGATGTCCCCGATTTTCAATCCTTTTTCCACCGGGCAGCCGTCGGCGATCAGGCCGCGCAAGACACCGCTTATTTCGGCCCGGACGGGATGTTCCCCGACAAAGCCCACCACGTCCTGCGCGCGGACGATTTCTCCAATTTTCCGGCTGGCGGTAAAGATCCCCGCCGCCGGCGCCCGCAGGACCCGCTGGAAGGTATACCCGTTAACCGGCCCCGGCTCGCCCGTATTCGGCAGGGCGGTTCCCTCCCAGATGACGCGCCCCAGGTAGTGGCCCCGCTTTGTTTCGACCACGGCGTGGGCGTCTTGGCCGGCGCAAAAACCGGGCCCCAGGGCGATCACCACGGGGGCGTCGGAAATCCGGGTGCCGGTGTTGCGTTTGGCCATGATGGCGTCTACCAGCACCGTTGGCCGCAAAACCCGCACCATTTCCCCCGCCGGGTCCACCACTACGGGGATTGTCCCCGCCGCCCGCAGGCGGGCGGCGTCCTCCGGCCCGGCAGCCAGGGCGGCGCGCACGCCTTCCACAACAACTTCACCCTCTTCAACGGCGGCGGCAAAAGCCACCGTCCGCCGGACCACCAGAGGCCGGGGGAGCTCCGTCAGCACCGGCACAAACCCGCACCGGTGCAGCCGGTGGGCCACCCCGCTGGCCAGATCCCCGGCCCCTTTAATCAGCACCAGGATATTCCTCACGACCGCTCGCCTCCCCCCGCACCGGCTCCCTCCGCACCGGTCAAAACGGGCTCGATAAATACTTCCACCTGGCCGCCGCAGATCATCCCTTCGGCAGCCGCCGTAGCGTTATCCATTGAATACTTGAAGACGACGGGGAAACCATCCGCAGCCAATAAATCGAGGCCTGCCCTGCGCACCTCTTCTTCCACCAGGCCCCCGCCGATGGTGCCGCAGATGCTCCCGTCAGGAAAAATGAGCATTTTTGCCCCGGCCTTGCGGGGGGACGAACCACGGGCGGTGATGACGGTAGCCAGCACCGCGGGCGTACCCTGCCGGACGCAGGCAACCAGGGTCTGGAAAAGATCGATGTCCTGCGCCGCCAGCGAGCCGCCGCGAAGATACCCCCGGTTCCCCTGCCCCCCGCCGAAATCTTCCGCCAGAGAGCGGGCCCCGCCCCCGCGCCGCACCTTGATCAGCTCGGCGGCGATGCTCACGGCAATTTCCTCGGGCGTCTGGGCCCCGATGTCCAGGCCGATGGGCATGTAAACCGCGGCGATTCTTTCTTCCGGCACCCCTTTGGCAAGGAAATGTTCCTTCATCAGCTTGATTTTGCGCCGGCTGCCGATCATCCCCAGGTAGGCCAGATCGCGCCCGATCAGCCGCTCCAGGCAAAGCAAATCGTGCTGGTGCCCGCGGGTGACGATGACCACGCTGGTCCCCGGGCCCAGGGGAAGGCTTTCCAGAGCGCGGGCGAAATCGTCGCAAACCACCCGCCGGGCTTCGGGAAACCGTTCGGAAGAGGCGAACTCCGGCCGGTCGTCCACCACCGTAACCGCGTAACCGAGCATTGCCGCCACCTGCACCAGCGGCCGGGCGATGTTCCCGCCCCCCAGGATAACCAGTTCTTCGGGGGTAAAGAAAGGTTCGGCAACGAGCGTACATTGCCCGGCGGGTTGGCCGGGGACAGGAACCTCCGCCTTTTCGACCATCCCTGTCCGCAGCGCCCGGGCGGCCAGATCAAGGGCTGCCCGGTTCAGCCAGTCGCTCCCCAGACTGCCGGCAACCGCCGTCCGGGACCAAAACAGCTTACTTCCCGGCGGCGGTAAAACGCCTTCGCCCTCCCCGGCGACGTCCACCAGGGTGACCAGCGCCGCCCTTTCCCCGGCCGACAGGGCATCCAAGACGTATTCATAAATAAACTTCATGGCCAGCCCTCCTGTGATCTCTCGAGCCTCGTTCGGCACCGGGGCCATTCCCGGCGCCGGCCAGGCCGAAGCTGCACCGCGGGTAGCGGCACTCCGGGCAGCCGCGGCACAAGCCTCCGTGGGCCAAAGCCACGATGTCCCGGCGGGTGAGGCGCTCGCCGGTCAACAGGCGGGGCAGCACCAGATCGAGAACGGTGATCCGGAAAAACATCCCGCAGGCCGGTACCCCCAGAACGGGCACGTCCCCGTGGTAGGCCAGCAAAAACATCGCCCCGGGCAGAACGGGCGATCCGTATTTTTCGATGGCGGCGCCGCTTAAGCGAATCCCCTGGGGGGTCACGTCGTCCGGGTCCACCGACATGCCGCCGCTGACCAGCACCAGCCGGGCGCCCCGGGCAATTAAACTGTTGATCAGCCGGGCAATGGCCGGTGCGTCGTCGGGAGCGTGCTCCACCGCCAAAACCGTAGAGCCGAACGACTCTACCTTTTGCCCCAGGACCGGGCCGAAGTCATCTTTAATCCGCCCGTAATATACCTCGTTGCCGGTGACGACAATTCCTACCGCCAGGGGTTGAAAGGGCTCCACCCGGACTATCCCGCCGCAGGCCGCGCCGATCTCCTCCGCCGCTTTTACCACCGCTTCCTTCACCACCAGCGGAATCACTTTGGTTCCGGCCACCATTTCCCCCGGCGCCACCGGCGTGTTGTTGGGCAGGGTGGATAAAATCACCTCCGGCAGATCGTTGAGGGCCTCCAGGGCGGGGATGTTAATTTTCAATAGCCCCGCGCGGTCCGCGAAAAGATTCACCCGGCTTTCCCTGGGCGCCGAGCAGGTGACCCCGGGTCCGGCCGCGGCTCGTCCCAGGCGCACACCCGCCTCGTCTTCGTGGACTTCGTCCCCTTCCAGTTCTAACACGTAAACCTTTTCCTTGCCCAGTTTCAGCAGTTCCTCCACGTCCTCCTCCTTGATCACGTGCCCTTTCCGGAAGGCCGGCCCCTTAAATTCCCCCCGGACGATTTTCGTGATGTCGTGGCACAAAACCTTCCCGACGGCATCCGCAACGTCAATTGTTTTGGCCTGCATCCTGCTCAAAACCTCCTTCCTCATCTGCATCCCGCCTGTTTTTCGCCCTTCCGGACCACTTCCGGCGAAATCCCCCACTTTACCCATCCGGGAAAGGGATTACGCTATCTTTACTCAAGTATAACGCTGGTAAAAATAAATTTTAATAATCATTTCCAGTTTTGCCGTTTTCGAAGGACATCCCCTGAAAATGTTTTTCGTACAGCTGCGCCAACGTTTTTTGCACATCCTCCCGCAGGGCCACGTACTGCTGCATCAACCGGCGGGCCTGCGGCGTTACCTGCGAACCCCCGCCGGCAGCCCCGCCTACCCGGCGCACCAGCAGCGGAAAGCCCAGCCTGTCTTCCAGCGTACGGATCAGCCGCCAGGCCTTGTTGTAGGACATCCCCATCTCGGCAGCCGCCCTGTTCAAGGAACCCGTTCTTTCCACCCGTGCCAGTAATTCGTAGGGCCCTTCCCCGAAGGCCTTCCCGTTGTTATCCAGCCAGATTTTATAAGCCAGGCGCACGGGTTGCCTCCTTTCCCGGCAACAACAACTGTGTTACGCTTTGCTGGCATAATTATAACTGCCCGGCGGTTGATTGGCAATGACTATTGACAAACTGCGACTTTATGGAACAGGTGGCGGTGGATACGGAAGGGGGGCACCTCCCGGCCCGACTTGGTGGTGAAATTGCCGGGGGTAAAACGGTATCCTGGTTTAAATGTACCAAGGTAAGGGATAGACCTTATAGTATTCAACGAAAGGGTTTATCCCTATTTTGTTCGTTAAAAATTTACGGGTTTTAATGTTCTTCGCCGATTTCCTTGAGCCTGCGGTACAAAGTGGCCCGGCTAATTCCCAGGTAACGGGCGGCCTTTTCTTTGCCCTCGGTGGAGTTCCCGAAACGGTCCAAAGCTTCCCGGATGGCCTTTACTTCCATTTCCTTCAGTTTGCTTTTTCCCGTTTTGGATGGCTGGTTTCCTTTCCCCGGATTCTTTTTTTCGCCTCTGCCGGCATTTTCTCTCGTTTCAGTTTCTGCTGAAGCGGCAAAAATGCGCCTGGGAAGGTGCTCTACGCCTATTTTTTGTCCCGGTTCGCTCATGTTGATGGCGTATTCAATGGCATTTTGAAGTTCGCGCACATTGCCGGGCCAATGATAAGAGGTCAGCAGCTCTATAGCTTCCCCAGCCAACTCCTGGCGGCTGCGGTTCATCTTCAAACTATACCTGGTAAGGAAATGGTCAATTAATAAAGGTATATCCTCCCTTCGTTCCCTTAAAGGAGGAATCAAAACGGGGATAACGTTGAGCCGATAAAACAGATCCCCTCTAAACTCGCGCCTTTCCACCATCTCCTCCAGATTCCGGTTGGTGGCGGCGATAATCCGGACGTCAATGGGGATGGATTTCGTCCCGCCCACCCGCTCGATGCACCGGTTTTCCAGCACTCTCAACAATTTGCTTTGCAAATGCAAGGGCATGTCTCCGATCTCGTCAAGAAATAAGGTCCCTCCCCTGGCCAGCTCGAACTTACCCGGTTTACCGCCTTTTTTGGCCCCGGTAAAAGCCCCGTCCTCGTAACCAAACAGCTCGCTTTCCAACAGCGAATCTGGGATGGCGCTGCAATTAATCGCCACAAAAGGGCCGCTGGCCCGGTAACTGGCGTTATGAATGGCTTGGGCAAACAATTCTTTGCCGGTGCCGCTCTCCCCGCAAATCAGAATCGTGGAATCAGTTAAAGCGGCGCGGCTTAACCTGGACTTAATTTCCAGCAGCGGCCCGTTCCGGGTCTGGATGTCGTCGAAAGTATAATGCAAAGTTTCTCCAATCAACTTCGCGCTGTAAGATTGCACCTCGCTCAGGCTCCGTAACGAAACGGTTACCCCGCGCACCTCCTGCCTTTCGGAAGTCAGCACCGGGGAGACGGTAGCCAGAAAGTAGCGTTTCTGGCGTTTTTGCTGGTAACAAACTTCGGTTTCCAACTCCTTTTTCTGGGAAATGAGTTCAGCAATCGGCAGATCTGGAAACAACTCAGTTAAAAATTTGCCGAGGACGTGAGGGGACTTGATTCCCAGCAAATTTGCCGCCGAATAATTGAAATGGGTAATGCGGCCCGCTTCATCCGTGGCGATGATTCCTTCGTGAATGGAGTTCACCACGTTGTCGTACCGTTTCAATAAAACGTTCAGCTCGTCACGGATATTGCGTTCGCTTAAGGCGCTCCCGATTAAAAGGCACATGTGTTCGAGAAAGAGCATTAATCTTTCTTCGCTTTCCAGTACCTTTTGGCGCTGATTTTCGTCGATGGCCACGAGGCAAAAACTACCCAAGATTTGACCTTCGACTTTGATCGGGTAAGCCACCACGGCGTAGTGAGGACAGCTTCCGTAACGTGTGCAGGGAGCGCACTCCGCGCACTGGCCACTCCGGCGGGCGATCAACGGCAGCCCGGTGGCCAGGAGGCGCCCGGTTAGGCTCCCCTCGTTGTAACGGTTGCCCACTTCGACGTATGTTACACCGGTCCCGGCCACAATGTTCCGGGAAGCGTCGAAGACCATTACCTCAACCCCTATTACGCTTGCTATAGCGTGCACCACTTCTTGCACAAATTCTTGAATAGAAGTCAAGGTTAATTTCATAAGGTAATCACCTGCGAGAATTTGGCTATTAAAAGACCGGGTAATATTTTTATAATAAAATTCGTTAAAAGGCCCCAAAGTCCTTTCGCTAATTGATTTTTCCCGGCTGCAGAAATGGCTGCCAGAAATATTGAATATAGATATAGATTAAATTTATAATAAATGAAGTAAAGAGAGTAAACGTAATGCCGTTGATCAGCAATTTTTCCGGGATAAAAATTTACATGTATTTTCAGGACCACAATCCACCCCATATTCACGCCCGCTGCAGTAATTTTTCAGCTCTTCTGGAGATTTCGCAAGGAAACATGATCGGGGGAAATCTTCCCAAAGAAATTAAAGGAAAAATCAAAAAGTGGATTGTGCTGCATAAGGAAGAATTAATGAACTCAACTTTCGCACTTGACAAATGGGCAAATTTATGCTGCCCGGGTTAACAGCCGTCTTTTTAAAAACTCCGGAAGAGATTCCAGAAAGCTATCTAAAATTTCTTCCAGAAGGTCATCGGGTAAGTACAATTTATCCCGA
>DYES01000086.1 GCA_020725585.1 Desulfovirgula sp.
ATGCTCTATCCAATTGAGCTACAGGCACATGATTGGCTGCCTGCATAAAATGCCTTGCAGGCAAGTTTTATTCTATCAAAAAGCACTTGCCAAGTCAAGCGCATTTAAAATTCAGGAATTAATGGGAACTTTTTTCGCTGATTAAACATCTATAAAGATAAAGGGAAATTTGCCAGCGGACCAAAATTTAACAAAATTCAAGCCAGAGGAAGGAGATCAAACCTTGAAACGAAAGGCGCTTGCGTTTATCCTGCTTTTTTTATTTTTTTGGGCGGCGCCGGGACAATCCCGGGCGGATGTTTCCAGTGACAACCTCATTATCAGGGAACAAACTGAAGAAATAATCGGCGAGGGGGCAAGGCTGATTTCCTGTACCTTATCTAATCGAGCAGACGATCAACCGGTGAAGGTTTTCGTGCTCAAGCTGGACCTGAACAACCCTTACCTGGAGCTAAAAAGCCTGATCGGCGCCGACGGCACGCTGGCCCAAAGGGCGACGGTTAGCCAGATGGTGGCCGGGCAGAAGAACGCGGTGGCGGCCGTCAACGGGGGCTTCTTTGTCCCCCTCAACGGCAAGCCGGTGGGTGCTTTAATCAGGGACGGCGAACTGCTCGCCAGCCCCAACATGCGCGGCGACATGCCCGTCTTTGCCCTGGATCAAAAATTAAAGCCCGTCTTCGACTTTTTCCAGTTTACGGGCGAAGTGAAGGCGTTAAACGGCAAAACCTTCCCCCTTTTCGGGGTTAATAAGCCGGCCTACAACTTAAAAGACGGGAGCCTTTCGGACGTCAACCACTTAACCCTCTACAACCGCTACTGGGGCCCCAAACCCCGCGGCGCCGACCCGGCCTTTCCCGAAGCAATGGTGGCCATGGTGAAGGACGGCCTTGTTTGGGAGGTACTGCCGGCCGCGGACGCCGCCGGTTTGGACATCCCCGCCAACGGCTACGCCCTTTGGGGGGCCGGGGCGGCCGCAGATTTCATCCGGGAAAATTTAACCAAAGGCCAACCGGTCGAAGTTTTTTACCGCACCCTGCCCGATTACCGCCAGATCAAGCTGGCCACGGGCAGCAACAGCTTCCTGGTGAAAAACGGCCGGGTTGCGGAATTTGAGGAAGAACTAAAAGGAAAAACCGCCCGCACCGCGGTGGGGTATGCGGACGAGGGCAAAACGCTGTTCTTCGTCGCCGTGGAAAAAAGTCCGCAAAGCTACGGCCTGGAACAAAGGGACCTGGCAAAATTTCTGGTCGCTTTAGGCTGCTCCGAAGCCCTTAATTTAGACGGTGGGGGCTCTACCACCCTGGTAGCGCGCCGCCTGGGAGATTTTCACTTCTCGCTGATCAACCAGCCCAAGGAGGGGCGCGAGCGGAAAGTCCCCGACGCCATCGGCATTTTCAACACGGCGCCGCCGGGTGAACCCCGGGGCTTGCTCATCACCGGCCCGGACACGGTGGTGGCAGGAGTGTACGCGGAATATTCGGTAAAGGGGTACGACGCGCATTACCACCCCTGGCGGCCGGAAAATCTCCAGTGGGTTTTCCCGGCAGGAACTAAAGTAATTGAGGAGAATATATATAAAAGCGTTTTAATTTTTGAAGGCGAAGGACCCCCGGAAGTTTCGCTTCTGGCCAGGGCCGGAAAACTGACCGGGACCAAAACAATAAGCGTAATCAGAGCTGACGACATCGAGGCTTTGCTGGTTTCTCCCGCCGAAATCAGCGCCCAAAGGGAGCAGGCCATCCCGCTCGCCTTCCAGATTAAAACGAAAGACGGCCGCGTAATCCCCATCGAAAGCCGGTACGTTTCTTGCCGGACGACGATCGGCACCGTGAAAAACGGCACTTACGAAACGGGACAGCAAAGGGGACGGGGGAAGCTTACCGCCAGCTTTCACGGTCACCAGGTAGAGGTGCCTGTGCAGGTAGACTGCCGCTTTCAAGACAGCGCCGAGAGCTGGGCCTTTAACCAGATTGAAGAGCTGGCCGAAGCCGGAATCGTGAAAGGTTTTGAAGACGGCACTTTCCGGCCGGCCCAGCCGGTTACGCGGGCAGAAATGGCTGCCCTTTTGGCCCGCCTGCTCAACTGGCCGCCCGCCCCCAAACAGGCCCGTTTTCAAGATCCGCTTCCCGAGTGGGCCAACGAAGCAATTTCCGCCGGCGTAGCCCAAAACGTAATCAGGGGCTATCCCGACGGCACTTTCAAGGCCCACAACTGGATAACCAGGGCGGAGCTGTGCGCCATTTTAGACCGGGCGCTGAAGCTTGCACCGGCCGGGCAAAAGCTAAATTTTAAAGACAGCGCGCAAATTCCCGCCTGGGCGAAAGAATCAATAACGCGGGTCGTGGCCCGCGGGCTGATCCGGGGCTACGAAGACAATACCTTGCGGCCCAAGGCTTACGTTACCAGGGCGGAAATGGCGACGGTGCTCTGGCGCTATTTAAACAACCCAAATTAAAAAGGCCCCCCATAAAAACTTAAATCTTTAAGGCAGGCTTTTTAAGAAAAATGACGCGTCCAGCCACGATCTTGCTGGCTCTTATGAAATTGGATATTGGCGGTGCGGAAACGCATGCCGTTGTCCTCGCCCGCCATTTAACAGAACTGGGCTACAGGGTAATTATGGCCTCTGCCGGCGGTTGTTTTGAAGCAGAAGTGGCCAGGTACGGCGTAAAACACTACCGGGTCCCCCTCCATCAACCAAAAATATCCTGCCTCTGGCGGTCAATTTGGGCTTTGCGCAGGATAGTGCACGCCGAAAAAATAGACTTAATTCACGCGCACGCCCGCATTCCCGCCTTCGTGGCCGCTATCATGGGCAGACCGAAGAACGTTCGCTTCATTACCACTGCCCACTTTAACTTTGATTACCGTTACGGTCTAAAATACATCTCCCGGTGGGGGGAAAGAACGATCGCCGTCAGCGAGGATATCAAAGAACACCTGGTCAAATATTTCCGGGTGCCTGCAGAAAAAATTGTGGTGATCCCCAACGGTATAGACGTCGAAATTTTTACCCCGCCGGAAAATGAAAATACGGGCAAAGAACGGGGTGCCATCGAGATCCTGCTTGTAAGCAGGCTCGACGGGCCCCTGGCCGACGTCGCCTTAAATTTAATCGCCGCCTGCGAACAAATCTACGATCTCTGGCCGCAAATACGCTTAAGCATCGTCGGGGATGGAAACCGGCGCCCGGAAGTGGAAAGGCTCGTCCACGAATTTAACGCCCGCAAAGGGAGGCCCGTCGCAGCCGCCCTGGGGGCGCGCACTGACGTCAACAAAATCATGGCAAAAAGCGACCTGGTAGTCGGCGTAAGCAGGGTGGCTCTGGAGGCGATGGCCTGCGCCAGACCCGTTCTTTTGGCGGGACCGCAGGGTTTCGGAGGGTTGCTCGACCGGCAAAAGCTGGCGCTTTTTCAAAAAGATAACTTTACCGCCCGGGAGAGCGGAAAAAAGACGACTGCGGCCGTTCTGGCCGGCTCCTTAAAGGAGTTTTTGCAGCTTCCGGAGCAGTGGCGAACCGAGACGGGGAAATTCTTCCGCCAGTTCGTGGTGGAAAAGTACAGCAGCCTGGGGATGGCGAAAAAAACCGCCCAGGTTTACTCCCAGGTCCTTCAACAAAGACGGCAGCCCGGCTTTTAACCCGGGCTCCGCTCCCCTTTGATTATTTTCGCCCCGTAAATTATTCCCGTCGATGAAGCCAGAGTGGTTTTTACTTTCAGGCTGGCGCCGATTTTTATTTCCACGCTGCCAACCATCACGTTGTTTTCGCTGACCACCGCCGGGGAGCGGAGGGTAAGCAAAACATCGTACTTTTCCGGCACCTCGGCCAGCACAAGGCGGCCGTCGGCGGTCGGCACCGCCTCCTTATACGGCATGACCTCTTTTTTAACAATCTTCCCCAGCGCGGCGTTACTCTGCGTCTCCCTGACCGTGTCCCCTTCCCGGAAGGCCTCGACCGTAGGCTTGCGCACCTTTTCCACCAGCAACTGGTATTCGATTTCACCGTTTTGTTGAGCAACCGCAGTATTTACAAAAAACAGCTTGTAGGCGCCAAAAACGATTAGGGCGCCGATAATCAACAAAACCATTACGTCAACAATATTAAACTTCCACCTCAAGGCTATTATTCCCTCCAGAATTAAATTTTTCCAGCAAGATCATTAAGGCAACCAAAATCCAGAACAGAACCGTTAACGAATGGTACCACAAAGTATAATCCACCAGGGAATGGACGAAAAACCCGGCCAGCGCGCCGCTAACGCCAGCATTCAAATTTTTGATGTACGCGCTGCCGGAAGCACTCAGCCTTAGAGCAGCGCGCGCAAGGCTGACGAACAGCCAGGCAAACGCGGCCAGGCCGAAAATGCCCAGTTCCGCAAGCAGCTGCAAATAAAGATTATGGGCATGAATAACGTTCGTAAAGCTGCGCGCGTAAGCATAGTAAACCCTCAGGAAGGCCTGCCAGCCAAGCCCCGCCCCGTAAGGCCAAAAATCCCTGATCAAATCCAGGGTGGAATTCCAGACGCTAAAACGGTAGATATTCGAAGCGTCGCTTAAGTTGGTAATGTTCTCCAGCCTCCGGATTGCCGCGGCAGGAAGGGCGAAGTAGCCAACCGGAACAGCAAAAGGAAGGGCCAGGAGCAAAAACCGGTTCTGCACCATGGCAAAAACAAAAACTGCGGCCGCAAAACCCAGCCACCCGCCGCGGGAATAAGTAAGCAGCAGGCAGTAAACGTTCAGCCCGGCGCAAGCGAGGAAAAAAACACGCTCTGAAAGCCTTCGGGCATTGGCGAACGCAGCGAGGAGAAGGGGAAAAGTTAAAACCAGGTAGTGGGCAAGCAGGTTCGGGTTGTCAAACACAGCATAGGCCCTGTTTTCAATCCCGGGATTGGTGGCGGGGTCCACCCAGACTTTCCCCAGTTCACTTACGGGAGTCCCCGCGTAATAATAATAGATGGCGTAGCCGGACACCAAAAACGCGGAAACGCCCAGGGCAGCGAGCAGGCTGTCCAGCTGCTCGCGCCGGTTAACGGCGCCTGTCAGCAGCAGCAGGTAAACAAAAGCGGTGGCGCTGACCAGGAAATCGCCGGCGCTGGCTCCCGGTAAAACAGAGGTTAACGCCGCAAACAATTGCACCCCGGCAAACAAAACCACCGGGATAAAAATAGGCGACCGGACCCACTGCAAATCCTCTTTCCGCTGGAGCAAAAGCAAAAACGCCGCCAGGGCGACCAGGCCGATCAGGAACCGGAACCTGATGAACGGCAGAACGAGGGCGATGGCGATAAGAAGGGTTTCGGGAGGGAAAATTCCCCGGGCAAAAAGGGTGTCCGGAACCCTCCTTCGCCGGTTAACCAGGTCTTCCAGCTTCGCGAAGGCTTCCCCCAGCTTGCGAAAAGAGACGCTTGCGGCTGCCCAATTACCGTTGAAAAGGGAATGAAGGGCGCTTTTCTCCCACAAGCAACCAAAATATTTAAAGACTTTTGCAGTAATACTATTTTGGGCCTGGTACTTTAGCTTTTGCCAAAGAATTTCGGTCAACCCGCACCATCCCTGAATCTTTAAGCTGCGATTACCGGCCGTCATTTAACCTCTCCGCTTATTTTAAATTAACCGGAAACCAGATTCAATACCTTTCACCAAAAAGCCCTGGAGGAATCGCTTCCAGAGTTACCGAAATTAAAAATAAAACAAAAGGAGAGCGGTGTTCACCATGCCCGTCAGCAAACGCTTAAACGTCCTGCACGTGATCAGCGACACCAATATAGGCGGCGCCGGGCGCCATCTCCTGACTTTTTTGGACTCTTTTGACCGGTCGGCATTGCATGTGCGTGTGCTCTGCCCGGCCGGCTCCCTGCTGGCCAGCAGGTGCGCAGCAAAGGGGATCGAGGTAATTGAGATGGCGCAAATGCCGCCGGATGAATCCCTGCGCCTCCGGGGGCTTTTCAGCCAGGTCCGGGAAATGGTAAAAATAATGAAAAATTACCGCGTCCGAGTGGTGCACACCCACGCCAGCTTTGCCGGCCGGCTGGCGGCCAAAATCGCCGGCGCCGGCTGCATCGTGTACACAAAACACCGCCTGGACCAGCCGGAACTGCCCGCGGGTTTAAAAGGCGGGCTTCTCCGCCTGGCCAACGACCTTACCTGCCACCGCGTCATCGCCGTCAGCCGGGCGGTGAAGGAAAACCTGCTCCGGCAGGGAGTCAAGGCAAACAAAATCGAGGTAATCTATAACGGCATCGACATCGCGGGGCTGCGCAAAAGAGCGCTGGGAAAGGCGGTTATTCTTCCGGAAGACCTCGTGCATCCCGGGCCAAAAACTTGCGTTGTAGGGGTAATCGCCCGTCTGGAACCGGAGAAAGGGCACCGCTGCTTTCTCGATGCGGCGCGCCTTATCTTGCCGGAAGTCCCCGACGTGAAATTTTTGATTGTGGGAACCGGCTCCCTGGAAAAAGAATTAAAAGTCTACGCTGAAAAACTGGGAATTAAAGACAAGGTTATTTTTACCGGGCTCAGGGACGACATTCCAGAGCTGATCTCCCGCCTGGACGTTGTAGTTCTCCCTTCTCTGTCCGAATCTTTCGGCCTCTCCCTGGTGGAAGGAATGTGCCTGGGCAAGCCCTGCGTGGCGAGCAACGTAGGGGGCATAAAGGAAATCATCGTCGACGGCAAAAACGGCCTGCTCGCAGAGCCTGGGAATGCCCGCGCGCTCGCCGAAAAGATCGTCTTTCTTCTCCAAAACCCCGCCCTGGCGCGCCGGCTGGGGGAGGAGGCCGCCCGCACGGTGGAAGAAAAATTTGACGCCCGCCTGATGGCAAAAAAAATAACCGAGCTTTACTTCCGCTGCCTGCGCTAAATCAATAAAATTTAGCCAATCACATCCAGGGTTAAAACCGCCGACTTGCGGGCCAATTCCTGCAGAGGCACGATTTTCTCCCGCAATTTTTGCCTGAAGCCCTCCGGGTCGTTTAAAACTTCCTCCACCGCCGCGTTTAACCGGGTAAAATCCAGATTACTTATTTGGGCCGCCGGTTCAAGATCCAGCTGGCTTAAAAAGCGCTCTATTTTCGGATCGTAGGAAATTCCGACCAGCGGCACGTTCAAGACGGCGGCCAGGATGAGTGCGTGCAGGCGCATCCCAATTAACAAGTCCAGGCATTTTATCAAACTGATCATTTCTTCCACGGTAAAACTGTTCTCCAGGACGAGCGCCGGTTTTTTCATGAGCGCGGCGACGTCCCGGCAGGCAGCTACGTCGTCGGGATAGTGAAAAGGCAAAAAAACTACCTGCCATCCCCGGCCGGCCAGCCAGTCCGCCACCTGCGCCACCGCCTGCTGCCCTTTTTTGGAAAAACCCGGCCAGCTGCGCATAGATATCCCGGCAATTCTGGAGGCCGGGGACCGGGAGCCGGGGGCCGGGAAAAACTGCCCGGGATCGGCGCTCAAGATGCCGTAGCGAGACAAAATTTCCCGCCCCGCCCGGTGATCTATATTTTGGCAGGGCAGGCCCAGGGCGGCGTCAACCGTCACGTGCACCGGCGGCCGATCCACCCCCATGCGCTGCAGGTCTTTGGCAGACTGCTCATCGCGCACAATGATCAGCCTGGCCCGGTTGGCCACTTTGCGGACCAGGAACTGCCCGAGCGCGGTGCGCACCGGACCTATCCCCTGCGCATAAAAGACCACCGGCTTTTTTAATTTTACCGCCAGCCAGACCACGCCCAGGTAATAAAGAAGGCTTTTAATCCCCGTCACGTCCTGGAGCAGGCTGCCGCCGCCGCTGATCAACAGGTCGGCGCCCCGCAAAGCCCGGTAAATCTCTTTCAACTGCCAGCGGTTTACCGCCTCCACGCCGTAGAGCCGCTTCGTCTGGGCCGAGTCATGAGAGAGCACAGTAACCTTAAGATCCCCGCCCGGCCCTTCCGGCCGCTTCTTTTGCCTTTGCGCCCACTGTTTTTTCAAAGCGTCCAGCATGGCCAGCAGCACCGCTTCATCGCCCAGGTTGCGAAAACCGTAATAACCGGAAACGACCACGCGGGGGGGCCTCGCTGCAACCAGAACTCTTTTCCTCATTTTCCGCGTTCCTTACCGATCAGGTTCCAGATCAAGATGAAAACCAAGCCGGCCAGCACGCCCAGCCACAAACCGTGGAAGGTGCGCAGGCCGGAAATAACCAGCGGCGTGTGGATGTGGATGAAAGTGTTAATCATGGAAATCTGCCCGATAGCGCCCAGGATCAAGAGCGGCAAGAAGCGATGATCTCTATATCCCGTATAAAACAGGAGCAACAAGAAGGGGTGTCCGACGAAAAATTCCTTCGTCCGCGGCCGCACCGTTAAAAGATGCTCAAGGAAGGACCTGATTTTTAACTCCAGCGCGGAAGGAGGAATGATTTCCTGCGTGCCCGTGCGGATTACATACACGGCCAGCACAATCAAGAGCAAAAACGCCGCCGCGACCCATTTAACCGGCACCGGCTGATCACCCAGGCGGGCGGCGCGCGTGAAGACATCCCCAACTTTGAACCGGTCAAGACCAAGGCTCCGGCCAACAAAAATAACCGACAGCAGCAACAAAGGCAAAATGTAGGCCGCCTTCACCCCGGTGAACTGGTCCAGTTTCAACATAAATGCGGAATCGGCCAAAAGGCCCGCCACAAACAAAGCGCCCAGCAAAGAAAAGAAAGCGGTCCGGAAAAATAAAAGGACGCTTTTCGCCAGGCTGTTTCCGCAGGGCTTTAAGTGCAGCTGGATGGAAAGAACAGGAAAAATAATCGCCGCCCCCAGGGCCATCAACTTGCAGCCTGTCTGGGGGGCGCCGGCAAGCAGCGCCGCCCAACCGGCCACCGCGGCCAGGCCGATGAACAGGTGAAGGTGAAAGCGAAAAATTCCTGCCTGCAAAAGGAGCGCCAATCCGCCGGAAATCACCCCCAGGCCCATGAAAAACAGCAGCCACGCCGGCTGTGAAAGCAAAGGCCGGGGTCGGGCGGGTCCCACCTGGAGGCCCTTTTGCTGCAAACTTTCGCGAAGAGTTTTTATATAGTTTAGGTTTACACGCAGGAGATCGCCCGAACCGGACTCCCACACCGGATAAACCAGCAAAACCCGCACGTTTCGCTCCGCGGCAGCCAGCAAAAGGCGGGAGCGCAGGCCTTCCGGAGAATACCCCCGCACGCTTTCCGGGTCCGCGGAGTGAAGCCGCAGCACTCTTTTATTGAGGAGCACACCCAGTTCCTCGAAACCTTTTTGCGGGTGAAATTCAATCTGGAGCACCGGTACGCCCAGCTTTTCAATATTGGCGGCCAGCGCGGACAGCAATTTTGGATAGCCGGGCACGGAATCCCCGAAAAAAGCCACGGCGGACAAATTGGCGACTTCCCGCAAAGGTTCAAAAACCCCTTCCAGGCTCTTTTCCGTAACTCCCGGCCAGTTCCGGACCTGGACGATGGCGCCTAACCCGGCCTGTTTGCTCTCTTCGAAAAACCCGGCGGGAAAGCCCAGGCCCATATTCGCCAACGCTTTAAAATCCGCACGGGTGCAGACAAGAAGAACATTTTCCCCTGCCTCCCCTGTCCAGGAATAAACGCGAACATCCGAGACCTTCATTTTTAACTGCCCGGCCAGCCCTCGCGCAAAACTTTCCTTGCCGGTCACAAAACAGGTATCCGCGGCCCTTATTTTTCCCTGGCGAAACAAATCATCCAGCCAGGCGAAAAATTCCCCGCCCCCCCGGCTGAAAAAAAGCAATTCCCGGCCGGTAAAAACGGTAAATTCGCCGCTCTGAACCATTTCTTCCGCGGTAGGTTCCTTATAAAAGACGCTGGTCAAACCCTGTTCGCGAAAAAGCCGCATGACCTCAACGGGCTGCTTTCCGGCAAGCCTGGCGAGAGACTGCAGCTCAGCATAGGGCATGGCCAGCTCTACCCGGCGGTCGCCCGCTTCAATCTTGTGCCGCTGCCAGACGGCGCAAACGGCAGATAATACACCCGCCGCCAACAATAACGCCAGCATCGTTGGATACCAGCGTTTTCCTTTCCGCAATTCCTGCTCACCCTGCCAATAAATTCCCCTGATTTTATTTAGAGGGGATCTCTTTTTAATCGAAAATAATTTCTACGGAAACCGCTTGGCTGGTCGGCTTATCCTGGTCGGGTTTTTCGGGCACGGCTTTTTTCCCCGCGCCGCCGCCTGTATTTTGCGCGTTTTCCTTCGGTGCGGGAATCGCTTCTAAATTGCCGGCCGCCTGCCCGGGAGGAGTTTTCGGATCAGGTGCGCTCCCGGAATTCTTTTTTTCTCCTCCGGCAGCTTCTTTTGCCTTTTCGCTGCCCGCCTCACTACCGGTGCCGACGCCGGAAGCGGAAGTTTTTGGCGGCGAATTTGATGATGCAGTCTTAAGTGCAGCCCCGGCGTTTTCGCTTGCTTCGGGCTGCTTCTCCGGCGTTTTCAAAGCCAGCGCCTTTGTGGTGCCTGGCCCCTCTTTCACCGTTGGCCCCGCTACCACTTGCGTCACCTGGCCGTCTTTAAACAAGGACAGGGCAACTTTTTTAGCCTGCTGGGAATTCACCGCCCAGTAACTCACCCCGCCCTGTTCTAGAAAATAACCGGGCAAGACCTGGGTTACGATTTCCATTTGCTCGAAATTCTTCGCCACCCGGGCCAGCGTGATCATCTGCGAGAGCCCCAGGTTGGTCTGGAGAGACTTACTGATTTGCGGCACCAGCCTGGGCAGCTTGAGAATGGTCTGGGCCTGCATCACTTCCCTGGCCAGCGCCTTGAGAAATTTTAACTGGCGCTCGGTCCTGGCAATGTCCCCTAAGGCGTCGTTTCGATAGCGGACGTACTGCAGGGCTTTGCGCCCGTCCAGCCTCTGCACGCCGGGTTTTAAATCAATGGCGTATTCAGGGCCGTCCACGGGATCGTAATATTGCATCGGCTTTTCGACTTCAATGGTGACTCCGCCCAAGGTATCCACAATATCTTTAAAGCCTTCCCAGTTGGTGAGGGCATAGTATTTTACCGGCATTCCGATTAAATCCGACACAACCCGCCTCACCAGCTCCGGCCCGCCGTAAACATTCGCCGCGTTTATTTTATCCATGCCGTGGCCGGGAATATTAACCCGGGTATCGCGCGGAATGGACAGCAGACACAGACGGTTGGCCTCCGCTTCCACGTGGGCCACGATGATGGTGTCCGTTCTGGCCACCGTTTCCTGGGGGCGGGCGTCTACGCCCAGCAACAGCACCGTCATGGAATTTAACTTTTCACCGGCTTCGTCCGTATTGCGATCGGAATTCAAATTTAAGGCGTTGCCCGTTAATTTTAGCCATAGTTCGCCGGCAACCAGGAGCGCCCCGGCGAACAGCAAAAAACAGCCGGCAAGAAAGAGAATAAAGGGCAGTTTTCGCTTTAATCTTCGGTTGGGCGGCAAATGAAAACACCCCTTTAGAGGACTACTTAACCCCGCCCCCGCGGTACATGATAATCACCGTCGATTGGGCGCGAATGCCTCTTCCGTCCGAGCGCGGTATGATAAAAAGATGATTGAGCGCAGCCGGCCCGCCATTTGTTACGTTCACGCCGGCAGTCACATCGGGAAGGCCGCTTCCCGTAGGATCGACAACTACCGCCCGGCCCGTGCGCACAATCAATTCCGTGCCCGCTCCGCCGATAAATTCCTGGCCGGCAGCCAGAGTTTTAATCTGCCACTGCAGCCCGGCGGAACTGGTTGTCCCCAACACGTCTTTTACATATTTTTCCACAAAACTCTTGGTAACCAGGGGGTCCAGGCTAGACCCCGGCTCGCCCTGATCCGCCGCCGCAGCCAGCCCCAGGTAACCCGCCAACGCGACTAAAAACACCAGTAAAGCGGCGAAAAACATCTTGCGCCTGGTCATCAAATAACCCTCCAAAGAGTCCTGGTATTAAATTTCGACACGGGGAAACCTTTTCCCTGCAAAACATTTACAATTTCAATAAATACCAGCCTCGCTTTAATTTCTAGACAACCGGGTTATCTTCGCGATAAATCACTACTTGCGGCGAACCGCGCGGCCAGGCCCTCGCGCAGGGCCCGCCAGGCAAAGCGGGGCAACACCAGCATTCGCCGCCAGCGCCGCGGCTCGCGCAAAAGGCGGCCCAGCCACTCCAGGTGGAGTCTTTGCATCCAGGCGGGGGCGCGCTTTACCCGGCCGGCCAGCACGTCGAAGCTCCCCCCTACCCCTACGGCCACGGGAACGCCCATGCGCTTTAAGTTGCGGGCGATGAATTTCTCCTGCTTCGGTGCGCCCATACCCACAAACAACAGGTGCGGGCACGCCCGCCGGATCATCTCCACTACCTGGGCTTCCCGTAAGCTACTTCCTGCCGCAGGTGCCCCTCCTCTTTCATCTTCATCGCCGGGGCTGCCGGACCGGCCGTCAGCCTCCTCAAAATACCCGTGGCACGTTCCGGCGACAATCAGCTGCGGGTACTGCCCCCGCAAGCGCCCGGCGGCTTCTTCGGCCACGCCGGGCGCCCCGCCCAGCAAAAAAATTCGCCACCCTTCCTTTGCCGAACGGGCCGCCAGCCGCAACAGCAAATCAATCCCCGTCACCCGCTCCGGCACGGGCCTGCCGGCAATCCGCCCGGCCCAAACAATCCCCGCCCCGTCGGCCGTAACCAGCGAAGCGGCGTTAATTAAACGCAAAAGCTCGGGCTCCCGCTGCGCCCGGCATAAAATTTCCGGGTTTAAAGTAATCACCTGGCGGGGAGCGCCTTCTTTTACAAAATCCGCTATGCGCTCCTCCACTTCCTCCATCCTTAAAGCGTCGATCCAGGCACCCAAAAGACTAACCCGCATGCCAGGTTCGCTCTCCCTTATTACTTATGACGCAAAACTTAGCCTTTTTGTTCCCTGCGCTTTTTTATCCAAAAACCAAATCCCCGCTCTTTCCACTCGTCCAACAGACTATAAATTACCGGCACCAGCACCAGGGTGATCAGCGTGGAAAAGGCCAGCCCGCCGACCACCACGGTAGCCAGCGGGGCCTGCCCCTCGGAGCCCTCCCCAATGGCCAGCGTCATGGGGAACATGGCAAAAATGGCCGTCAGCGCGGTCATCAAAATAGGGCGCAGCCGGATGGGACCGGCCTGAAGAAGCGCTTCCATCCGGCTTAGGCCGCGCTGCCGCAGCTTGTTCACGTAGTCAATTAAAACAATGGCGTTCTTCACGACTATTCCCACCAGCAAGATGGCGCCGATGAAGGCGGACACGGAAAAGGTCCGGCCCGTCACCAGCAGGCTGAAAACCACCCCGATGATGGTTACGGGCACAGAAAACATGACGATAAAGGGAAAAAGGGCGGATTCAAACTGGGCCATCATCACCAGGTAGACCAGCACCACCGCCAGCGCCAGGGCAAGACCCAGGTCCTGAAAAGTTTCCGTCATCATTTCCTGTTCCCCGCCAAATTCGACGGCGTAGCCGGACGGAAGGGAGAGGGAGGACAGCTTCTCTCTGATCTCCCCGGTGACGGCGTTTAAGGGGCGGCCGGCAATCTGGGCCTTGATCGTCACCTGGCGGGACTGATCCAGGCGCTCGATTGTATGCGGGCCCATTTCCAATTTAAAGGCAGCCACCTCAGCCAGGGGCACCTTCACCCCCAGGGGGGAAGAAATGGTTAGCCTTTCCAGTTCCTTTATTCCGATTACCCCGTCTTTCTCTCCTTTATCGAGCAGCACCCGGATATCCACTTCCTCACCGCCGGAACGATAACGGGTGGCCACCGTTCCCTCAATGGCCGTGCGTACCGTGGAAGCTATTTCCAGAGGGCTCAAGCCATAGGCGGCGGCCCTGTCCCTGTCCACCGAAACCTGGATTTCGGGGCGCCCTCCCTCCAGGCTGCTGGTCACCTGGCGCGTGCCGGGCACCTGCCGCACCAGTTCGGCCACCCTGTCCCCCAGGCGGGCGAGCGTGTTTAAATCGTCCCCCTTAATCCTCAACTCCACCGGGGCGGACATGCTCCGCTCCTGAAAGCTGGGGTCCTGGGCCGCCACCTCAATCTCCGCGCCGGGGATGTTTTTCACCAGCGCGCGCACCTTCTCGGCCACCTCCTGATCAGACAAGGCGCGCCGGGATTTATCCACCAGTTTCAGGGTCACCTGGGCCTGGTCGGTAGAAACAGACCCCCAGAGGCCCTGGATGCCGGTGAAGCCTACCCCCGTAAAAACGCTTTCCACTTCGGGCAGTTCTCTGGTGAGCTTTTCTATCTTGGCGGCCACCTGATCCGTCTCTTCCAGGGCCGTTCCCTTGGGCATCTGGATGGTGATGTTCACATAGCCCTGATCCATGGTGGGCAGAAATTCAAAGCCCACCAGCGGGAAGGCGGCCACGCTGAGCGCAAACGCCGCTCCGACGATAAGCAGCACCCAGCGGCGGTGGGCCAGCGCCCAGGCCAGCAAACGGCGGTAACCGTTATTCAGCCTGCTGAACCAGTTCTCGGAAAGAAGATAAAGCCTGGTCCGCAGGCCCCTTTTTCCCCCGGCGTAATCTTCCAGGAGAAGATAGCGGGAGGCCAGAAGAGGCACCACTGTTAAAGCCACCAGCAAAGAAGCAAAAACGGAAAAAGCCACGGCCAAAGCGAGCGGCTTAAACAACTGCTCGGCCAGGCCCTTGATAAAAACAATAGGTAAAAAGACGGCCATGGTGGTCAGCGTGGAGGCAATGACCGCGCCCTTCACCTCCTCCGTGGCCGCCAGGGCTGCTTCCATCAGCCCGTAGCCTTGCTGGCGGTGCCGGAAAATGTTTTCTAAAACGACAATGGCGTCGTCGACGATCAAACCGATCCCTAAAACAAGGCCGCCCATGGAAATAATGTTGAGGGTCATATCATTGAAGTAGAGCAAGGAAAAAGTGGCAATCACGGAAATGGGAATGGAAGTGGCGATGATTAAGGTGCTGCGCAGATTCCTTAAAAAGATCCACATCACGAAAATGACGAGGACGCTGCCCGCCAGGATTTCCCTCACCAGGTGCGCGATGGAGCGCTCAATAAACTGCGCCTGGTCCATGACAACGTTGAATTTAACTTCCGGCAGTTCCTTTTCCAGGTCTTTTACCGCCTTTTTCACTTCCCGGGCGACCTTGACCGTATTGGAGCCGCTCTGCTTATGGACAAAGATGCTGATGCCCGGCTGGCCGTCCAGGCGGCTGAACTGGGTCACTTTCTTTTGTCCGTCAATTACCTTCGCCACGTCTCCCAGGTGGATGGGAACGCCGCCGGGAGCCCCCACCACGGTCTTTTCAATTTCTTCGATCTCTCTGAACTCCCCGGTCACCCGCACCAGCCAGTCCTTGCCTCCTTCCAGCACGGTGCCGCCGGAAACGTTCATATTCTCCCCTTTCAGCGCGCCGGTTAAACCGTTTAAGGTGAGGCCGTATCCTTCCAGGCGCGCGGGGTCAACCAGGACGCGAATCTCCCGCTCGTAGCCCCCCGCCGACCAGACGGTGGCCACGCCGCCCGCCCTTTCCAGGCGGGGCTGGATGGTTTCTTCGACAAGGTGCTTTAAACGAACGGGATCTCCGGAGGAAAGTGCAATTTGCATAATGGGCATCTGGTTGGGATCCATCTTGAAGACCACCGGAGCTTTTACCCCTTCCGGCAAATACGCCCGCATCTGGTCGATTTTTTCGCGCATTTGCAGGGTGGCAAAATCCATATTGGTGCCCCAGTCAAACATCACAATGATGACGGAATTACCCATGCTGCTTATGGACATGAGCTCATCGAGATTATTTACCGTGGCCAGGACGCCTTCCAGCGGCTCAGTAACCTGCCTTTCCACTTCCTTGGGCCCCGCGCCGGGGTACTCGGCAAAAACGGCGGCAACGGGAAGCTGCATTTCCGGGTAGAGATCGATGCTCAGGCGGGTTAAAGAAACACCCCCCAGGATGAGCACCACAATCACCAAAACGGCGATCAGCATTGGCCGGTTCAAAGCGAGGTCGGTAATTTTCATCTATCTCCAAACACCTCATTAACCCCTTAATATCTAAAGGCACAAGGTTTACTTCATTTTTTTCTGCGCCTCTTTCGCCTTTGTGCCTTTTTTGCCTCTTTCGCCTTCGCGCCTTCTCTATTCGTTGATCACTTTCACCCTGGCCCCTTCCGCGAGCCCCTCCTGTCCGGCAACCACCACTTCTTCTCCTTCCGCCAAACCGGCGGCGATCATAATCTGCCTGCCATCGGATTCTCCGGGCTTAACTTCTCTTTTTTGAGCCCGGCCGTCCTTAACCACCCAAACTACATCTTTATCCGCATCCCTGGTTACTGCTTCCCGGGGAACTAAAAGCGCTTCCTTTTGCGCCCCGGCCACCTGTACTTCGGCAAACATGCCGGGCTTTAAGACGTGCCGGGGATTATCAATTTCTATTTTTACGGGAAAACCTTTGGTCACCGGGTCGGCGGCCGGGGCGACGCTGGTGATTGTGCCCGAAAAGGGCTGCCCGGAAACGGCGCGAACAATTACCCGTACTTTTTGCCCTTGCTTTAACTGATTAACTAAGCTTTCGCCAACTGTCGCCTTCACCTCTACTTTGTCGATGTTCACCAGAGAAACCACGGGCGCCATCGTTGAAGCCATTTCTCCCGGATTTACGTTGCGGGCCGTCACCAGGCCACTGATGGGCGCCCTGATCAGGCTGTCCGCATAGGCCGATTCGGCCAGCGCCAGGCTGGCCCGCGCCTGGGCCAGCCGGGCGGGCAGGGCCCGCTCCACCTGTTCTCTGGCCTGCAGATATTTCAGCTCTTCTCCCTCCAGGGCGGCCTGCGGAATCGCCCCTTGTTCGAAGAGCTGTTTATTCCGCCGGTAATTTGCCTCCGCCACCGCATAAGCGGCTTCGGCGCTGGCCATTGCCGACTCTACCTCCATCACCACGGCTCTGGCCTGCTCCACCCGCGCAGCCAGGTCCGTATTGTCCAGGGTAACCAGCACCTGGCCGGCGCGCACTGCGCTCCCCACCTCCACGTGCACGGCGGCCACCTTTCCCGGGGTCTTGGCCACCACGTTGGCCGACTGCCCGGCCTCCAGCTTGCCGCTTACCACTTCAGCCGCCTCCAGCATACCCATTTTTACCTTTGCCGTCCGCACGGGCAGGGCTTCTTCCCCGGCGTCCCCGCCGGCGCCGGAGCGCTTCGCCGCGCACCCGCCGGCCAAAAAAAGAGTCAGAAGAATGGCCAGGAGAAGAACCTGTCCGCGTCGCATCCAAAGATCTTTTAAAATTTTACCCGACAAACAAAAACTGGTGTTCACGATTGATATTCACCCCGCCATCTGCGCGTTCTTGGTCAAATGCCGCTCAGCTAGCAAAGCTTTTTTAGCGCACGTTTCACTTTTTTAAATTCAACTTACTCTTTGTCTTCCTGTTCCATGATCGTCAACAATTTTTCGTAAATCTTCACCAGCTGCTCCAGGTCTTTACCAGAGAGCTGCCCCAGGTATCTTTCCATGACCTGCTTGCGTCTCGCCAGGCAGGCCTTGAGCACCTCCTCCCCTTGCGGCGTCACTTCGAGCCACACCAGGCGCCGGTCTCCCTCGTCCCGGCTGCGGGTGACGTAACCGGACTTTACCAGCCTGTCCATCAGGGCGGTAACGGCGCTTAAAGAAACACCGATTTCCTCGGCCAGCACCGATACTGTCATGCGGCCGCGCTCGTGAATCCTTTTCAGGACAAAAAACTGGCTGCCGGTAACCTCGGGGGTGCTCCCCTCCATCTTGGCGTGCATCCGGCGCATCAACTGCAAAGTTACTTCTTCCAATCTCTCCAGAAGTCTAACGTCTCGTTCATACGGCAATTGTAATCTCCTCGCTTTAACAAAAACTTAACATTACGAACAATTTAACATCTTAAGTATAGAACCAGAGTTAATCTCTGTCAACAATTTTAAAAACTTAAAAAAGCCGCTTCGCCAGGGAGCTTCTCAAAAACGCCGTGCTGCTGCAGGTTTTAAAATCGGCGAAAAGCAAAAGGGGACTGTTCCTGGCGCGTAAAAAATCCCCGCCCCGGAAAATCTTGCGGGACAGGGATCTCAAACGGCTATCCCTTGTTTCACTTAACTTTTTCTTTACTTTCCGGCACCTGCATCCAGGGCGGCTTTGCCTTCTCTATCTCCCGCTTGTGCTATAGGTTCACCCGCACCCGGGAGCGTTTCCTGTTGTTATTGCCGTGCGCGCCCGTCAAAACGTGCAGCATCCCCAGTGCGCGGCCGGTGCCAACGGCCACGCAGGACAGGGGGTCCTCGGCCACATAGACGGGCACCCCCACCTCTTTACTCAGCAAAATGTCGATGCCGGGCAAGAGGGCGCCCCCGCCCGTCATCACGATCCCTTTGTCGCCTATATCGGAAGCAAGCTCCGGCGGGGTATTTTCCAAAACCTCTTTCACCGCCCCGATGATCGCTTCCAGCGGTTCTAAAATGGCCTCGTAAACGTCGTGGTGAGTAATGTGCACCGACTTGGGCAAACCGGTAACCATGTCTCTTCCGCGCACATCCACCACCTTTTCCGTCATTCCTTCAGGATAGGCGGTTCCCGCCCGGATCTTCAATTCTTCCGCACTCCGCTCGCCGATGACCAGGTTAAACCTTTTTCGGACGTAGCGCATGATGGCCTCGTCAAACTTATCCCCGCCCACACGTAAAGAACGGCTGCACACAATTCCGCCCAGGGACAATACCGCTATATCTGTGGTCCCGCCGCCGATGTCCACCACCATTTTCCCCCTGGGCTCCGAAATATTCAAACCGGCGCCGATGGCGGCGGCCACCGGCTCCTCGATAATGTAGGCTTGTCCCGCACCCGCCTGGATGGCGGCCTGGAGCACCGCCCTTTCTTCCACGTTGGTTACCTGCGCCGGGATGCAGATCATAATTCGCGGGCGAGAAAACAACCTGCGCCCATTTGCTTTCGAAATAAAATAACGGAGCATTTTTTCCGTTACTTCGTAATCGGCAATTACTCCGTCCTGCAGCGGCCGCACGGCCACAATGCTTCCCGGCGTACGCCCCAGCATCCTCCTGGCCTCCGTTCCCACGGCAATAATCCTGCCGGTGTCTTTGTTTATGGCCACCACGGACGGCTCGTTGAGCACAATCCCCCTGCCTTTAACAAAAACCAGCACGTTGGCCGTCCCTAAATCTATCCCCATATCCGTAGAAAAGCCCAGCATAGAGGCGCCTCCTTAAAACCTGGCTGGAAAGATAAATTCTACATTTTTAGCCAAAATCCTCTACGCTTATAACGAATTTTTATATTTTTTGCGCGTTGCCTCGCCACCCCTTAAATGCCGTTCGGACTTGTTGAATTCCAGCACTGCTTTGACCTGCTGGGCCAGCTTTTTATCTAAGGAAGGAAGTCTTTCCGTCATATCCTTATGCACTGTGCTTTTGCTCACCTGAAACACCGCTGCCGCCTGGCGCACAGTAGCGTGAGTCTCCAGGATATAGGCGCAGATCTCCAGCACCCTTTTCTGGATATATTCCTGCATCTCCCTACCTCCTAAGCGGCTAAAAAAGCTCCTAAAAATATATATGCGCAAGGCGGGCGGAACTGTCCTGGCGAAAAAAGAAAACCCCTGCTAAAGAAAGGGGTTTTAACGTTTTTCAAGCTGCGGGCGGCTTATTATTCGGTCAGCCTTACTATCTCTACGCCCGTGTAGTAGTGCTTCAAAATTTGGGCAAAGTCATACCCGTGCGCGGCTAATCCTTTCGCCCCGTACTGGCACATCCCCACCGCGTGGCCGTACCCGCGGGTGGTGATTTCCAGCCGGTCGGCGCTTACCTGGAAGGTAAAATCGGCGGAGCGCAGGTCTAAGAGATCGCGGACGGCAGTGGCCGCGTAGGTCCGCTCGCCCAGCTGAACCGTTTTCGGGCGCCCGGCCCGGGTATACTCAAGCACCCGCATAAACGGCGCCCCGGCTTCCCCTCGTCCGGACACGGGCACCGCGTTCAGATTGGTTTTTAAAGCCCGGCTGGCCTGGGCAAGCGGGATAGAGGTTACCCGCACGGGCTGCGGGTCCGCGCAGTAAGGGCAGGGCACCCCTTTTAAGTAAGGCACCTCCACCTTCCACACCTCCTCCGCACTTTCCGTCCCCCTGCCTCCGCACGAAGAATGATAAATGGGATCGATCAGCCGCCCCTGGTGGGTCAGGACCATCCCGCGCGTTTCGTCCACGGCCTGACGTATTTTATAATAATAACGGTAATAGTTTAAGGCGCCCCACCGCCGCCGCATTTCTTCCCTCCCGATCCAGGCCTGGCCGTGCCGGTGGTCGTCGCAGACATCCGCCCCGGGGTGCCGGGAATTCTCCACACCCCCGGCCTTGACCCGCTTTAAAATGAACGTGCGGGCTGCCACCGCCTGGGCCTTTAAAGCCTGCATGGGAAACTCCGCCGGCATCTCGGCGGCCACCACGCCGGTTACGTAGTCATCGAGCGGCAGCTCCAGGATCTCCCCGGTGCCGTGGACGTACAGGCGGACCACCGGCTCCTCGGCTTTGATCCGGACGGGGGAAAGTCTGTCCGCCAAGTACGACAGAACCAGCAAAAAGGAGATAAAAATAAGGGTAAATCCTATGAATAACTTGCGCAAGCAAAACACCTTCTTGATCAATACTTATTCAACTTATTCATAGTATTTACCCACTATTTACCATTTATAATTTATCTTTTATAAATTAAAAAACCAGGGGCAGCCCCCTGGTTTCGCCAGCTGCGTTATGCAAAACTTATTCCACGGCCTTTAACCTGTTGAGCGCTCTTTTTAAGGCTGCCTCCGCTCTGGCCACGTCAACGTCCGGCGTTCTGGCGGCGAGCCTGGCCTGCGCCCGGTCGCGGGCCGCGGCGGCGCGGGCGCGGTCGATCTGGTCTTCCCGCTCCGCCGCCCGGGAAAGAATGGTCACCCGGCTGTTCTTCACCTCCACAAAACCGCCCGCCACGGCGATTTTCAAGGGCCTGTCGCCGCCCTCTTTATACACTCTGACCAGCCCGATATTCAAAGTGCTGACCAGGGGGGCATGGTCGGGCAAAAAGCCCATTTCGCCTTCGGCGCCGGGGACGATGACGTAGCGAACGTCTTCGCTGTAGACTCTGCGCTCCGGAGTAACGATCTCCAGGCGTTGCATTTTCTCCGCCATGTTATGCACTTCCTTCGAGCAGGCGCTTCCCTTTCTCCACAGCCTCTTCAATCACGCCCACCATGTAGAAGGCTTCCTCGGGCAGGTCGTCGTGCTTGCCCTCCAGGATTTCTTTGAAGCCCCGGACGGTCTCTTTTAAGGGCACGTAAACG
>DYES01000087.1 GCA_020725585.1 Desulfovirgula sp.
GTAGGTCACGGCCGCGGCGTTGACGTGGGGGGCGGTCAAGGGGTGGTTGACGACGTCGGTGATTTGCTCGCCCGCGGCCCAGAGTTTTAATTTTAAGGAGCGCAGGCTTTCTTTGTAGGCGGGGGCGGTTTTAAGGGGCATGGGTGGCTCTCCTTTCATTATGATTAACTGCTTATTTCCATATTTCAATATTTATCCTGCCAGGTTGTATTTTTTAATGTTTTGGTCGGCCATCTTTTGAATCTCTGCAATCATTTGGGCGTTTTCTTCTTCAAAAAGGTGCGCGAACCTTTTTTGCTTTTTCAGGTACTCTTCTACGGGCAGGGCATTTTTTAGCTTATGGACACTTGTCAATTCACCGTCCTCATACTCCACCAGGGGGAAAAGCCCCGTTTTTACGATGAGCCTGCTCAGTTCCACGGTTTCCTCCGGATTAATTCCCCAGCCGAGATTGCAGGGGGTAATCAGGTGGATGTACGCCGGCCCGTCAATGGCCAATCCTTTTTTAACTTTTCTGGCCAGATCCTGCGGGTAGGCGATGGTGGCGCTGGCCACGTAGCGGAGGTTGTGCGCCCGCATAATTTCCAGCAGATCCTTTTTCGGGCGGGTTTCGCCGCGCGAAAATTTTCCCCGGGGGGTAGTGTTGGTGGTTGCTCCGTACGGCGTTGCGCCGCTCCTTTGAATGCCCGTATTCATGTACGCTTCGTTGTCGTAGCAAATGTAGAGGATATCGTGCCCTCTTTCCACCATTCCGGAAAGCGCGCCGAACCCTATATCGAACGTGGCTCCGTCGCCGCCGATCACGATCACGTGCGTTTCGTAATCCCCTTTGTATTTCAAGGCGGCTTCGATGCCGCTGGCCACTGCCGGCGCATTTTCAAAAAGGGGGTGCACCCAGGGAACCTCCCAGGCGGAAGCGCCGTACGGGGAGGTAAACGTCTCCAGGCATCCCGTAGGGCTGACGACGACTACCTTTTCGCCCGCCGCCCTTAAGATCAGGCGCACGCCGATGGCCACGCCGCAGCCCGGGCAGGCGTTGTGGCCGGGCGCGAGATAATTTTTCTTTAAATCCGTCTGCATATCGACAAGCCTCCTATAGCAATTCCCTGTTCAGGTTATAGAAAATTGTTTCCGGCGGGATCTTCCCGCTTTCGACCAGGCGCTCGCTCTGGTTCACGATCTCGAGAACGGTTTCGGGGTAAATTTCCCGGCCCCCTATTCCCAGCGCGTAATTAATGACCTGCGGCCCCCCCTGGCCGTATAAACAGGCTTTTATTTCGCCGCCGAGAATGCCGCCGGAGCTGCAGGAAAAGCTCCTGTCCAGCACCACCGCCGCTTTAGCCCCGGCCAGGGCGGTCCTTAGTTCCTGATCGGGGAAAGGCCGAAAAGAGCGGATTTTAATCAGTCCCACCCTTTTCCCCTGTGCGCGCAGTTTCTCAAGAGCCGCCTTAATGGTGCCGGCCATCGACCCCATGGCGATCAGGATCAGCTCGGCGTCCTCCGTATAAGTTTTTTCAATCACGTCCCCGTAGTAATTGCCGAACGCGTCGCGGAACTCGCCGGCCACTTTTTTAATCTTTTCCTTGCTTCTGATTAAGGCGTCGTGCACCATGTACTTGAATTCCGTAATTTTGTCGTCGTCGGTAAGGGCACCGTAGGTTAAGGGGTTTTTCGGGTCCACCTGGAAAACCGGGTCAAAGGGGGGCAGAAACTCCTGGACCGCTTCGTCTCTCCAGAGGGTTACCGGCTCGTAGGCGTGGCTTAAGATCCAGCCGTCCATACAAACCATTGCGGGCAGGAGGACTTCCCGGTCTTCCGCGATTTTAAAAATTTGGATGTGCGTGTCGACCGCTTCCTGGATGCTTTCCACATAAATCTGAATGATCCCGGAATCACGCAGGGTCATCGTGTCCTGGTGATCCACCTGGATGTTGATGGGCGGCGAGAGCGACCGGTTCACGGCGGTGATTACCGCGGGCAGGCGCGTCCCGGCCATGTTGAAAATGACTTCCGTCATCAGCAAAAGGCCCTGCGACGCGGAAGCGGTGTAGCTCCTGACGCCGGCGGAGGCCGCGCCGAAGATTACCGAGGCCGCCGAAAATTCGGATTCCACGGTGATGTATTTGCTTTTCAGCTGACCGTCAGCCACCAGCCGCGCCAGGTGCTCCAGGATGTGCGTCTGCGGGGTGATGGGATAAACGGCGATCACACCCGGCGCGATTGCTTTGATCGTTTCCGCGATGGCCGCTGAACCCTGCATGATTTCTTTGCTTTTGATCGCTTCCGGATTCATCACACGGCCACCCCTCTTTCCACCTGCATGGTGATTGCCGAACGGGGGCATTCCCGGGCGCAAATCCCGCAGCCCTTGCAGTAAAAGGTGTTGATTAGACAAAGTTTGTTGTTGATTTCAATGGCGCTGTCCGGACAGAACAGCTCGCATGTTCCGCACCCGTTGCACCTTTTTTGATCGACGACGGGCAGAAAATACCGCCAGTTTCCCGTCCTGTTTTGCTTTGAGCGGCCCGCCTCCGTTACGCCGCCGAGATTAAGCTTCACCGGTAACACTCCCTCCCGAAGAACTGCCTTTGGCCAGACGAAAGGCCTTTTCCATGGCTGCAACGTTGCTCAGCCCGATCTCTCCCGGGAATTTGCGCCCGACCGCGTATTTTAAGGATTCCAGATCGAACATGCCCGTCAGGGCCGCAAAAGCGCCGATCATCGCCGTGTTCATGACGGGCCTTTTTAACGTCTCCAGGGCAACTTCCGTGGCGGGAAAATTGTAAACCCGGAAATCTTGCGCCTGGATGCCCAGCTCCCGGGGGCCGTTCGCGCTGTTGACCAAAACAAAGCCGCCCTTTTTTAAGCCCTGGAAAATATCGACGACATCGAACAAGCTGACGTCCTGAACAATTAAATAGTCGGGTTGTTTAATCTGGCATTTCAATTGAATGGGTTTGTTGTCTATCCGGCAAAAAGCCTGAACGGGTGCGCCTCTTCTTTCGCCCCCGCCGCCCAGATAAGGAAAGGCCTGGCTGAATTTTCCGGCCCGAAAGGCGGCTATAGCCAGCAGTTCCGCCGTTACCACGGAACCCTGCCCGCCTCTGCCGTGAACCCTGATTTCAACCATAAAGAATAAAACCTCCGGAATTTTAGTGGAATTAATTAGGGGATATATTTAAAGTTTTAGTTGATATACTTAGTTGATATACTTAGTCTTTATTGTCCCAGTCGGTTAATTCTCGCTCCGCCAGTTCCAGGTGTTCCAGGATAATTGTTTTCGCTTTTTCCCCGTCTTTTTCTTTTAATGCCTCGTAAATCTGCAGGTGCTGCCTGGTGAACTGCGACGCCAGCCCGGGCGAAGCCAGCATCGCCCGCCTGTAAGGGCCGTATTTTTCTTTCATTAAAGCGGTCAGCATGTAGGCTAATTCCGAGAGAAGGGGGTTTTTGCTGGCCGCCACGAGATGAAGGTGAAAATTGGTGTCGGATTCGTCCGCCGGAACGCCGGCCTCAATATCCCTGATCACCTGCAAAGCGTCTTCTCTGATCCGGTAGAGATCCGCGTCGTCGGCCCTTTTTGCCGCCAACTGAACGGCGTTTCCCTCAATGATCCGCCGCACTTCAAAAAGATAGTGCATCCCTTCGAGATCTTTCCAGAGGACCGTGGCCAGGGGCTCGATGATGGAATCGAGGCTGGCCTGCTTTATGTAGGCGCCTTCCCCGGGCGTAACTTCGATCAGCCCCATCATCTCGAGCACGCTTAGCGCCTCGCGCACGCAGTTTCTGCTGACGTTTAGCGCTTCGGCGAGCTGGCGCTCCGGCAGCAGCCTGTCCCCCGGCGCCAAGGAGCCTTCCCTGATTAGTTGCTGGATGTGCATGACGATCCGCTTGTAGGTCTTTTCGTTTTTTTCCTTGTCGGATTTGAGTTTCAACCTTACCACCCTGACTTTCCGGGAAAATGAAAACTTTCGTGAGCATATTTTACCATAATATAAGCAGCAATTAAGCAAGGAATATTAATATTTAGGTTATTTAAGGCAGGCATAGACGATTGCTTCCGGGAAGCGCGAAGCAGGTAAGAAACCCGCTGTCGGGGTGTTTTTGCTGGAGGGCGGGTCAAACAACCCCCGACAGCGGGCTCTCCCCCTTTTTTAGATATTATTTTTCAACAGCGACAAACTGGCCGTTCTTGACAACAAAACGGAACAGTTTCTTTTCCACGTCTCCGTCTTTAAAGGTTAATTTGCCGGTTACGCCGGGAAAATCTTTCACCGTAAACAGGAATTCCTGCAGTTTGGCCCGGTCCGGACCGTTTTTGGCCAGCCCTTCCAGCACCAGCATCATCGCGTCATAGGCCTGGGCCGCAAACGTGTTCGGCTGGCGGCCAAATTTCTGCTGGAAATCGTTGAAGAACTTAACGGCTTGGGGATCTTTCGATGCCGGGTCCAGGCAGCCTACTACGTGCCAGCCTTCCACGTTTTCCTTGCCCAATTCTAAAAGGGCGTTGGTGTGCTGGGAGGAATCACCAAAGAACGTGATGTTCAGCCCGATTTGTTTGGCCTGCTTGCCCATTAAGGCTGCCTCGTTGTAAAGGGAGCCCAGCAGGACGACATCGGCGCCGGACGACTTCACCTTCGTAAGAATGGGGGTAAAATCAGTGGTCGAGCCGGGCAGATACGATTCATCGGCGACGATTTCCCGGCCGTCCTTTGGCCACAACTCATGATAGACGTGTTGAAGCCCCTTGCCGAAGTCCGAGTTTTCATAAATGATGGCGGCCTTTTTAAACCCGAGCTCGCTGGCCCACTGGACGATGTTGGCGCCCACTAAAGCGTCTGTAGGTTGCGTGCGGAAGAGGTATTTGCTGAAGCCGGTGATTTTGGGCGAGCTTGAACCGGTTGAAATCTGGGGTATGCCGGCTTTCGTTAAAATAGGCGCGGCGGCTAAAGTACAGGAGCTGTTGTAGTTGCCGATGACCGCCAGAATTTTATCATCGCCGGCAAACTTGTTGGCAATCGCCGCGGCGTCTTTAGGGTCAGATTTATCGTCCTCGATGACCAGCTCGATTTTGTAACCGGCCAGTTCGCTCCTGGCTTTGGAGTGCTCCAGGGCCAGGAGCGCTCCGTCCCGCGACATCTGACCGTCGTTTGCGCAGGAGCCGGTCAACGGTTGCGCGATGCCGATTTTAACGATCTTCTCCTTGGCCTGCTGGCCGCAGCCGCTAAAAACAGTTGTGAAGAGCAGCAAAGCCGCGAACAATAAAGCTAAAAAAACGTACTTTTTTCCGCCTGGTTTCATCATCATGATAATACCATCCTCCTTCTGGTTTTTTTGTTTTTTAGGTGGTCTAATCTTTTGGGTTGTTTTTTCTGCGTATGTTTTTTAATTGTTCTTCAACCGCCCGTTTTTGCTGTTTTTAACCTCTCACCTCCCCGTTCTTAAGCCAGGTAAGCGACGCGCACCAAATCGCTTGCGGCAAGTTCGGCGGCCGATCCTGCGAGCGCGATCACCCCCATTTCCAGTACATACCCCCGGTCCGCAATGCGCAGGGCGGCGTTGGCGTTTTGTTCAACGAGCAGGATGGTTGTGCCCCTATCCCGGATTCTGTCGATTAGTTTAAATACTTCCTGCCCTAAAAGCGGGCTCAGGCCCATGGAGGGCTCGTCCAGGAGCAAAAGCCGGGGCCTGGACATCAAAGCCCGGCAGATGGCCAGCATCTGCTGCTCCCCGCCGGAGAGGGTGCCCGCTTTCTGGTTCACGCGCTCCTGCAGGCGGGGAAATTCCTTGAGGAGTTCGTGCAGCAATTCTTTTACCGCCGGCGCGTTCTTGCGGTGAATATAGGCGCCCATCAACAGATTTTCGCGCACCGTGAGATTGGGAAACACTCCCCTGCCTTCGGGGACCATCGCCAGCCCCGCGGCGACCCTTTGAAAGGGAGGAACCTTATTGAGCACCCTTCCTTCAAAAACGACCTCGCCCTCCGGCACTTTGACCAGCCCGGTGATTGCCCGCAAGAGGGTGGTTTTGCCCGCCCCGTTGGCCCCCAGCACGGCGACGATTTCGCCGGGGCGGATGGTCAGGTTGACCCCTTTTAGGGCGTGAATGGCTCCATAATAGACGTTTAAGTTTTTAATTTCCAGCATCAGGCACGGCCTCCACTTTGCCCAGGTAGGCTTCGACCACCCTGGGGTTAACTTTAATTGTTTCCGGGGGGCCCTCGGCGATCTGGCAGCCAAAGTCCAATACCACTACCCGGTCCACCAGGTTTAAGACCATTTTCATATCGTGCTCGATGAGGACGATGGTCTTTTGCATGCGCGCGCGCAAATCCAGGATCGTCTTCGACAACTCTTGCTTTTCCTGCGTGCTCATGCCCGCCCCCGGCTCGTCGAGCAGAAGCACTTCCGCGCCCGTTGCAATCGCCCGCGCAATTTCCACCGCGCGCTGCTTCCCGTAAGGCAGGGCGGTGGCGTCCACCTCGGCCACGTCGCTTAGGCCCATGAAGTCCAGGATTTCTTCCGCAAAGGAAATCCACCTGGCCCGCTGTGCCCTCGTCTTTGGCGGCAGGAAAACCGCCGCCAGGGGGGACTCCGGAACGCGCAGAGCCCGTCCCAGCATAACGTTTTCCAGAACCGATAAGGCCGGGATCAGCCTGATGTTTTGAAACGTCCGCGAAATGCCCAACCGGGCGATCACATGGGGCGGCAGACCGTCAATGCGCCTGTCTTTAAAGAAGACATGACCGGCAGAAGGGCGGTAGACACCGGTAATCAGATTGAGCACCGTTGTCTTCCCGGCCCCGTTTGGACCGACTATCCCCAGTATTTCTCCCTGGCGCAGATCCAGGTTGAAGTCTTTTAGCGCCACCAGGCCCCCAAAAGTTATGCCCAGGTCTTGCGTTTTCAAGATCGCGCTCATGATTTCACCCTCGCACAGGTGGCCCGGATGGTGTTTCTTCTCCGCTTGTCCAGGCCCCAGATTCCGGAAGGCCGGTAGATGACCATAATGGTGATCAGCAAGCCGTAGAGCAAGATCCGGTAATCGCCCAGGAAACGAAACACCTCCGGCGCCGCCCCCAGAATAACCGCGCCGATGGCGCAGCCGACCAGGTTGCCCATCCCGCCGACCACCAGCATGCAGAGCACGGTCAGCGAATCGGTAAAAAGGAAGCTGTCCGGGCTGATAAAGGAAAAGTAGCTGCCGTAAAAGGCGCCTCCCAGGCCGGCAAAAGCAGCCGACGTGCTGAACGCAAAAATTTTCACCATCCCCGTATTCACGCCCAGGACCTTTGCGCAATGCTCGTCCGCACGCACGGCTAAAAGCTCTAGACCCGTTTTGGAATTAATCAGCCGGCTTAAAACAAACCAGGTAAACAGGGCCAGGGCGGTCGCCAGGTAAAAATAGGGCAGCTTGGAAGTGAAGGTGTACCCGAGTATGCCCGGCGCCGGTATGCCGGGCAGGCCCATCGGGCCGTGGGTAAGAGATACCCAGTTGGTCAGGATCAGGCGGGTAATTTCCCCGAAACCCAAAGTGACGATGCCCAGGTAATCGCCGCTTACCCGTATTGACGGCAGCCCGACCAGAAGGCCGATTAACGCCGCGCCGAAAAACGCCGCGGGCAGGGTCGCCCAAAAGGACCAGCCCGCATTTAGCATGAGGAGCCCGGCGACGTACGCGCCGATGCCGAAAAAGGCCGCGTGCCCCAGTTGCAGCTGCCCGGCCAGGCCCATCACCAGGTTCAGGCTCTGCGTCAACAGCACGTATATCGCCACCATGATCAGGACGTGCAGTCCGTACGCCCAGTTGCGCAGGAACAGAGGAATGATCAGCCAGAGCGCGAGGAGCAGCCACCACCGCCGGCTGAGCAGGTCTTCTATTTTTGTGACTGGCTGCAACTTCATAAAATACCCCCTCACATCTTCTGGCTCGATGTTTGCCCAAGCAGGCCCGTCGGGCGAATCAACAGCACCAGCACAAGAATGGAAAAGGCAATGGCGTCTCTATATCCCGACGAAAGATAGCCTGAACCGAGCCCTTCCGCAAAACCAAGCAGAATTCCTCCCAAAAAAGACCCCGGTATGCTTCCGATGCCCCCGATGACGGCTGCCGTAAAAGCCTTGATGCCGGCATTGAAGCCCACCGATGTAGAGACGATGCCGTAGTAGGCGGAGACGAGGACGCCGGCGAGCCCCGCCAGGGCTGAAGAGATGGCCAGGGTAAAGCGGGTGACGGCGTTAACGTCGATGCCCATTAACTGCGCGACGGTGGTGCTGTGCGCCGCCGCGCGCATGGCCGTGCCGATGTATGTCTTGTCCACGACCAGCCACAGGAAAATCATCACGAGAATCGCCGCCGCCAGCATAAAAACCTGCATGGAGTAGATAGTCACCGGCCCCAGCTCCCAAACCTGGCTGGGAATCTGCACGTCGTAAGGGCGTGGAGAGGCTCCCCAGATAAGCAGCCCTAAAATGCCGATGACAAACAGGGCGCCGGTGGACGTTAAGAGCCCGGCAAATGGCTCCATGTGCCTTACCGGCCGGAAGACCAGCCGCTCCAGAAGCAGGCCCAAGACGGCGCCGGACGCCATGCCGGCCAGGATGCAAACGTAAAAGTTTCCCCCGCAGAACCGGGCGGCGGTAAGACCCGCAAACGCCCCCAGCATGTAAACGTTGCCGTGCGCAAAGTTAATTACCCTCAACACGCCGAAAATCATCGAAAAGCCTAAGGCTGTGAGGCTGTATCCCACGCCCAAAACCAGACCGTTGAGTAATTGCTGCCAGATCATGCCTTTTCAGTCACCTCTGTATCTTTTTCGGGAGCCGTCTTTTGCCTGGCTTCCCCGTGGCCGGTGTCAATCATTTATTTCTTCAGTGGCGTAGCGGCGCTTTGCCTGCTCGCCCACAATGGCCTGCACCACCCAGATGTTGTTTGGGGGGCAGCCTTTGACATGTTTGCCTAGATGAGCGAAAGGTTTCGTGCATTTGCCCACCAGGATGAGGTTATCCGGGGATACATCCGCGGGAAGGTCGCTTTCCTGAATGGGTCCGGCGATAACCGTCTTTCCTTTTAAGTACTCCAGGCTGCCGTCGTTTTTTATGTCGACGATAGAGCTGAGCACGGTGTTTCGGCAGCCCGTGCAGGCGCCTTCCTCAAAAAGCAGGTGGAAGTTTTCCACGTCGACGATGACATCTTCCGAAGAACGCAAAAAACGCCGGCGGACTCCTTCAATTTTTTCGCCCTTTACGATAATCTGCTCGGAATTGTTTGTGCCCAGCCCGCGTTCGGCCGCCTTTACGGAAAGCAGGAGTTCCTGGGGCGCAAAGCCCATAATTGCCCCGCATACGGTGTCTACGGCGACCAGGTCGCGTCCGGCGATAATCAGATCCATTTCCACCGTTTTTCCAAAAATCGGCCCGAGCCCTTCCTGGCCGTAAATGCCGTCTACTACCGCCAGCACCGGCTTTACCGCGCTGACCAGATCCACCACGCAGTCAAAAACCCCCGTGCTGTGGAAATTCTTTTTCTCCCGGTCGGTAACCAGGCCTTTTAGATTTTTCAGGCTGAGCGTGGCCTCCGTCTGGTCGTGCGTCTTGAGGACGGGCACGCTGATGATAGCGTCCGCCTTCGCCACCAGTTCAAAGGATTCTACTTCGGAGATGAGTTTTCCATCGGGAATTGGGAGCGTGATCTTGGGGGTTCTTTTGAGATCAACTACTTCGTAGCCTTCTTTGCGCAGCGTATCGTAGCCGGTCGCCTGAATAACCTTTTCCGTATCCACCCCGGCGGCAGAAGCCTCGGCGATGACGGGGGTTGCCCCCAGTTCCCGGACAAAGTCGGCGATCGCCCGGCAGACCTCCGGCTTGGTGACCGCTCCGGAATTTGGCCCGGCGGGTACCGCCACCAGGTTGGGCTTGATTAAGACCAGCCGGCCGGGAGCAATTATGTCGGAAAGGTCTCCCAGAAGGGAGAGGGCCCGCCGAACTGCCTGGTTGATCTGATCAAAATCGGGTTGAGGCTGGGTTTTTATAATGGCCACCGTTGTATTGGGCATGACGCTTCCCCCTCGCCTATTCATCCTGAAGGACCTTCCAAAAAACTGTGCCGCCTTCGCTTAGCGGCGGGCCGGGGTCGATGCATTGCACAACCCTTTCTTTTAACCCGAACTCGGCGATATCGTGCCCCAGCCGGGCCGCAAAGATGATGGGGTAGATGGTGGAAAGGGCAAAGGGGCAGACCCTGGTGGTTTCGGCCAGATTGAGATTTGCTCCCTCAAAAACCATCTTATCGCCGGCAACAATCTTTGCACTGCAGCTTCCCACGACGCGGTCGGCCACCACCGTTACCTTTTTCATTGCCTGTTGCTCCCTCCTCAAAGCTCAAAGATATCCTTAAATTAAATATTAAATATTTTTAACCTTCCTGATTTCGCCGATCCGGCGCTCCGCGTAGCGATCCGCCGCCTGGTAGGTGGGGATGTTTTCTTCTTTGGCGATCCTGATGATCGCTTCCATGGTCTGGTAAATGCGGGCTACGTTTCTCGCTGCGCGCTCCTTGTTGTGCTGCCCGTACATCAGCCGGTCGGTGTCGTAGATGGTGCCCCCCGCGTTGGCGATGTAATCCGGCACGTAAAAAATCCCTTTTTCTTCGAGCAGGTCCCCGTGCCGCGCTTCTTTTAACTGGTTGTTTGCACAGCCGGCGACGATTTTGCATTTGAGAAGGGGGATGGTTTCGTCGTTAATAACTGCGCCCAGTGCGCAGGGGGAGAAGATATCGCAGTCCACTTCGTAAATTTTGTCCGGCGCGACGGTTTCGGCGCCAAATTTAGCGGCCACTGCTTTGGCCTTTTCCAGGTCGATGTCGGTAATGACCAGGTTCGCGCCTTCTTTGGCCAGCAGCTCAACCACGTGGTAACCCACCGAGCCCACTCCCTGCACCGCCACGCGCCTGCCGGCCAGAGAATCGGTGCCGAATAAATGCTTGTGCGCCGCCTTTAAGGCCTGGATGGTGCCGAAGGCGGTGTAAGGGGAAATGGGGCCGGCGCCGCCCAAATGCTCGGGAAGGGTCACCACGTAGGGGGTTTCCATGCGGATGTATTCCATGTCTTCCAGGGTGGTGCCCACGTCTTCGCCGGTGATGTACCGGCCGTTCAGAATGTTAATAAACCTTCCCAGGGCCCTAAATAAGGCTTCGCTTTTTTGCGTTTTGGGGTCGCCGATGATCACAGCCTTGCCCCCGCCCAGATTTACGCCCGCAGCGGCATATTTGTACGTCATCCCGCGGGCCAGGCGCAGGGCGTCTTCGATGGCGTCCTCTTCCCGGTCGTAAGTCCACATGCGGCACCCGCCGGTGGCCGGGCCGAGGGTGGTGTCGTGCAGGGCAATCACGGCTTTAAGCCCGGTGGCTTTGTCCTGGCAAAAGTAGAGGTTCTCGTAATCGTACTTTTCCATATAATCAAAAATGAGCATAGCCAAAAACCCCTTTCCGTACCGCATCTTTTCTCATCTGTTGCCTGTAAGCAACCTTGTGCAGTTTTTGCGACGTTTATCTCGAGGCCAACACCTCCTTGAACCACAGTTGTACCGTGGTTGAGTGCGCTCAGACCACGGTTTAAAACTTGTTTCTACATACTTTCAAATTTTCCTTCTTTGCTTTCTAAAAAAATTTTTTGAAAAAGCCCTATTGATTGCCTGGCAATACCGGCAATGCTTGACAAGAAGCCAGTTGGAAGGGAGCAAGAGGGAGGATTTTTTGGGGGATTGTGAGAACATATAAGTCCTAATAAATATGTAAATATTGTAACAGTAATAGTTTAAATTTAGGGGGGCAAAACGAGGAACGAAATTTAAGGAAGTCTTGTTAAAAATAATACTTGCCAAGCTTAACCTTTTTGTGATATACTTAACACCAGGTTGACTAAAGAGGCGTTTTTTTAATCAAATAGTTAGTGATAAACTTCACCATCACAAAGTTACAAACTCCTTTCCCTAAGAAGGGTTTCTTCAGTTTTTCTCAATGCTTTGTTAACAAAATTTGTCTTTTTGTGTAAAAGAAATTCTAATTTTTCTCGCCTCAAAAAAGAAGGAAGTTTCGGTTTTGTGTCGAAAAGTACTTATATAGATAAAGAAAGAGCGACACCTGGAAACGGGAAAGAGAGGCGCCGCTGGGCCGTAGAAGCTTGCAAGACAGATACTGACGTGGTTTTGCTTTAGATTATCAGGAACGCGACAAAGAAAATAGCAAGTAGACGACAATCTTTTTGAAAATGTTCAGTTAAAGTTAAAGCAGCTTCGTCGGGAGGAGGGGGTGGAGCCCTTTTAAGGCAGGGTAAAGAGGGAAAAGAAGAAAAGGAAGACAGGCCTTTTACCACATTTAAAAAGGGAAGGGAGAAAAGAGATGAACCATATCGGCCATGGCAATAAAGAAATTGTCGAAAGAGTTATAGCGCCGGAAGAAGCAGCCCGGGCAATTAAAGGCTTGACGCCAGTGCCGGTGAGCAATCAGATCGCCAACGAAATTATTGATATTGCGTACGGATTTTTTACTCCTCTCGAAGGATTCATGACCAGGGCGGACGTCGACCGCGTCTGCAAGGAAATGCGGCTCGCCAACGGTGTGCTCTGGTCCATTCCCATTGTTTTCGACATGTCCTCCGAAGAAATCAACGAAAAGGGAATTAAAGAAGGGGATAAGATCCTCCTTACCTTCCAGAACCAGCCGATGGCCATTCTGGAAGTGGAAGAGATCTTTGCCTACGATAAGCAGGAAATGGCCCAGAGGGTGTACGGAACCACCGAAGAGAAGCACCCGGGCGTGGCCAGAACTTATAGATACAAGGACAAATTCCTCGGCGGCAAGATTACCTTGGTCAATCCGCCGAAAATCAACCCTCCGTTTGAAGAGTTCTTCTTTACCCCCAGGCAAATGAGACAAAAGTTCGCTGAAAAAGGCTGGCAGAGGATTGTGGCCCACCAGACCAGAAACGTGCCCCATACCGGCCACGAGTGGCTGATGAAGGGCTCCTGGCTGCAGGCGCACGGGGAGCTGCCGGTGGAAAAAACGATTACCGGTGTGCTGGTCAACGCCATTATCGGCGAAAAGAGAAAAGGGGACTACATCGACGAAGCCATCGTTTTGTGCCACGACGTGCTGCGCAAAGCCGGCTATTTCCGGGAAGACGTCCACATGACGTCGATTACGCTTTGGGATATGCGCTACGCCGGTCCGAGGGAAGCCGTATTCCACGCCATCTTGAGAACCAATCTGGGCCTGACGCACCACATGTTTGGACGGGACCACGCCGGGGTCGGGACGTACTACGATCCGTACGACGCCCACAGGATATTTGACCAGATCCCGGAGGCAGATTTAAGAATCAAGCCGGTGCGCGTGCTGGAGTGGTGGTACTGTCCTGTTTGCGCGGAGGTTACCTATTCGGGCCTGTGCGGGCATATCAAGGAGCGCCAGAATTTTAGCGGCACCTTGATCAGAAGCATCATTCAAGACGGTGTGAAGCCACCTCGCCTGATCTTCAGACCGGAAGTGTTCGATCTCATTATGGAGTGTGCGGAGAAATATGGGTTTGGCGATGCATTTGTAACGGACAGGTATTTAAAGGAAAGAAACCCTGTCTTTGTCCTTCCCGAAATGAAGTATTAGGAGGTGGCGTGGATGTCGATTACCATTAATATATGGATTAACGAAGAAAGGCTGGCCAAGCTGCAAAAAGCGGGGTTGGCCGAAATGGCCCAGGAGGTCCTGGCCGGCCTGAAGGTATTGAAGGTGCCCTGCACGGAGGAGCAAAAGGACAAGGTTTTAAAGGTTTTCCCGACCGCTAAATACGATTCGGCGACAACCAGGAGTATCGAGCTGCTGCCCAGAGAAGTCAAGGATAAAATATTTGATAAGGTTGTCGAAAAACAAAGCCTTGACATAATGGAGGATTTCCTGAAAGATTACTAGAAATAAATAAATGGCTATTTAAATAATGAGTAATTTAAATAAATAATGTAGAGAAAAAGCTTTTGCAGAAAGGAGTGAGGAAGGGAGAGGAGGTTTATTTTTGGCGCGGGGACTGATGAACAAATATAATGAAAATCTATTAAGGAGGTTAGATTTATGCCCAGTTATGTGATTGCGGAAAAATGCGACGGCTGCAAAGGCCAGGACAAGACAGCGTGCATGTATATTTGCCCCAATGATTTAATGGTTTTGGACAAAGAAAAAATGAAGGCCTACAACCGGGACCCGGCCATGTGCTGGGAGTGCCAGTGCTGCGTTAAAATTTGCCCGCAGCAGGCCATGGACGTAAGAGGCTATGCCGATTTCGTGCCTCTGGGAGCGAGCTGCGTGCCCTTGCGGGGTTCTGATAACATTATGTGGACGATTAAGTTTAGGAACGGGACCATCAAGCGCTTTAAGTTCCCCACCAGGACCACGCCCGAAGGCTCGGCCGTGCCCGATGGCGGGTTTGCGACCGGCACTGACGACTTAAAGAGCTTTGTTCTGTTCACGGAGCCCGGTTCGCTGGGTTGCGAAGTCCCCACAGTAAAGAAATAAGGTGAGGAGGTTAGGGAAATGGCAAATTTTGAAACCGTAGAAGTTCAAACTGATCTTTTGATTGTCGGCGGCGGTATGTCGGCCTGCGGCGCGGCCGTGGAAGCCGCTTACTGGGCCAAAAAGCACGGTTTAAAGGTCGTTTTGGTCGACAAGGCAGCCATGGACCGCAGCGGCGCCGTGGCCATGGGTCTTTCGGCCATCAACCAGTATATCGGCCTGGCCGAGGGAGACAACACGGTTGAAGATTACGTCCGCTACGTCAGGCAGGACCTGATGGGCATTACCAGAGAGGACCTGGTTTACAGCATCGCCCGGCACGTCGACTTCACCGTGCACCTGTTCGAGAAATGGGGTCTGCCCA
>DYES01000088.1 GCA_020725585.1 Desulfovirgula sp.
GCTTTAAGCACTAACTCCCCAGAACCCCGGGAACCAGACACCAAAGCCGACGACGAGCAGAATCAAAATCAGGAATACCAGAAAAGCGAAGCTCCAGCCGCCGACACCGCCGCCAGTGCCTACTCCTACACCAAAACCCATAATATTCCTCCTTTCCATTTATTAGGGTAGCTAGTTTTTCAATACCATATTATGGGCGCCCCTGGAGAAGTGTTACATCTCTATTTAAGAAATTTATCCAGAGAAATTCCCCGGTACAGCGGGTGGCGCAGTAAACCATCTTCCGTTAAACCAAGGTAGCTTACGGAACAAAACAGCGCGGGCTTTACCCAGTGGACATTTTGTTTTTTCTCCGCGGGAAAGTGCAAGGGAGGGTTGTTTACTTCCAGAAGGGTAAGCAATTTCAGGAGCTGTTCTTCCTCCCGGCAGTCAAATCCGGTACCGACCTTTCCCCGGTAGATCAGTTTTTGGCCGGTTTTTTCCCCTAAAATCAACGCGCCCAGCTTTCGTCCACCCCGGCCTTTCTGATAGCCGCAGATGATCAGTTCGGCTTCCTTTGTGTGGCGGAACTTTTGCCAGTGCGGCGAACGCTTTCCTGGCAAGTAAGGGCTGCCGAGACGCTTGGCCATGACTCCTTCCAGGCCTTTTTCGGCGCAGGCCCGAAAAAAATCACGCCCCCTTTCCAGGACAAATTCCGAAATCACCAGCGGGCCGCCGGCGATTGCCGCATCAGCCAGGAGCTGCTTACGTTTCTCCAGGGGTTCGCGCAGGTGAGGAACGCCTTTTAAGTAGAGGAGATCAAAAGCAATGAAAAAGGCCGGCGCTTCTTGCGCCCGGCGGTTGATCTTGGCGGGACCAGTCGCCAGGCCCCGCGCCTGGAGGGCGGCAAAAGAAGGAAGCCCTTCTTTAAAGATTACAATCTCTCCGTCGAGCAGAGCCTGACCGGCCTTTACGTAATGATGCAACCCGGCCAGTTCAGGAAAGGTGGGAGTAATATCGAGAAGGTTACGCGAGCGCAAAACCGTAGTATTATTTTCTAGATAAGCCAGGCAGCGGTAGCCATCCCATTTGATTTCGTACAGGAAATCCGGGCTGTCGAACGGCTCGCTGTTCACAGCCAGCATGGGGCGCAGGAGAGGAAGCTTATCGATAAGGCAAATACACCTCTTCTTGAAAGCAAATGGCGGGCTGTTTTCACCCTTTGCTGCGGCCGGCGGCCTTTTTTCTGTTTTTGGCCGGCGCGGGCGACCCCCGCTCCCGCTGGGCTTTTTCGATGCTGGCTTTGAGCGCCTGCATCAGGTCGACCACTTTTTCCGGCTCGGGCCGGGCAGGGGGCACCGTGACCCGCTCTTCAGCTATGCGGGCCTGGACAATTTCCATGAGCGCCTCCCGGCGCTCGTTAGCGTATTTTTCGGGCTTAAAATCAGTGGAAAGGCTATCAATGAGGCCGACGGCCATCTTTATTTCTTTTTCGTGAAGTTGCACGTGGTAGTTTAATTCCTCTATTAACCCGGCGCTCCTTACTTCGTCCGCATAAAACATGGTGCTCATGACCAACGCGCCTTCCGCCACCCGCAAGGCGGCCAGGGAAACCTTGCTGCGGATCATCACGTTGGCGATGGCAACCTTATTTGTTTCCTGCATGGCCCTTTTTAAAAGCTCATAAACCTTTTCCCCGCCCGCCGCGGGAGCCAGATAATACGCTTTATCGTAATATATCGGGTCAATTTTATCCAAATCAACAAAATCCTGGATATCTATGCTGTGGGCGGCCTCGGGAGCCAGGTTTTCTAAATCTTCCTCTTCCAGGATTACGTAACGCCCTTTTTCGTACTGATAGCCGCGCACAATTTCTCCGGCGTTCACTTCCTGTTCGCAATACGGGCAATATTTACGGTACTGAACCGGGTTTTTGCATTTTTTGTGCAGGTAGCTGAATTTAATGTCCTTCTTTTCGGTCGCGACGTAAATTTTTACCGGGACGTAAACCAGCCCGAAGCTGATCGCCCCTTTCCACAGCGGACGCAAGGTGGATTCACCTCTTTTAAGGGTTGGGGTGTCGCCTTCCGTTTCATTGCACGTACTGGTGATAAGCCCAGACGGCCACGGGAACGGCCAGGGTCAGCAGAGCAAGGCAAACAATCCCCGCCGCCCCCCGCCGGTAGCCGTGCTGCCAGGCCCAGCGGGCATAGGTAGTCAAATAATAGGAAACGGTGAACAAGAAAAATAGGACAAGAAAATTAATCACGCTCTAAACCTCTTTTGCGCCCTTGAACCAACTTTAAACCAGCTTTACGCCGGCGCCCGGGACGTTTTCCGTAAAAGGCCGATACGCCGGATTTTGGTATCGAAAGTTACGCTCACGGTCGCCCCGGGGTAGAGTTCCGGCCAATTCATTTTTTCCCATTGGGAGTAGGTAGACGCCAGACGCCTGGCTTTTAAACCAAACCCGAAGATATCGGAGCAAAACTCTTCTTGCGTTTTTCTGATCAAACGCCGCGTCCTTTCCTCCAGCTGCCTGTTCACTGCCTGCTCCAGAACGGGGAGTTTATCCGGTCGCTCATAGTTTATCCCGCTCTGAATGGAAATAATCTCGGCGTCCAGCGGGACCCGCACTTTAATCGCGGGGAGCCCCTCGTCATCCAGGCTAACCTTTATATGAGGCTTTCTTTCCGCCAGCAACCGCAAGATGACAAACCGGTCGCGCCTGCCCGGGTCGGGAAAGGCGAAAAACCCTTCTTTGTACCAGCCCCTTAAAATATTTAAAATTACGGTTTCGCTGCCGTTGATCGTGCCGACCATCTTCGGACCGCGAAAAACCGCCGCCCCGATGAATTCTATTTTATTGCCGCCCTGGCGCGGAAGCCGGCCGGCTATAAAGTCCCCTTCCGATTCTTCGAAGGCCTTCTCTTCCGGAGCAGCCCTTTGCTCTTTTTCCCCTTCCTTTTTTTGTTCCAGATCGACCAGCGCGCAGACGGGTTGCGAACCCCTCGATTTCATATCGGTATAAAAATGATGCACTTGATTAAAAGGAATAAACCCCACGTAGCGCTGCGTGCCCATAAGCAGTTCGGCGTACTTGGAAGGGTTGGCTTCCATAATCGGTTGAAACTTCTCCAGCAGCTCCCGGCAGTTTTTCTGGCAAACGCCGATAAAGATGCTCCGGCGGGTTTCCGGATAACGCATTAACGGTGCCATATAACGGTCCAGCCCCTCTTCGGCAATTTCCCCGGAAAAGAAAATAAACTTCAGGTGGTTAAGGGTCGCCCGCCGCTCAATAATGGAGTTAATCATATCCAGGCCCGTGAGAACGGTTCTGCATTCTACGGAAACTGTTACGGACGGCTTCTGGCCCCCACCGCCGCCCCCTCCGCCGCCGACGGCGCCGCCTCCACCGCCGCCGCCCATCCTTCTGGGCACCGCAATAAACGCAGTTAAAGTGAGTACGTTTTTCTTTCCCTTATCCAGCCCCAGGAGCAGGACGTGGGCAGTTTCATCGACTTCCCGATACCCCCAGCAACCGGAAAGAAACAGGGAGCAGAAAAAAAGGAAAGCCAGCACCCCTTGCCTGACGATAAGCTGCCCCCGCCGCATCCGGCTACCCCTGCTGGGCATTGCTTTCCCCGCCATTTTTCTTCCCTTTCTTTTTCACTTTCTCTATCCCATAGAGGACGGTCGGCAAAAGAAAAGCCGGAATCCAGGCGTAATACCTGACCACATGAAAATCTATCCACAGCACCTGGCTGATATTTGTCGGTATAAAGGCCAGCGAGTAAATAATAACGGATACCGGGAGCAAAAACGGCCGGTTGTACGGCAGCTTAAGAAATCTGGTGATAATGGCGCAGCCGGCATATATTCCGACGGCTACGTGCAACATCCCGTTTAAGGCCCAAATGGGCACAAAAACGGATTCCACGCGCTGCAAAAAGCGGCCCAGGTAAATCAGACGGGACATTTCGTAAGAAGGCAAAGACATTTCCTGCAGGACGGGCACGTCAAAGGTAAGCAGCATGGCGAGCATCGTCAGGGTTATTGCCAACCCACCAATTCCGATGGCTCCCAGCCCTGTTCTGCGGATCTCGGGATTTTTTAAGGAAGGGAAGATTACCGACAGGAAAAAAACGCCATACATCAGAGAACTTCTGAATAGGCCCTCCTTCATGATTGTTCCCAGGCCGGGGCCGCCCAGCGGAAAAAGGTGCTCAAACCGCCAGTAAGGGTAAGTGAGCAGGCTGGCCAGGATTATTGTAAATCCCACAAAATAAAGAACGAATAATGAACTTCTCGCCAGCGCTTCCAAACCCATATAGCACCCGGTTATAGATCCAACCAGCATTCCAGCCATGGCTACACTAACCGGCAATTCCGGAATGCTCACCGTTAAAACACGCTCCGCGTATTGCCTTAAAGCCAGTGCCGGCAAAGAAAGGCAGAAAATAAGGAAAATAATCACAAGCAATCCGTTGAAATACGGCCCGACCAGTTCTTCGCCCACCTCAATGATGCTTTTCCCCGGGAATCTTTCCATCAGCGCCGCTGAAGGCAGAAAAAGCAGTCCGGCAATAATTGAGGCCACCAGGATAATCAGCCAGGCTCCGGTCTGCCCCACCTCGGCCAGGGCGGCCATAAAAGTAAGAAACAGCTCCGTGAGGATGGTCACTACAATAATTAACGTAGCTTCGCGATTGGTGATTTTCCCTTCATCAATCAGCGCCGGCCGCCTCCTTTTTTCAGCCAGCCCCGGCTGATGTCGGGCTGCCGCTTCGGCTGCCCCGGCTGAAGGTACTCCGGTCGCTGCTCCTGCTGCCAGGCAGGCCCCCTGTAGAGCAAATCGGGCCCCGTTTTAGCCTGCGGGGCGATGGGAACCAGGTAGGGCACGCCGAAAGATTTTGTTCCTGCCAGGATGTTCAGGTAAACGAAAACCCCCAGCATCAGCCCGTAAATGCCCAGAAAGGCGCCGAGCAGAATATTCACAAAGCGCAGAAAACGGGCGGTGAGCGAGAGCGAATAACTGGAAACGGCGAAGCTGCCGATCGCCGTGACGGCGACGATAATGATCAGAATGGGGCTGACGATGTTGGCCGCCACCGCGGCCTGGCCCAAAATCAACGCGCCCACAATGCCCAGCGTGGGGCCGATCGGTCCGGGAACGCGGATGCTCGCTTCCCGGATCAATTCAAAAGAAACCTCCATGATCAATACCTCCACAATCGACGGGAAGGGCACGTTCTCCCGGCTGGCCGAAATGGCCAGGAGCAGATCCGTGGGGATCATTTCGTGGTGGTGGGAGATGACCGCAATATACAAGCCCGGCAAAAAGGTGGCCAGAAACAAGCCAAAAAGCCGGATCAAGCGCAGCAGGCTCCCGAACGGCCAGCGCACGTAGGCATCTTCGGGATTCTGAAAGACGGCGAAAAAGTTTGCCGGCATCAGCAGGGCGTAAGGGTTCCCGTCGACCAGGACGGCCACCTGGCCCTCCACCAGGCCGGCAATCACCCGGTCCGGCCGCTCCGTCGCCAGCGTTTGGGGGACGAGAATAAAGTGGCTGTCTTCAATGAATTGTTCCAATACACTGCTGTCGCTGATGAAATCGGCGGTTACGGATTGAATCCGGCGCTTCACCTCCGCCAGCAGCTGCGGGTTAGTTAAGCCGGCAATATACATCACGGCGCAGTCCAGCCGGTTGACCCGGCCAATTTTGAAAAACTCAGTAACCAGGTTGGGCGAATGCAGCGATTTGCGGATTAAGGCCGTGTTTACCCGCAAGGTTTCCGTAAAGCCTTCCTGCGGACCGCGGATGACTATTTCATTGGTCGGCCGCCCCACCTGGCGGTGCTCCCAGCCCTTGGTTTCGACGATGATGGCCTTGGGGCAGTAATCGATCAGCACCGCGGTGGAGCCCATCAGCACTCCGTCCACAACGTCCCTCAGCTCGTCAGTTGCATCCACCTGGTTGCCGGGAAGCAGGCGCTTGATCACCGTGTCCAGCAGGGTTTCTCCTCTGTCCACATTCAGGCCGGCGAGCAGCATGAGCGGTTCGAGAATGGAAAGATTCTGCAGGATTCTGTCCGTCATCCCGTCGATATAAATGACGGCAGCGGCCACGGGGGGATCGGCGCCGATGGTAAATTCCCTGAAAATCACGTCCTTGTTGGTAGGAACGTGGAACGTCTTTTTTAAGCATTTTAAATTTTTCTTCAGGTTGGCCGATACCCTGCCTAATTCCCCAATGTCAATGTTGCCACATTCGGATCTCGCAACACCTTTTCCCTCATCATGATCGTTGTTAATGCCATTTTGAACGCCAACACCAGCACGATCATGATCACTATTGCAGATCTTATTTTTACCCTGGTCTTTATTTCGGTCCCTATCCTGGGTTACCCCTTCTGCTTGCGCTGGTTTCTCTTTATTGTCGCCTTTTTTTTCCCGGGACCCCCCCTGCCCGGCCTGCCCCAGATGATCACCTGGGCAACTCCGCTTGTCCTGAGTACAGCGATACCAGACCGAAATGGGGATGGCCCGCCGGGGCTTGATAAATTTTTTGGGCTGTTCTTCTCTTTCCTGTTGCCCCGCTTGCTTTTGAGCGCTCTTCCCCGCGGCCGACTGCCCTGGCTGAGAACCGCCCTGATTTTTTCCCGGCGCGGCTTCCGTCCCCAACAATTCAAAGGGTTTCCGCTGCGGAGGTTGAAAAGTAATTATTTTCGACAGGTTGTCCCAAACGGACATCCATTTACTCACTCCCAAGCAAGCATCCAGCCTCGCCCCAGTCAGTCCGGGCCGCCCTTTTTGGGCATGCATTTGATTCGTGGGATTTGATTATTTTTATAATGTACACCGGAGCCGGTTTACATGCCCGCCTGCTAGATGAATTTCTTGCCAACTTTTTCGCCGTTGAACGTAAAAAGCACTTTTTTGCCGTCCAGCACTGTTTCCAGGTGCACCGTCCGGCCCCAAAGCCGGTAAACGTAGGGTAAAGTCTTCTCCAGGTAAAACACGTCCAGCTCCCTTCCTTCGTAACAGTGGCGCAAGTAAAGCTCGCCCCGCTTGCTGAAATCGCCGTCTTCCACCACGATATAAGGAAATCCGCCATTGGTCAGGCTGACTACAATTTCGTCCCTTACTTTCTCCCAATCCTTTTCCACTATTTTCCACTCATATCCCTGTTTTTTATAAAGGTATAAATCCAGTTCCTCTATCAGCTCTTTCGTCAGGTAATTTCTTAAAAAGGAAATATCATTCTCCAGCTCCCGTACTTCAAAAATTTTCTTTTTTCCTTCTCCCCCGGGGCGGCCGAATCTTTCTTTTTCCTCCTTAGACGGCCGCTCCCACCTTTTTTCGATGTCTTCAAAAATTTTTAAACCCACGTAATAGGGATTCAAGCGAAAGCACGAAGGCTGGATCACCCCCGCGTGCATTTTGGCAAACTCGACCGTTTCCTCCTCGGTAAGGTCGATTTCCCGCATAATGCGCAGGTGCCAGTACGTGGCCCACCCCTCGTTCATGATTTTGGTCTCCAGCTGCGGCCAGAAGTAAAGCATTTCCTGGCGCACGACGGAAATAACATCGCGCTGCCAGTCCTCCAGATCGCGGGCGTGCTCCATGAGGAAAAGCAATAAATCCTTTTGGGGGGATGCCGGTATTTTTTTGATTTTGGCTTCTTCCTTTCGGCCGGGGCACTCCTTTCCCAGGTTATCCAGCGCCCAGAGGTCGTCGTAAGGAGTTTCTTTCCGCTCATGGCAACTGGTCGAACAGCCTTTGTCACCGCAACAACTTTTTGGGCCTGGGGGTTGATCCTTTTGGGAACGCCCGCTTCCCCCGTAATGGTGATAAGGATCGACGTGCTCCTGAAGGGAAATGACGGCGTCTAAAAAAGCTTCCACCCGATCGCGGCCGTACTTGTGCTCGTACTCGCGAAACCTCTGGGCGGCGCTGGCCATTGATTCCACCATATACTTCGCCGTTTTTTGAAAGTGGACGTTATTTTTAAAAAAATCGCAGTGGGCCAGAACGTGGGCAACGACCATTTTATTTTGAATCAAGGAGTTGCCTTCCAGTAAAAAGGCATAACAGGGATCGGAATTGATCACCAGTTCATAAATCCTGCTTAGGTTGTAATCATACATCGTTTTCATTTTATGGTAAGCCTTGCCAAAGGTCCAGTGCGCGAAGCGGGTGGGCATACCGTAAGCCCCAAAAGTGTAAATGACGTCGGCCGGACAAATTTCAAAATACATGTCGTAAAAATCCAGGCCAAACTCCCTGGCCTTGGCCGTAATTTTTCCGATCGCTTCTTCCAGCATGCGCAATTCGTCACGCATGGCCGTCTCCACCCCATTTTTTCGGAATTAGGATATCGTTTACTGGATATTTACCGGCAGACGATCACCGGCCGGAGTAAAAAATTTTTTCAGCGCCGGGTAAACGCCGGTTTTGTCCTTAATCGTCACGACGATGAACTTGGGGTCGTTTATCCTTTTATAGGTCGAGCGCAAAGTGCTGGTGTAGTAATAGGGGCCTTCAATTTCCCCGTAACCGACCAGATTGCACACTTTAAGCAGCTCTTTCACCAGCCGAAGACAGGTTTCGTTGTCCGCAGCCAGGTTATCCCCGTCGGAGAAATGAAAGGCGTAAATGTTGTAATCCTGCGGGTTGAACCGCTTTTCAATAATCTCCAGCGCCAGCCTGTAAACGGAGGAACAGCGGGTGCCGCCGCTGGCCCCCTTGGTGAAAAATTCTTCCTCCGTGGTTTCCTTTGCCTCTACGTGGTGAGCCAGGAAAACAATCTGCACGTTCTGGTACCTGGTGCGCAGAAAGCGTACCATCCAGAAAAAGAAGCTGCGGGCAATGTACTTCTCGTATGGACCCATGGAACCGCTGGTGTCCATCATGGCCAGCACCACGGCGTTAGACTCCTGCTTTTGGGTAAGGTCCCAGGTTTTAAAACGCAGGTCGTCCGGGGTGATCTTCGCCAGGCCTGGTTTACCTTTTAAGGCGTTGCGCTTGATGGCTTCGAAAATGGTTCGTTTGCGGTCGATGTTGCTGCTGATTCCTTTTTTGCGCACATCCTTAAACTCAACGGCATTAGATACCAGCTCCGGCTTTTTTTTCGGTTTTAAGTCGGGCAGCCCCAGATCTTCAAAGATCATTTCAGCCAGTTCGTCAATGGTAATCTCCGCCTCGTAATAATCCACTCCGGGCTCCTCGCCCGCGCCTTTGCCGGAGCCGCCCTTGGCCTGGGGCTCTTGAGCCAGCACATCACCCACCTTGCTCTTTCCGTCCCCCTGCCCGGCATGCTTTTGCTTGCCCTGGTCGTAGCGAAAATGGTATTCGTCCAGGGTGCGGATGGGTACTCTGATCACTTTGTCGCCATCGGACATGATAATGCTTTCTTCCGACACTACATCCGCCAGGTTCTTTTTGATGGCTTCTTTCACTTTTTCCCGGTGGCGCTGGCGGTCGAGCTCCCCTTTGCGGTGCAACGACCAGTCTTCCCTGGAAACAATGTATTTGCCGGACACGGCAAGACACCCCTCTTTTATGAAGTTGTGCTCGTGATCTTGTGTGTCGAATTTTAGTATTACATTATATGCGCAAATCCTAAAAAGCAGGAGCAGCAGCCTCTAAAAATATTTTTAGAAAATATCAAAGTTTATGAAACTATTTTTCAAATTATTTTAAAAGATACAGCAGTGCAAACAAACACAAGAGCCAGGCTATCCTTCCTTTCTCAAAACAGTTTCCTCAGCAACCAGCGCAAACAAGATCACCGCCAGGCATAGCCCTCCCGCTGTTAAGTAAAAGGGGAGGTTGACCCCCGCCACGTCTTTTAAATAACCGCACAAAAGAGGCCCGACCACCCAGCCCAGGTCGCTGACGGCCCGAAAGGCGGCCAGCATGCTTTCGTAGCTTCCCCGCGGGGCGATGTCCGCCACGTAGGCAGTCGGGATGGGTCCACTAAACCCCCGGCCCACGCCGAGGAGCGCCGCGCTCAGCAAAAAAAGCCAGTAATTGCTGCTGTGCACGAACATAATAAGCCCTAGGGCGGCAATCAAGCCACCAGGCACAATCAAGGTTTTTCGCCCCAGGCGATCGGAAAACCTGCCGGCCAGCGGGGTCAAAATTAACTGCATGACGGCAATCACGGTCAAGCCGATGCCCACCTGCCCTTCTCTTAACAACAGGCGCTCGTAGCCAACCATGGGAACCAGCGTAACCTGGGTGCCGGCGACCGAAACCAAGGTAAATAAGGAAACCAGGGAAATAAGAAGAAAATCGGGGTTAAAAAAGGCGTCTTTCCGGGGCGCGGGGCAGGCAGCCACAGGATGATCATTCGTGGCAGGGGCGCTGGCGTTTCTGGACGTGGTCTCGGGAATGCGTAAATACCCCCATAAGGCAGCCGTCAAAGCCAGCCCGGCATAACAAAAGAAAGCGGCCCGGTAGCCCAGATATTCCCCCATAAAGCCGCCAAAGCTGGGCCCCAGGCTGGAGCCGATAAGAAAAGTGCTCCAGAAAAAACTTATATTAAATCCGCGGTTGGCGGGGGTGCTGATCTCTCCCAAGACAATCAAGGCAGCCACGCTAAAGCCGGCCGAGCCGGCTCCCTGCAGGATCCGCCAGAGGATCAGCTGCCAGTACGCGGTGGTAAATGCCATGCCCAGGGCACTCGCGACAACTACAGCCGGGGCGCCCACCAATAGGAAACGGCGGCCAAAGCGCCTGGCGAGCTTGCCCGCCGGGATGTCCATGCCCGCCCGGGCAACGCCAAATGCCGTCATCGCCGCGCCGACGGCAAACCCTATATTCCCTGCTTCAACACCGAGAGACTGGACGAACTTCGGCAGAATCGGGCCCAAAAAACCCAACCCCATAATGAGCAATAACTCCTCTATGCAGAGGAGCACAAGAATTTCGTTCCGCCAAAAACTTTTTTTCTGAACTGCAGATCCCGGCTTGCGAACAGCTTCCGCCACTTCCGGACTACCTCCTCTTTAATTAGCGACCCGGTGCTTAAAGGCTGCTGGTTGTTTTTCTCCCGCCTTTCCTTAACTATAACAATACCCTTCCTAACTATACTAGTCCCCACGTACACTTCTTCAACACCAACTCCCGGCATGATTACCTGGCCATTCTTAATTAACAAGTCGAGCACTACTTCCCCACCTCTCTTGATTGCGCTCAGGTTAGTAAAAAATGCCCGACGCGTTCTAGCCGATATCTTTGGTCTTTTAAGTTCTGAGCAATGCCGTCAGTTCGCGGATATCGGCCAGTTCTTCCACGCGCAGGCAGGCTTCCCGCAGTTGCCCCGCAGCCTTCGCGCCGATGACCTCGCCGGCCAGCTGGCGAAACTTTTCCAAAAGAGCTTCTCTCGGATAGGGATTATCGAACCCGCCCCGGGCAGAAAGAACGGTCTGGGAAAGGCAGCGGCCGTCCCGCAGGCAAAGAACGACCCTGGCCGGCCGCTTGCAGGGCAACATGGCCGACATTTCCGGGTTTTCCCGCACGGTAACTTTTCCGGCCAGTTCCCGGACCTGGGGATCACCAAGGGTTTCCTCTGTAAAGGAATGCGGGCCCACATGCCCCCGCACCAGGTATACGGCCAGGGCAAAGGGGATAGAAAATTTGGCGGCCAGTGCGTTCGCCGGTCGGCGGTTGGCCAGCTGGGTTGCCAGCCCGTAGGTTTCTACCTCAATTCCTTCTACCTCTTCATAAGTTACTCTCTGGTTGGCCAGGATGGCCCCCAGGGCGTCCAGCGCGGCGTGGTTATAACGGCAGCACGAATATAGTTTAAAATAATTACTGGTAATTTGATAGACGCTTCCCAGATCCCGGGTAAGCTTCTCCAGCTCGAAGCCGGAGGAAAGGACCTGTCCGAATACCGTCTCTACGGCTTCCTCGCCTCCCCGGAACCCGGCCAGGTAAAAATCCGTCGCCAGCAAACCCAGATGATTGCTCAGCCCGGTGTAGAGGTTGCGGACCGTTGCTCCAGCCACCGCCGCCTGCCAGGTGGTCGCCAGAGAAAACGAAGCTCCCAACTGGATGACTCCGGGGATGTCGGAAGCCGGGAAATTGCGCAATTTAGCCACCGCTACCGCCGCACCGACGGCCCCCCAGGTTCCGTGCGGATGCACTTCCGGGCGCAACGACGCGGCGGCGCCTATCCGAGCGGCTACCTCGTAGCCGACCACCACGCTTTCCAGTAACCGGCCACCGCTCACTCCCTCCTGTTCGGCCCAGGCCAGGGCCGCCGGAATAACGTGAGCGGCAGGATGTCCCTTGGCAAACTGGTTTCCTTCATCCATCTCCAGGGCCACCAGGGAAGTGCCGTTAACCAGCGCCGCCCAACAGGGAGCCACCAGGTCGGGATATCCGGCAACGGTTGCCGCGGCTCTTCCCGCTGCTTTTTTACTCCAGAGCACAAGATTGGGCACCGGATCGGTCCGGCTGCCCGCCAGCATTGCCCCCAGGCTGTCCAGCAGCACTAGCTTCGCCTGGTCAAGAACCGCTTCAGGAAATTTTTCCAGGCCCGTTCGTCCAACAAAATCGGCAACCCGATCCCAAGCTTTCATTTTTTTCGACCCCCTCAAGGCTTTTTTGCTTACCCTGGGCACTTTTTAACCCTCAGGCATATCTCTCCTATTTTTTGAAAAAAAACCCAGGCCGACGCCGTGACACAATCTGGCCAGCACCAGTAAAAGAATCCATTTGCTCCCGGCATAGAGCAAGATGACTAGCCCGGCAAGTGCCGCGCCCGTCAGCATCAGCAAGCGCCTGTTTTTAAAATCTGCTAAAACACCGGAGGAAAACTTCAACAAAATAATCGCCAGGGATGTGACCACTATCACGAGATCGACCACGGCTTCGTTGCAACCCCAGCTGGCTATATACAACGGCAATACGGGCACCAGGAAGTAATAACCGGAAAAAACAAGGAAGGTTGCCGCCGAAACCAAAAGAAAATTTTTTATGCTGTTCGGATTGTAATCACCGCCCTGGTTAACCAGTTAGAGCCCCTTCTTTCGCGCTCCGTTGAAGGTGGGCCACCAGATTGAACAGATCAGCTAGCTAGCCGAGCGCTCAATTATTTCCTTTAATTTTGCCGCCACTTCTTGGGGCGACTTGCCCGGGGTGTTTCGCCGGTCGCTTACTTCCAGTCGTTCGGCTTTTACTCCGCATTGCTCCATTAAGGTGAAGAGAACTTCAAAAAATGTCCCCATCCCATCAACCAAGCCCAAGGGGGGCAAGTCCTGATTGGGGTATCCGCCGGGCCAGTCCGTGGCTGAAGTTTTAAATATGCCGCACGTGGGGCTGCCCTCAATGCCTACGGCAGCAAGAATTTGATAGCCCGCCTTCTGGTATTCGGCCAGGTCAGCGATAATGGGTTCCAGTTCTTTCCTCGCCCGTCTCTGGTAGGAAGGAGTAGCAAACTGCTTCTGAGTGCCCGCCCAACGGTGGACTCCGAAATGAGTGGTTTCCACGCACGGCAGCTGGACAATTCCCACGCCGGACTCAACCAATACTTTTACCACGTCCGTGATTGCTCCCGAATGGGAAGCGGATCCCCGCACCCGGGCATTCTGGTTTAAGATGCAGTGCGCCAGCAGGACGATTTTTTTACTTCTCTTCATAAAATGAAGCCTCCTTTTAGGTTCTATTGTCCCGCCTTGTGTAAATACATCCCATATGATTGCGGCAGACCGGGCTTCCGCGCGCGCATTCCGGGAAAGTTTCGGACATACCGGGTGTGGCTGCGCCCTTGAGTTCCTGCGCCAGGGCGAAGGCCTTTTCCACTTCGGCAGGAGGTCCGCTGACGATCATGGTCGTGGCCCCTTCCGCCCCGAAAACGCCGCCTTTGGCAATCACGGTACAACGCACGTTATATAAAATAGAGAAGGCGTCAGGTTCCGTGATAATGCGCCCAACCAGCGGAACCAACCCTACCGCCATCCCCATGGCTTTTTCCGTACGGGCGCGCCCCGCCGCCCTGACCGCTTCGGCGATGCTCCCCGGAATTAACTTTTCCAACCCAACCGGAATAATTACATGGGCGCCCCCGGAAACAATCCCGGCAATCACTTCTCCGGGGGCGCCGCCCAAGACAGCGCCCAGCATAAGCGCAGCTCCCCCCTGGCTATCAATGGCGTTGGCACCGATAATCACCACATCTTCCGGCCCTAACCCGGAAACTATTTCCTTCAAACGGTCATCGACGTACTCTATCGCGCCTTTGCTCACCAATAGGCAGTGCTTCCCCGGAATATCGGCGCCGGTGGTCCTCGTTCCCCAGGGGCTTACGCGGCCGGATATTTTCAGCGGCGCGCCGGCGATCTCCTCCGCCACCGCCGAAACTGTAGTTCCCCCCTTAAACAGGACTTTCCCTTTCTCCAGAGCCGCCCTTACCTCTGGCAAGGCGGCCACTCCTTTGGCAATGAGGCGTTTGCCTTCCGAAACCGTTAAAGTTACCTGCACCTGCAACCTGCCCACCTCCTCTGGTTAAATTTCGCGCCCCACCAGGTGCCCTTCCCTGATCGCCTCCAGAGCGGAGCGGGGCGCCACGCAATCCCCGGCCGCGTATACTTTTACTCCCCGTTCCCGTAGGGCATGAAACAGCGCGTCGTCGGCCTGGCGTAGCCCTGCCACCACGATGCTGTCCACACCTTCCACTTCCCAGCGTCCGCCGGAATAAGCGTCTTCTAGGGTCACCGTGGAGCCGTTGACGGCCCGGATCACCGTCCCGGTAGTAATTTTCACGCCCAGGTTGCGCAGGCGATGATGCTGGGTTATCCAGCTGATCTGCACGATATCCCCTCCTTCCACCGTCCGGGGAGTGACAATTTCCACCTGCTTTCCCTGGTCGGCCAGGAATTCGGCCACGCTGGTCGCCCGATAATGACCATCGTCATCAAAGACAATCACCCGCCGGCCGACTTCCACCTTGCCCAGAGCCATATCGTTGGGAGTAACCAGTTGCACGCCGCCTGACCCTTCGTACTCCGGGAACACGGGGAAAGAACCGGTAGCCACGACAACGGCGTCCGGGTTTTCCGCGAGAACATCGTCTACCGTCGCCGCAACGCCCAGGCGTACCTCCACCCCCAGCCTCTTTAATTCCAGGCTTAAAAACCTGTAGGCCCCTCCGATCTCCTGACGGCACGGCACGCTGGCCGCGGCAATTAGTTGCCCGCCTAACGCGGGCCCTTTTTCAATCAGCATTACCCGGTGCCCCTGCAGGGCCGCCACCCGCGCCGCCTCCATTCCTGCAGGGCCGCCACCCACTACCAGCACTTTTTGTGGCCGGGAAACCTTCTGCAGTGTGCCGGCGCCCAGCTCCTTTTCCCTGCCCACGGTGGGGTTCTGCAGGCAGGTGATTGGAAAGCCGCGGTGCATCATGCCCACGCACCCTTGGTTGCAGCTGACGCAGTGCCTGATTTCGTCCAGCCTGCCCTCCCGGGCTTTATTGGGGAGCTCCGGATCGCAGATCGTTGCCCGGGTCATACAAACTACATCCGCCCAGTGGTTGGCGATAATCTCGTCGGCCTGGAGGGGATCAATAATGCGCCCTACGGTAAAGACGGGAAGATCCCGAACCACCTGCTTGATTCCGGCGGCCAGGTAAACGAAGGGCGCCAGCGGAAAATGCATATCCGGAATCATCGTGGCAAAACTAAGACCGTTATAATTGCACTGGCTGACGTTGATAAAATCCAGCTTTCCGGTGTCCACCAGCAAAGGAACAATTTCCTGCATATCGTTTAAGGCGAGTCCGCCGTCGCAAAACTCATCGCCGCTAATGCGCATGCCTACGGCCAGTTCTGGTCCCGCCGCCTCCCGGACGGCGTCGATTACTTCCCGGGCAAAGCGGAGGCGATTTTCCAGGCTTCCGCCGTACTCGTCGGTGCGTCTGTTACTAAACGGCGAGAGAAACTGCTGGATCAAGTACCCATGGGCGCCGTGGATTTCTACCCCGTCGAATCCTGCTTCCCTGGCCAGGCCCGCGCTAAAGGCAAAACCGGCGATTACTTCCTGGATTTCTTCTTTCGTCATGGCGTGGGGAATTTCTTTTTTTGTCGGGCAGGGCAGCGCCGAGGGAGCCCACAGCGGCCGGTAGGTCTCCGTACTTACGGTCTGACGCCCCATGTGCAGAAGCTGCAGGAAAATTTTTGCCCCGTGCTGATGAACCATTTCTACAACCATTTTTAGCCCCGGCAACGAGCGCCGGTCATAACCGGCGATTGCCTTTGGCCCGGGGTGAGTGGTAGGGTGCACGCGGATGGCTTCCATAATAACCAACCCGATGCCGCCCTTGGCCTTTTCGGCCAGGTAGTAGGCGTGCCGTTCGGTGGGACACCCGCGCTCCCCAAAGTTGGTGACGTGGGCGGAGCTGGCGATGCGGTTGCGGATTACCACCGGGCCAATTTGCAAAGGCTGGAACAGGTTTTCACAACTACTCATCCAAAACCCCCCATTTTTTAGGAACAAGAGCGGTACGCCCCAAACGGGGAGTACCGCCTGCCCGAAAACCAGGTTTTCCCACGGCAATTCGTCTTTCCGGGGACAGCCGATCCTACCCTACACGTTCCGCTTCAAGTAGCGGCCCCGTCCCTTGGAACCGGTCACCCGGTCCTTTTCCATGATAATTTCGCCGCGGCTGACGGTAAACACGGGCCACCCTTTCAGCTTCATCCCGTCGTAAACCGAGTAATCGCTGGCCCCGAATATTTCCGGCTTGACTTCCCGTTCCCAATCGAGGTCCACGATGGCCAGATCCGCGTCGGCCCCCACCTTAATGGCCCCCTTTTGCGGATACAGATGGAATGCTTTCGCCACCGCGGCGCTGGTCACCTCAGCAATTGTTTCCAGGGAGATCCCCCGGCGATGGTAGCCTTCGCTGATCAAGACAGGTAGAATCATCCCCGCGCTCGGGAATCCCGGGAGGGTTTCCCACACCCCGCTGCCCTTGCTAAATTTCTTGGCCAGGTTGCTTGGGCAATTGTCTGAGCCTATCGTCTGGATCAGGCCTTTACGGATGCCCTCCCAGAGTTTTTCCGCGTCGGCGGCGGTATGAATGGGCGGGTTAACTTTGCCCAGCAGGCCGCAGGGGGATTCTTCGGTCAGTGCGAGGTAATGAGGGCAGGTTTCCACTGTCACTCCCGAACTGGCTAACTCCGCTTCTTTCTCCAGCAAATCCACGCTTGAACCGGCGCTTAGATGAACTACGTACATATTGCCCCCGGCGATCTTGTTCAAGTAAAGCGCACTCATTAAAGAAACAGTTTCTACGTAATCGGGGCTGGTCTGCGCAAAGTAGCGGAGGGAATTCTCGCTGCCTCGCGCTTTCACTTCCCTGGCGATCTTGCGCTGCAAATCCATATCCTCGCAATGCACGCACAGCAACAGTTTGTCGGAAATGGCCGCAAACTGCTGTAAAATCTCCATCATGTCCGCAGAATCGAGTGTCAGGGGATCGGAAACCCCGAAGATGCGGGCCACATCATCCTGGTAGTTGCGGTAAAACTTGTAAGAGGTAATCCCGAACTTCTCGATATACGTCTCCACTTCCGCCAGATGTTGCTTGGTAAGCAGGCCCAGGCTAAAGGCAAAGTCTATATAGCTGTTTGCTTCGCCCGCGGCAATCAGCCCCGGGGCGGTTTCCTGGTAAGATTCTTTGCCCCGGTAATAGTTTACGATGGAAGTAATTCCGCCAATGGCACAGGCCCTTGTCTCTGCCTCGAAATCCACCGCTAGATCGTTATAGATGCCAATATGAACGTGCGGGTCAATTGCCCCTGGAAAAATGTACAACCCGGAGGCGTCCAGGGAGGCTTCCGCTTCGGGCCCCGCGCCTGGAGCATAGATACCCACAATCTTGCCGCCCGCCACGCCGATGTCCGCCCTATCCACGCCTACCCCGGGAATTACCGCGTAGCCGTTTTTAACCAGCAGGTCAATTGCCATCCTTCTCACCTCCTACTTTCTCAGGCTCTGAAAGTAATCTAGAACCTTTTGGGTATTAATCACATCGCAGTACTTCATCCAGAGGTCCAGCAGGGAAGCTTTGTGGGAAAGTTGAATGCGGTCGTACACCGCGTCCTCCACCATGGCGACGTTATAGCTGCGGCTCACCGCGTCCACCGCGGTCGCCCGGCAGCACCCGCTGGTTGAACCCCCCACGATGATGATGGTATCAATGCCCAGCTTGATCAGGTAGCTCTGGATGGGCGTGCCGTAAAATACGCTGGCGTACGCCTTGTCGATGACAATTTCATCATCCCCGGGTTCAAGCTCCTTAATGATCTGGGTTTCCGGCCTGCCGTCCAAAAATTTGGATTGATCCCGGTCGGTTTTTAAACTAAAACCGTCAAAAGCCAGGGTTCTCTTCTGCACGTTGCGGGTGAAAAACACCGGCACACCCGCCTCCTTGGCGGCCGCCCTGATCCTCTGGATGTTGCGGACCGCCGCCCAGGCGCTGGCGCCGCCCCCGGCCGGCCACCTCTCCAGTTGCTGCTCGATGGGCAGGTCTTCGCCCACATAGTTATACTGGACGTCGATGATCAACAGCAGCGGTTTTTTGCCAAGGCCCCTGCTCTTCCCGTAACCTCCCTTTTGAATTACCAGACGATCTACTTCCGAGAGTAGATCTTCCCATATTCTTGCCATTTAATCTCCTCCTCCGTACTGTATTTGCTGTATATTTATTTGTCGTCCGGGTCAAATACCCAGGGCGATACGCAACCCGTCGTGGATGGCGTCAGGTGTTTTCCGCGGCGCCAGGCAGTTGCCGACCAGGTACATCTCCAGCGCGGGCATTTCCTGCTCCAGTTGCAGGGCCAAGGCGTTGTTGGCAATCATATGCTCCACCACCACTACCAGGTCAAACTCCAGTTCGCGCTCCCAACCCTCGTGGTCAATGAAAAACCGTTTTCCTTCGGCCCGCAGGATCTTGCCTTTTGATATAGACCGGACACCGTACTCACTTAAACGAAGCCAGGCCATCGTCCTGTTGATGCTTTCCATGTCGTACCCTACTTCCGCTTCTTCAGTGAAAAGCACTACCTCGGCACCCAGCACGGCCAGCTTTTCCCCGATTCCAATGGCTTTATTGTGATAATCTTTGTCGATTACCAGCACCCGCTTGCCCCGCAGATCTTCTTCCTGGAGGTCCAGGGCCTCCGTTACGTTCAGGTGGGGCACTTCCGTCGTGTAAACAACCGAAGGCCTTCCATAAGTGGCCCCCGTGGCGACCACCACCGCCTCGTAACCCCCTTCCCGGATATCCCGCACCGTACACTCCCGGCCCAGAAGCACCTGCACGCCCAGCTGTTTAACCTGGCGGATCTGCCAGCGCGTTACCCCAAACAGTTCCTGGCGGTTGGGCACGTCAAAGGCGCCGCGCCGGAGCATCCCGCCCAACTCACGGTCTTTTTCGTACAGGGTAACCCGGTGCCCCCTTTCCCGCAACACCCGGCCCGCTTCCAGACCAGCAGGACCTCCGCCGATAACGGCCACCTTCTTTTGTCGGGTGGCCGGCCTAATCTGGTACTCCCTTTCTTTCCCCACCCGCGCGTTCCCGAAGCAGGAGATGGGCGCGCGGTAGCGGAGCCGCTGAAAGCACCCCTGAAGGCAGGCGATGCAGGGGCGGATATCGTCGAGACGCTCCTCCCTGGCCTTATTGGGCATTTCCGGATCGGCAATCGTCGCCCGGGCCATCCCCACCAGGTCAGCATGCCCCTCGGCCAGGATTTTCTCGGCCAGAACGGGGTCATTGATGCGGTGGGAAGTATAAACCGGTATCTTGACCAGCCTTTTAATTCCCGAGGCCAGATAAACCGCAAACCCCAAAGGGAAGTCCATATTGGGAAAAGTAGGCGGGTAATTAAGGTTATGCCCTAGACTGAGCCCGATGTAATCCAGGCCCTCTTTTTCGAGCTCCTGGCAAATTTGCTGGTAGTCTTCCTGGGTGAGACCGCCGTCAACCAGCTCGTCGCCGTTTATGCGGATGCCCACGATCTTCCCGTCAGCCAGCGCGCGCACTGCCCGAATTACTTCCCGGGCAAAGCGCAGGCGGTTTTCAAAAGAGCCGCCGTATTCGTCGGTGCGTTGGTTGTAAAGGGGCGAAAGGAACTCGTGGATCAGGTACCCGTGCGCCAGGTGCACCTCCACGCCGTCGTAACCGGCCTGCAAACACCGCCGGGCCGCCTGGGCGTACATCTGGACCATTTCTTTCACTTCGCGGGTGGTCAGCTCGTGAGGCACCTCTTTTTTAATGGGGTCAGGAATGGGTGACGGGGCCACGATCGCCTGCTGGGTGTCGACCGAGGTCATTTCCCGGCCCATGTGGTGAAGCTGGGCTATAATCACCGTGCCGTAGGCTTTTACGCGCCTGGTCAATTCCGTAAGCATGGGGATTACTTTATCGTCGAACAGGTGGACGACATATTGGGACTGGGCGGAATTAGGCGCCACGGCCATGGACTCCGTCACCATCAAGCCCAAGCCGCCTCTGGCCCGCTCTTCGTGATAAGCAATCTGGCGCTCGGTAGGAAAGCCGTCGGTGGAAGCCATGTGGGTGAGGTGGGCGGTCGCCATAATCCGATTTTTCACAACACAACTGCCTATTTTCAGGGGTGTAAAAAGGTGCTGAAAAAGGGCCATCTCCTTAAAAACCTCCTCTTTTTGGCAAGTGGACCGCAACACTATTTAATCCAGCCAAAAGATCAGCCGCCCTTATTTTTATTTTTTGCTATTTCGCGCTCCAGGTAAGGCACCAGCCCTCCGGCGTTCAAGATCTCCATCACGTGCGCAGGCAGGCGGGTGGCTTGGTACGCGGTACCCCGGGTAAGGTTTTTAACTACACCGTGTTTCAAATCTATTTCCAGCTCGTCACCGGTCGCTACCTCGTCTGCCTGCGGACATTCCAGCACGGGCAGGCCGAGGTTTACGGCGTTGCGGAAGAAAATCCTCGCGAAAGAACGGGCTACCACCGCTCCCACCCCGGCGTATTTAATGGCCGCCGGGGCGGTTTCCCGGCTGGAACCGCAACCAAAATTGCTTCCTCCCACGATGATATCTCCCGGTTGAATTTTTTTGGGCAGTTCTGGATCGATCCCTTCCATCACGTGCCGGGCCATTTCCTGGTTGGACAGCTTTAAATACTTGCCGGGAGCGATTAAATCGGTGTTTACGTTGTCCCCAAATTTCCATGCTCTTCCCCGGATCGCATCAGGCATATTCCTCACTCCTCCAAATAGACGCGGGGATCGACAATTTTCCCGGCCAGGGCGGAGGCGGCCACCGTCGCTGGGGAAGCCAGGAAAACTTCGGCCTCTGGGCTCCCCATCCGACCTTGAAAGTTCCTGTTGGTAGAGGCCACGCATCTCTCCCCCGGGGCAAGGATACCATTGCTCAGGCCCGCGCAAGGCCCACAGGCAGGGGGCAAAATGGTGGCTCCCGCCTCCACCAGGATGGCCAGTACCCCATCTGCGGCGGCGCGCCGGAGAATCTCACGCGAAGCCGGCGCAACCAAAAAACGCACCCCCGGCGCAACCCGGCGACCGCTGACCACTCGCGCCGCCGCCGCCAGATCGCTGTACTTGCCGCCTGTGCAGGCGCCGATCAGCGCCTGCTGCACGGGCAACTCCGGCAAGGAAGCCGCTTTCTCCACGTTATCCGGGCTGTGCGGACAGGCAACAAGGGGCTCCAACTCCTCTGCCCGGCAGCGAATAACCTGGCTGTAGCACGCGTCCGGATCGCTAAACAGCGGGGAATACTCGACGCAGGTGCGTTGGGCCAGATATGCAAAGACCGTTTCGTCAGGTTCAATAATGCCGGTTTTTGCTCCCATTTCGATGGTCATGTTAGTAAGCACGATGCGCTCATCGATATTTAACCGGCGCACCGTATCCCCGGTGAATTCAACCACCTTGTAAGTAGCCCCTTCCAGGCCCAGCTGTTTAATGTTGTATAAAATCATATCCTTGGCAGACGTGGCGGGAGGCAAATTTCCTTCCCAGACAATCTTAATGGTCTCCGGCACCTTCAGCCAAACGCTCCCCTTCACCAGAACACCCAGCATGTCGGTGGAGCCAAGGGCAATGGCCAGCGCCCCCAACGCACCTCCCGTGCAGCTGTGCGAATCACCGCCCACCATTAAAGTCCCAGGCAAAACGTACCCTTTTTCAATAGGTACGATATGGCAAATACCTTCGAGCTCGTGGTACTTTTGGATCCCTTGCCTTCTTACCCATTCCCGGGTAAGGGCGAGGATGCCGGCCTCAATGTCGTTGCAGGCGGGCACAAAGTGATCCGCCACCACTGTGACCCGGTCGCTGTTCCAAACACCGGTACCCAGGCGCTCCAGGTTGGCGGCAATGCGCCGGGGGCCGCCGGAATCGTTCATCATCACCAGATCCACTTCTACCCAGATAATTTCCCCAGGTCTGACTTCACTTTTCCCGCTTGCCCGGGCAAGAATTTTTTCTGCAACCGTTTGGCCCATTATCTTCCTCCTTGGCAGAAGTAAAAGTGCGTATCGTTCAGGTCATTCCTGCATGTAGCGCTTTTCCAGCTGTTGCATTTTATTTAACTCCACTAGTTCGTTGATTTCTTGAAAGGTAAACATGCGCTCCAAAAAGCCCCTGGTGGTTCCGGTGGCGTAAAGCTCCTGCATTACTTCGCTCACCGCGCGGGCCAGCGACCTGATCGCCGTGTTGGGAAAAATGACGATTTTGTAACCGATTTGTTCCAGTTCCTGAACGGAGAGCAAGGGCGTTTTTCCGCCCTCCACCATGTTGGCCAGCGTAGGGACACGGATAGCCGAAGTAATCCGGCGCATTTCCTCTATAGATTCAGGGGCTTCCACAAAAATTACGTCGGCTCCGGCCTCCGCATAGGCGGCGGCTCGCTCTAACGCATCTTCCAGCCCGTTTACCGCCCGGGCATCAGTGCGGGCGATGACTACAAAATGATGATTGGTGCGGGCATCCAAGGCCGCCTTAATTTTCCCGACCATTTCCTGGCGAGAAATCAGTTGCTTACCCAGCAAATGCCCGCAGCGTTTCGGAAAGGCCTGGTCTTCCAGCTGGATGGCCGCCACCCCCGCCCTCTCATAAGCGCGTACGGTGCGCATCACGTTTAAAGCATTTCCGTAGCCGTTGTCTCCGTCCGCAATCACCGGAATGTTTACCGCGCTGCAAATATTCTCTGCCCGCGCGACCATTTCCGTCATGGTAATAAAGCCCATATCGGGCAGGCCCAGGGTGGTGAAGGAAACTCCCGCCCCGGTCAGGTACAAAGCCTGAAAGCCGGTCTTTTCAATAATTTTGGCCACCAACGCGTCGGCGGCTCCGGGCGCTACCAGAATGCCTTCCTTTGTCAATAAATCCCGCAGCTTCTTTGCCTGCAGCACTGGAAAACCTCCCTTGAAACAGGAATCAAGAACCAGCTCGAACTCTACATTCCCAGATAGGCTTTTTTCAGGTGCTCGTTGCGCAACAATTCATGACCCGTGCCATGGAGAACCACCTTACCCTGCTCAAGAACGTAGCCCCGGTCCGCCATGTTTAACGCGTGGTGCACGTTTTGTTCAACCAGCAAAACGGTTACACCCTGTACTTTAATCTGCTTGATGGTTTCAAACATGGTCTGCGTGAGCAAGGGCGAGAGCCCTATTGAAGGCTCGTCTAAGATGAGCAGCCTGGGGTTGGCCATCAGACCGCGTCCGATCGCCAGCATCTGCTGCTGGCCGCCGCTCAAAGTACCGGCCCTCTGCTTAATTTTTGCTTTTAAATCCGGAAACAAATTAAAAACTCTTTCCAGATTGGCTTTTTTGTGGGGCTTAGCGGCTTTGGGATAAGCGCCCATCTCCAGGTTTTCTAGTACCGAAAGGTGGGGGAAGAGTTTTCTGCCTTCAGGCACCTGCACCAACCCGCGCGCAACGATTTGGTAGGGTTCGAGATTATTAATTTTTTCGCCCACAAACTCAATGGTTCCGCTCTTTGTCCTTAACAGCCCGGAAACGGTTTTTAAAAGGGTCGTCTTTCCTGCTCCGTTCGCCCCCACAAGAGAAACCAACTCCCTTTCCTTAACTTCCAGGTCCAGGCCGCGGATGACCAGAATGTCGCCGTATCCTGCGCTAAGTCCGGATATCTTAAGCAAGCATGGCCACCTCCCCCAGGTAAGCCTCGATTACCTTTTGATTGGAAGATACTTCCTGGGGCGTGCCCTCGGCCAGCTTTTCGCCGTGGTGCATCACAAACACCCGGTCAGAGAGGTTCATTAAGGCATGCATGATGTGCTCAATAATAAAAATAGTCACGCCGCTCTGTCTAATCTTCCTGATCAACTCCATCACTTCCGTAACCTCAGAGGGAGTGAGACCCGCCATCACTTCGTCCAGCAACAAGAGCTTGGGCTGGGTGGCCAGGGCGCGCGCCAGCTCCAGGCGCCTCTGGTCGGCGATAGTCAACTCTTTTACGCGGATGTCTTTTTTTTCTGCCAACCCCACAAAAACCAGCTTCTCCAAAGCCAGGCGCGCCGCCTGCGCGTACGGCCCGACCCGGTTAAAGGCGCCCACCATCACATTTTCCAAAGCGGAAAGATTGCCAAAGGGCTTCACAATTTGAAACGTCCTGGCCAGGCCCCTCTGGCAAATGGTATGGGGGCCCAACCCCGTAATCTCCTGGCCGTCGAATATGATGGACCCTCGGTCGGGGACATAAAATCCGGAAACAAGGTTAAAGAGGGTGGTTTTTCCGGCGCCGTTAGGGCCGATGAGTCCAAATATCTCTCCTTCGTTAACCTCTAAAGAAATATCCTTTACCGCCATTAATCCTGAAAACGATTTATTTACCTGCTGAACGACGAGCAACGGCACCTAAAAGCCCCCCTTTTTAACCCCGGGTTTGTTTTCGACAACGGTCGTCCTGCGCTTGAAGATAATCCGGCGGCGCCAGACTTTTTGAAGAAGCCCGACGATACCCTCAGGAAGGTAAATAATCACCACAATAATAATTAACCCGTACACGATCATGCTGATCCCGCTGGAAAGCAGGCCGCGTGTCAGTTCGGCAATCGGCGTAAGGACCAGTGCACCCACCACCGGCCCCCAGACTGTGCCCACCCCGCCGATAATGGCCGGTGTCAGGATGTTTACGGAAACAGCGGTGCCAAAGGCAAGTTCTGGATCGAGATAGGAATAAAATTGGGCGTAAAACGTTCCCCCGAGAGCAGTCAAAAAAGCGCTGATGCTAACCGCAATCAGTTTATATTTAAAAGAGTTGACCCCCATGGCCTCGGCCGCTTCTTCGTTTTCCCGGATGGCCACCAGGTATAAGCCGAGTTTCGAGCTGCCCAGTTTATAGACCAGAAAAGTAATCAAGGCAGCCATCACGAGAATTACGTAGTAGTAATGAACTGTTTCCGGAAATTGAAAATTGGCCGGTTTGTTGCCGAGGGGAATAAGGATGCCCATGGCGCCGCCCACAAACCGCCAGTTGAGAGCGAGAACGCGTAAAATTTCGGCAAAAGCCAGGGTAGCCAGAGCAAAGTAATGGCCCTTGAGCTGGTAGCGAAAAGCCAGAAAACCTATAAAAAGACCCATCAAAGCGGCCACCGCTCCGCCCGCGAACATTCCGACCCAGGGCGTAAGGCCGGCTTTAGTAAATAAAAGAGAAGAAGTATACGCACCCAAACCAAAAAAAGTAGCGTGACCAAACGAAAACTGACCCGCCAACCCGCTCATGATATTCCAGCATTGCGCCAGATAGATTCCGTAGGCGGTAATAATCAGCAGATTTAAATAATAGGAATCAATCACCTGGGGCAAAAGTGCCGCCGCTAGTAAAGCCAACAGGGCCGCAGCAAGAGAAACGACCCGCTTTTTCTTTTTCGCAAGCGTCCTTGTCTCAGCCATTGCTGCGCCCTCCTCCAAACAAACCGGTCGGCCTAACCAGCAAAATACCGACAAAAAGCAGATAGACAACCATCTCTTTTAGACTGCCGGGCAGAAGCAGCGCGCTTAGCGATTCGGTAAGGCCAATAATCAAACCACCTACCAAAGCGCCGCCAAAGTTGCCCAACCCACCGAGAATAGCCACCACAAAAGCCCGCAGGAGGAAAACGTGACCCACCCCGGGCGACACGAAGTAAAAAGGCATGATCAAAGAGCCCGCTGCCCCCGCACAAGCGGCGCCAATCCCGAAGGCAATTCCGTTAATGTGCCGAACGTTCACACCTACCAGGTGGGCCCCCTCCCTTTCCTGGGAGGCAGCCTGGATAGCCCTTCCAAGTTCGGTTTTCTTGAGAACATAATACAAGACGGCAGTAATCGCGAGAGTAAAAACAAAGGCAAGCAATCTCGGCTTATTCAAGACCACCGATCCCAATAAGATACCCTGCTCCAGCCACTCCACCTTAATTGACCGAAAGTCGGGGCTCCAAAGCACCAGGGCAAGATTTTCCAGAACCAGCATAATTCCGAGGGTTAAGAGAAGCTGGTTGTGCTGTGGCGCATTGAGAATAGGGTCGAGGAAAAATCTTTGCAGAATAAATCCGACTAAAAATAGAGCACATATACTGGCCAGGATACTCACATAAGGGTTGATTCCCAGAAGGGTAAACGCCCAGTAAGTCACATACATGCCTAACATCATAAGAGCGCCGTGGGCAAAATTTACGATCTGCATTACGCCGAAAATCAAGGTAAGCCCCACAGCGACCAGGCCGTAAACCCCTCCCATTAACAACCCGTCGGTAATTGCCTGAAAAATTGCACTGATGTTCATTATTTTCCTCCGTTTCCGAACAGGTGACCCCCCGACAAAAACCGCGGCTTTGGTCCGATTGACGGTGCGGAGCGGAACTTACCGGCCCGCCCCGCACTCAGTCCTTTTATTGCTATTCTTGCTTTTTTACGCAGCACTCTTAAGCAATGTTTATTGCTGCGGCATAGGGAAGATTAGTTTTGCTTCCGCGTATTCTCCAGGGTACACGACGAGCTTCTTACCGTTTTGGATTTGGGTAATTACTCCAGCTGCGTTAACGTTTTCGCCAGCCTCATTAAACCTGATCTCTTTGTTTGGCAAAATGTGGTCGGCAAAGTTTGTTTTGGTCAAAGCCTCCCTGATTTTTTCCTTATCAGTGGAGCCCGCCCGCTCCAGAACATCCGCGATCAGCTTGCCTACTACATAACCGTAGACGGCGTGACTGCTCAACGGCGAACCGTATTTTTGCTGGTATTTCTCCATCACTTCTTTAGACTTGGAATTCTTCGGGTTGTGGCAGTAGTTCACGTCCATTATATATTCCGCATCTTTACCCAGTTCATCGATAAATTTGGGGTCGCTGAAGGCACCGTTGGCAATTCCGATAATGGCCTTCACCTTTACCTTCTGTTCCTTCAAGGTCTTGACCATTAAGGTCTGGTCGCGGTAGTAACCGGTGCCGATCAAAATGTCCGGCTTGGCGGCAGCCACTTTGTTAATCTCCGCGGTAAGGTTGGGACTCTGGTTCGAATACGGTACACGCGCCACCAGTTTTAGTCCGGTTTCCCCGATGTGTTTTTCGATGTAGTCGGCAAAAGTAGTTCCAAACAAGGTATCCTCATGCATTATCGCGGCCGTTTTAATATCGGGGGTAACCAGTTCCTTCATATAGTCGATGAAATTTTTAGCAAAAACGTTGGCGTTTGGTTGTACGCGGAAACTATACTTGAATCCCCGTTCTAAAATGTTCGGAGCAGAAGCGATAGTAACCACAAAAGGTGTTTTTAGCTTTTCAGCTTCCTGAGTAGCTGCAAAGGTAGCACTGCTTGTATAGCATCCGGTAAGAATAACCGCTCCCTCTTTTACCAACCGCTGCACTTCCGTCACCGCTTTTTCCGGTGAACCCTGGTTATCGCCGTCAATTAATTTCAACTTGGCGCCGCCCAGGGATTTAATACCGCCGGCGGCGTTGACCTCTTCGAAGGCCAGCTCTAAAGCGTTACGGATGGCTTTGCCTTCATAGGCAAGATTTCCAGTTAACGGGTGAATAGCGCCGATTTTAATTTCGGTTGCCTGCTGGCCGGCTTTGCCGCTTTCCTTTGGCTTCTCCTTGGTTCCGCAACCCGCCAGCAAAGTCCCTGCCAACAGCAGGGAGACAAAAAAAGACACTAATCTGAAAGCTTTCGACATACCATTTTACCTCCTTATTAATTTCTTTCGAACCCGCTTGTTTCCAACCGTCTTTTAGGATAATTTCTCCCCTTTTTCACCTCCTTGAGCTTAACGGTAGTTCTTGAAGCGACAAACTGCTAATCAATTCACAATTATTATTTGCCATTAAAATGTTATTACTTTTTAGAACATTGTTCCGTATCTTGGGAAAATAAGAAGCCGGTCTGGAGGGTCCCCGTGGAGGGTTTCCAGCCCATCCGGTACGAAATTTCTCTGCTTGCCTCCACAGTCAGGCGGCAAATATACTCCACTCGCTCCGGAGTAAACCGGCTGTTGGGACCGGAAACGGTAATCCCCGCCGCCAACTGACCAGTGTGATCAAAGATGGGTGCCGAAACAGAAGCCGCTTCCAGGTTGCGCTCACCATGAGTGTAGGCGTATCCTTGCCGGTATATCTCTTGCAAGTCCTGCAGTAACTTTTCCTTTTCTACAGCCTGGCCCCGGGCGTTGCGAGCCCCTTTGAGATTTTCAAGGACGCGCAGCACCTCTTCTCGGGGAAGAAAAGCCAGCAAAACCTTGCCTGAAGCACCCAGGTAAAGCGGGTTATGCATTCCGATTTGGACAAAATTCCGGATATCTTCCACGCTTTCTACCTTTTCGATACAAACCCGCTCACCGTTGCTGGCCACATTTAAAGTAACGGTCTCCCTGGTTTTTTCGCTCAATTCCCGCATCAGGGGGAGGGCAACCGAGCGCAATTCGATCTGGGAAATGACAATGTTCCCTAGATCGAAAAGCTTCAACCCCAGGCGATACTTTTGATTTTGCTCATTCTTACAAACAAGACCCCGGTACTCCAGAGTTTTCAGGAGGCGAAAAACATTACTTTTATATAATCCCAGCCTTTCACTCAACTCCGTTATACCCAGTTCCGGCTCCTCTCGAGAAAAGCAGAACAAAATGTCTATACACTTATCAACTGCCCGGACGATGTTTCGATCCGGGACATCCTTACCCTTTAGTTTGCTTTTCAAGAAAAACCCTCCTTCCCGTTGTGTTCCATAATATAGAACCCTTTTCTATTTTTTTTAAACATACCCACGTCAACTTGCTATGACCAAAATACCACCCGCATCTTCCGTCTCGTCAACTATTGCCCTGTCAACGGTCGAATGGAGCAGGTCAATGGTTCTTTTCCGTACTGAATGGTAAGAAGTGATTTTTAGATAAATATTTATATAACTTTTCAGCCCCCGAAAGATTTTCTTCCTTTTGCTCTGCCTCTTTTTTCAAATTTAGACCGCCGGAGATGATTAATTTCATTTTTTCCGCGGCAGAAAGAGAATCGTCGGGAGTAAATATCTTCTTGGGCCTGGTCCTGGAAACAGATAATTCAACAAAAAACTCGTTATCTTCCTCTAATAATAAGGAGTATTTTATTTCGCTAATTTTACGTTTTGCGGTTACATAGCGAACCATGCTGGGATGCCGGGGAATTTCCCGCGAGCGCTCGATGGTAACAACAGAAGGAAGTGGACATTCTACAACCTCCTGATCTCCTTTCCCGATATGCCTGTATATCCACACCACAGAACAATTTTCTGCTGGCTCAATGTGCCAGGAGCGGGTTACCACCGGCAGGTTAAGAAACTCAGCTAAGGCTACGCCCAAAAAGCCTGTGGCCATATCGTCAGACCTTACTCCGCATAGGATCAAGTCAAATTCTCTTTCTTTGAGCACATCGGAAAGCACCCTGGCCAGCTGGATGCTGTTGATTTTATTGGGATCTGGAATAGCCATATTTATCCAGATTAATTCCTCGGCTCCCATACTATGAGCAATCTGCAAAGCTTTCCTGCTATCTTCGTTACCAACAGCGATTGCGGCTATAGAACCATATCCCAAGGTCTTTTTAATCTGCTGGGCTTCTTCTAAGGCCGCCAAATCATAACTGTTGATTTTTTTTCTTTTGTTGCGCTCATCAAAGATTTCTTTCAAAGATGCTGCCTTATAGGACGGAAAAAAAATCTCTGTAACCATTTTAACAAGCACAATTATTCGCACAGCGGCAACCTTCCTTTTAGATAAATAATTTGTTTTCGATAGATAATAATTTGTTTCCAACCGTTACTGATCTGGTTGTTTGTCAATTTCTTTCCGGTTTTTCGCAAGTGCTTTTGCCTTATTTATAAAATCCGTTAAAATAGTAGGCGCATCCCCCACAATTTTAAGATCGGCCAGTTGAAAGATGGGAGCGTTTTTATCAATGTTAATGGCAATTAAATTCCTGGTGCCTTTTAACCCCATTGTAAGTTGCATGGCGCCGGATACACCGCAAGAAATAAGCAACTTAGGCGAAACCTTCTTCCCGGTTTGGCCTATCTGTCTGTCTAAAGTAATCCAGCCCTTGTCACGGGCAACTCTGGTGCCGGCCACAGACCCCCCCAGCAAATCAGCCACTTCGTGGATCAATTGAAAATTATCCCGAGAACCCATTCCACCGCCACCCACGATCAGGATATCCGCATTCACAATATCAACAGTTTTTGGGTCCGCTTTAATTTTTGTGATTATCCTCGTGGGTTCTTCTAGAGGGGAGAGATCTTTTGTAATTTCGACGATATTTGGCACTTTAGGCAATTTAGCTTTTTTTATATTGAATTGCTCAAGCTGTGTTGTAGCAACCAATACTTTTTCTCGAGCAATGATTTTTGCGTCAATTGTATTGTTTAATATTGTTCGGTAAACAACCAGCCGGTTTTGTTCATCAAAACCTATTTCCACAAAATTCGGAAAGAGGGGCACACGTAGCTTAGCAGCAACCAGTGCCGCCAGGTCATGACCCCAAATTGTCCCGGCGGCGAAAATGGCCGCGGGCTTTTCTCTTTTGGATAAGTCAGCAACATTGGCGGCAATTTTATACGCTGACTTACCGCAATCCCCGCTAAAATAAATTACCTGCTCGATCCCATGTTCAGCCAAAACTTTATTTGTTTGCGCAACTTGATCATTTTTAAGGGCCAGGGCAACCAGTTTGCCTCTTCTTTTTTGCAACAGCCGATAAAGCTCAGAAATCAATTCAAGGGAAGGCTCTATAACTTGATCATCTTCATATTCAACAACTACCCAAAAAAGTTTATCCGCCATAAATTGCACCCCAAAAGACTATAATTTTATAGTTCTATCCAGGCAAACCAGCAGGGCTTGCTTTAAAAGAAACTCACGAGGCTGTTCTATGTAATAGAATACTGTTCTATTATATAGAAAAGAAAAAATTAAGTCTTAACATTAAACATTTATTTATTTATTTATTTATTTATTTATTTATTTATTTTGTTTGTTATTTCCCCTATCATAATTTATTATAAATATCCTGTCAATAACATAATGAACAAAACCGGATAATTCTCTTCATCTCTGCCGAGAATTTTATTTCTCTCTTAACACCTGTAGCATTTTAATGCACCTTAAATATTTTTATTAGATTACACCCTCGGCTTTTAGTTTTTCAATTTCCTCTCCAGTATACCCCAGCCGGCTAAGGATTTCTTCGTTATGCCGCCCCAGCAGCGGCGGGGGCAGCCTGTACTGGATGGACATTTCCGAAAAGTTGAGGGGGTTGCCCAACACCTTTACTTTCCCTGCTTTTTCATGCTCCATTTCAACAACCATCCCCCGGTGAACAACCTGAGGGTGGGAAACTACTTCGGAGATCGAATTAATCATTCCACAGGGCACTTTGTGCGCATTTAATTTATCAACCCAGTAGCTTGCTTCTTTCTGGAGAAACATTTCTGCCAGCAAGCGGTCCAATTCTTCGCGGTTCTCGACCCTTTTTTCGTTTGTGGAAAACTTCGGGTCGTCGGCAAATTTTAGCTCCAGGGCAGAGCAAAAACGCTGCCAGATGGCGTCGTTGCCCACGGCCAGGATAAAGTATTTATCTTTTGCCCGGTAGGCCCGGTACGGAACGATGGAAGGATGAGCCGAGCCCATCCGGATGGGATCTTTCCCCGCAGCAAAGTAATTGGAGGCCATATAGGTCAACCAGGAAACTTCTGTATCAAGGAGGGAAATATCGATATACTGGCCCTGGCCTGTTTCCTTCTTTGCCATCAAGGCGCTCAAAATACCGATTACGGCGTACATCCCCGCCCCGATATCAACCAACGCCACCCCGATCCGCACGGGTTCCCCGTCCTTTTCCCCGGTTATCGACATCAGCCCGCCTTCCCCCTGCATCAAAATGTCGTACGCCGGGTAGTCGCGGTAGGGTCCGTCCTGACCGTACCCAGAAATTGAACAGTAGATGATCCCGGGGTTAATTTCCCTGATTTTTTCGTAGTCCAACCCCAGGCGTTTGACGGTGCCGGGCAAAAAATTTTCGATCATGACGTCCGCTTCTTTGGCCAGCTTGTAGATGATTTCTTTTCCTTTTTCTGATTTTAAGTTCACCGCAATACTTTTTTTATTTCTATTGATGCTTAAAAAATAAGCGCTTTCTCCCTCGATGAAGGGAGGACCCCACGCTCTCGTCTCATCACCCACGCCGGGCATCTCCACCTTGATGATCTCGGCGCCTAAATCACCGAGCAACATGGTGGCAAAGGGACCGGTTAAAACGCGGGAAATGTCGAGGACTTTGACGCCTTCTAGGGGCAACCTTGCTTCTTTTTTAGTCGGCATATGAACAACAACCCTTTCTTTTATATTTGCTAAAGAAACGTGATCAGCAGCGTTCAGCCCTTTAACCGCCTTCTAGCGGCGGCAAAATAACTAAGACATCCTCTGGGCTAAGCGTATCATCTAAGTTCACCACCCGGGCATTTTTAATAATTACCGCCGGTTCGGTTTCCGGGATGTGAAAATACCTTAGCACTTCTCTTACCTTAGCTCCTGCGGGAAGTTCGATTAAACTTTCTTTTTCATCATTAATCCTAAACTTGGAGAAAGTCAATTCCAGGCGCACCCTGACTTTCATGACTCCCCCGCATCCTCTCCATCCAATCTTTTAATCTAGTAATGTATACACTTCGAGATAAAAGATGGTTAATCCTTTTTTCACTAGCTAGCCAAGATAAAAAATCATCAGGGCCGGCTGCCAAACTGCCGGCCCCACTTTTTGCTCCGTTTCTGCTAATGCAAGCCCAGACTTATTTCTAAAGTCTTATCTACTTCGCTCATTTTCTCCGCCGATAGACTGCCCAGCTTTTTGACCAGGAATGATTTACTACCGTGAAAATTTCCGCGGCGTTAATCACGATCTGGCTTTCTATAAGCCCCCTTCACCCGGCTCTTAACATAACCAGGAAGGGGTAGATTTTGCCGACGGACGTGGTAACGGCCACCATAATGATGGTGGGAGCTGAACCTACGGCTACGGATCTTCACTTTTTTGGTTGGTACTTTTCTCTTAATTTATTCTTCAAAACCTTCCCGGACGGGTTCCTGGGAAGCTCGGAAACAAACTCGTATGAACGGGGGATTTTGTAACCTGCCAGGTTGGCCCTGCAAAATTGTGTAATTTCTTCAGGGCTGGCTTCGTGTCCCGGCTTCAAGACCACCACTGCATGAACGCGCTCGCCCCACTTTTCGTCGGGGACGCCGATCACCGCCGCGTCTGCAATCGCCGGGTGCTGGTAGAGGACGCTTTCCACTTCTTTTGAAGAAATATTTTCGCTTCCGCTCAAGATCATGTCTTTTTTCCTGTCCACCACGTACAGGTAGCCGTTCTCGTCAAAATAACCGATATCGTTTGTGTGCAACCAGCCCCCGCGCAGGGTTTCGGCGGTCTCTTCGGGCATTTCCCAGTAACCGAGCATAACGTTCGGGCCTTTGGCGAGGATCTCCCCGCGCTGACCGACCGGCAAATCGTTGCCGTGCTCATCCACGATTCTTGCGCGCGTGAGAAATACCTCCCGCCCGGAATGTTCGTTAAAGCGGCCTTCCAGGATGTCTTGCCTGGTCACCGGACCGATGGTTACAAAGGGGGCCGCCTCCGTCTGGGCAAAAGAGGTGTAGAGCACGGTCAGGTTTGGAAAAATCCTGAACAAATCTTCTGCAACTCTCTTGGGCATCTGGCTGCCCCCGGCCAGGATGGTACGCACACTGCTCAAATCATATTTTTTTGCATCTACCCCGGAGTTTACCAAAATTGTCCACGGCCCGGCGGTGGTGGTTACCTCGGTGACCTTTTCCCGCTGGATGGTTTCGTAAATGGTGTTCACGTTGAATTCTTCATAAACCATTGTACAACCCAAGGCCATCATCCCCATCGCCATGCAGCCCATTACGTGGAACAAGGGGGCTGGGTAGTACACTATATCATCCGGGGAAAGGGAGATGCCCAGGTTCTGGTTGGCCGCGTTCGCCGAGATATTTCCGTGGGACAGCATAACCCCTTTGGGCATCGCGGTTGTCCCGCTGGTGTAGCAGATTACCGCCAAGTCCTGGGCCGAGATTTCCGTCCGGGGTTCTTTTGGCGAAGCGTTTTTTATCTCGTCCTCGTAAAGGACGTAGCCGTCGGCCGGCTCCATGGAGATAAAGTGCTCGACCGTTGGGATCTGGTCACGGATGGTATCAATGATCTTCGTGTAGTCTTTCCCGGCAATGATTGCCTTCGGCCGGCAGTTATTCAGGATGTAAATCAACTCCCGCCCCACCAGCCGGTAGTTCAAGGGAACGGCAACCAGGCCGCCTATGGTTATCCCGTAATAGAACTCTAAATACCAGGGGCACGTTTTATCAAGGAAA